>NZ_JBHXQN010000082.1:0-19111 GCF_042717785.1 Streptomyces sp. NPDC058619
TGACCGGCATGGTCGACCTGAACGGCTACCCGGCCGGCACCCGCATCATCGTGCGACGCGAGCGTCCGCACCCCGGCGCCCAACTGTCGTTGTTCGACCAGGACGAGGGCCTGCGGCATCAGGTGTTCCTCACCGACACCCCGTTCGCGGGCGGCGGCTCCGCCCAGTTTCTGGAGGTCCGCCACCGCGGACACGCCACCGTCGAGGACCACATCCGGTGCGGCAAGACCACCGGCTTCGGCCGCTTCCCCTCCCGCCGCTTCGAAGCCAACGCGGCCTGGCTGGAACTTTCCCTGACCGCGATCGACCTGCTCGCCTGGACCCGCGTCCTGCTGTTGGACGGCGAGCTGGCCACCGCCGAACCCAAGAAGCTCCGCTACCGGCACCTGCACGTCGCCGCCCGCCTCACTCGCGGCGGCCGCAGTTTGCGCTTGCGGATCTCAGCGACCTGGCCCTGGAGCAACGAGCTGGCCACGGCCTTTCACCGCCTCGCCGCACTGCCCCGCCCGGCCAACTGACAGCTACCCATCCTGCCCGCCCACACCCGAAGGACCCCGGAGAACCCGACCACCGCGCCGGGCACTCGCCATGCCCACCGACCGACACCGCCTCGAACAGCCACACTCAACCGCCCAGCAACCCCAACCGAAACGGCGAGGCTAGAGGTGCGGGATCAGGGCTGCCGTGGCCGAGCGGGCCCGTTCCAGGGCGGCGGAACGGTCCGCGCCGGGCTGGCCCAGGACCACGCGGGTGCTGAGCCCGTCCAGCAGGGCCAGCAGCTCCGAGGCCCGGCCGGGCACGTCCACCGGGGCGAAGCGGCCCTGGCCGACGCCCTTGGCGAGGAGGGCCTCCAGGTCGCGCTGCCAGCCGTCGTCGATCTCCTGCTGGGCGGCGCGCAGCGGCTCGTTGGAGGCCGTACGGGCCCACAGCTCGATCCACAGCGTCCAGCGCGGGTCCCGCGGGCCGCGCGGCAGGTACAGCTCGGCGAAGAGGGCGAGCTTGCGGTGCGCGGTGACCCGTCGGCTCAGCAACCCGGCTCGCTCCGTGGTGAGTTGGGCCTCGCTCCAGCGCAGCGCCTCCAGCAGCAGGCGGTCCTTGCTGCCGAAGTAGTACAGGATGTGGCCGCCGCTGGTGCCGAGCCGCTCGGCGAGCGCGGACATGGTGAGCGCCGCCAGCCCGTCCTCGGCGATCGCCGCCATGGCCTCTTCCAGCATCCGCTCCTGGGCGATCTGCCCGTCGCGCCGCCGTGCCGCTCCCGCCACCGGTCCGCCCTCCTGATCTTCGGGTCCCGACCTTATCCCGGACAAGGTCTTGACGCGGCCCCGGTCCGCCCCGCATCTTGAATGTCATTCAAGAACCTAGAACGTCGTTCAATGTCCAGTGCGGTCCGGAGCGGTCCCGCAGGGCCCCCGCGGGCTCCCGCGGGTCGAAGATCAGGGGTACGGCGCATGACACAGCAGGAGACGACGCCCGACGTCGACGAGGTCTTCCGGGTCGAGACCCACGGCATCGACCCCATCCCCGACGCCGAGCGCCACGGCAGCGCCAAGGACCTCTTCTGGCTCTGGTTCGGCTCGAACCTCACCTTCACCTACGTGATCAACGGGGCCCTCGCCGTGGCCTTCGGCCTCTCCTTCTGGCAGGCCACCGCGGTGGTCGTGATCAGCGGACTGTCCTTCTTCGCCGTCAGCGCCGCCGGCCTCAGCGGCATCCGCACCGGCACCGCCACCCTGGTCATCTCCCGCGCGGCCTTCGGGGTCCGCGGGAACTTCCCCGCCGGCGTCCTGAACTGGGTGGTGAGCATCGGGTACACCATCGTCAACACCGTGGTCGGAACGCTGGCCCTGGAGGTCTTCTTCGCCGAGACGGGCCTCGGCACCGGGAACGGCGTCCGCGCCCTCGCGCTCGCCCTCACCCTCGCGCTGACCTTCGCCGTGGCGATGTGGGGCCACGCCACCGTGCAGTTCGCCGAGCGCTGGATGGCCTACGTCCTCGCCGCCGGCTTCGGCGTGCTCCTCGTCTTCGTCCTGCCGGGCGCCGACACCTCCGCACCCGCCGCCGCCCCCGGGCTGTCCGGCTGGAGCCTGGCCTTCGTGGTCATGCTGGCCGGGCCGTTCTCGTACCTGCCGATGCCCGCCGACTACACCCGCTACCTGCCCCGCACCACCACGCTGAAGTCGATCACCTGGACGGGGGCCCTGGGCGGCTTCGTCTCCTCCGTGGCCCTCGGCGTCGCGGGAGTGGCCGCCGCCACCCAGACCGACATGACCGACGCGGTCGCGGGGGCCGAGAGCCTGCTGCCGGGCTGGTTCCAGTCCCTGTTCCTCGCCCTGGTCCTCGGCGGCTCCGTCACCAACTCGATCATCACGCTCTACTCCTCCAGCCTGAACCTCCAGGTCCTCGGCATTCCCTGGAGCCGGGCCCGTGCCATCCTGATCAGCGCCGCCGTCACCGCCGCCGGTTCGCTCGGCGCACTGTTCCTCACCGACTTCACCACCTCCCTGCTCTCCTTCCTCTCCCTGCTGATCATCGTCTTCGCGCCCTGGGGCGGGGTCTTCCTCGCCGACATGCTGCTGCGCCGCTGCCGCTACGACTCCGACGCGCTGCACGCCGGGCGCGCGGGCGCCTACTGGTACCGCGCCGGCTACCACCCGGCCGGTCTGGCCGCCCTGCTCGCCGGCATGGCCTTCGCGGCCCTGACCTGCGACTCCGAGCTGTGGACCGGCCCGCTGGTGGCCCCGCTCGGCGGCGCCGACCTCACCCTGCTCGGCGCGCTGGTGTCCGGGCTCACGTACGCGGCCCTCGTACGCCGGACACCCGTGCACGCGCCGGCCGCCTGACCCCTCCCGCACCCGCCCCGGCCCCCCGGTCTCCCCGTCCGCCCCCGGCCTCCCCGTCCCCCCGCACCCGTCCACGCCGCACAGGAGCACCACCCCATGTCATCGCGCCCCTTCCCCGCAGACCTGCTGCTCATCGGAGCCCGCATCCACACCGTGGACCCCGCCCTGCCCGAGGCAGAGGCCCTCGCCGTGCACGACGGCCGGATCGTCTGGGTCGGCGCCGACGCCGACGCCGGGCAGTGGTACGGGCCCGGCACCGAGGTGCTCGACGCGGGCGGGAAGCTGGTGCTGCCCGGCTTCATCGACGCGCACAACCACGTCCGGCTCGGTTCCGACGACGCCTGCGTGCAGCTGGCAGGGGTCCGGACCCTGGAGGCGATCCTCGACCGGATCGGCACGTGGCGGGAGGCGAACCCGGACACGGAGTGGATCGAGGCGGAGGCCTTCGACTACTCGGCCGTTCCGGGCGGGCGGATGCCGTGCGCGGCCGACCTGGACCCGGTCACCGGGGACACCCCCGCGATCGTGCTCTCGTACGACGTGCACACGGCCTGGCTGAACACCGCGGCCATGCGGCGCCTGGGCGTGACCCGAGACCGCACCGACCTGCCGTTCGGCACGGCCGCGACCGACCCGGAGACCGGCGAGCCCACCGGATTCGTCACGGACTTCGCCGTCAAGGGGCTCTCCCGCGACGGCCACCGGGAGTTGCGCGCCCTCGGCGTGCCGTGGGCCTCGCCGGAGCGGCAGTACGGGCGGCTCGTGAAGAGCCTCGACGACGCCATCGGCTTCGGCATCACCACCGTGGTGGAACCGCAGAACTCCCTCGACGACCTGGAGCTCTACGAGCGGGCCCGGGCGGAGGGGCGGATGCGCTCGCGGATCGTCGCCGCGCTGTTCCACCCGCGCGGCACCACCGAGGAGGAGCTCGACGGCTTCGCGGCGGCCGCCCGGATGTACGCGGGGGACCGGCTGCGGGTGGGCCCGCTCAAGCTGTACATCGACGACGTGGTGGAACCGCGCACGGCCGCGCTGCTGGAGCCGTACACCGGCTGCGGCGCGCACCGGGGCGAGACCTTCTACCCGGCGGAGGAGTTCGCGGAGCTGCTGGCCGGGCTGGACGCGCGGGGCTTCCAGTGCTTCGTGCACGCCACCGGCGACCGCGGCATCCGTACCGTGCTGGACGCGGTCGAGCACGCCCGTACGGTGAACGGCCCGCGCGACGCCCGCCACCAGGTCGTGCACGTGGAGTGCCTGGACCCGGCGGACGTGCCGCGCTTCGCGGAGCTGGGCGTGGTCGCGTGCATGCAGCCGCGGCACTGCGCACCGGAGATCGCCGGGCCCGGCCAGGACTGGGCGGAGAACGTCGGCGAGGACCGCTGGCACAAGGCGTGGCCGATGCGGAGCCTGCGGGAGGCGGGCGCGGTGCTGGCCTTCTCCAGCGACTGGAACGTCGCCGAGATGGACCCGATGGTCGGCATCTACACGGCGGTGACGCGCCGCCCGCTGGGCGGCGGCGACCCGTGGCAGCCGGCCGAGACGGTGGACGTGGCGCAGGCGGTGTACGGCTACACGATGGGTTCCGCGTTCGCCAACTTCCTGGAGGCGGAACGGGGTTCGCTGACCGTGGGCAAGGCGGCCGACTTCGTGGTGCTGTCGCGGGACATCCTCGCCGTCGCCCCGGAGTGGATCCCGGGCACGGTGGCGGAGGTGGTCGTGGTGGCGGGCGAGGTCGCCCACCGGGCCGGCTGACGTCCGGCGGCCCGGGCAGGCGGGGCGGGGGCACGCGGGGCTCGGGCGCGGGCACGCGGGGCTCCGGCCCCGGGGCCGGACGTGCGCCTCCCGGGCGAGGCCGTGGCCCCGGGTTCGGCCCCTGCCCCGGGCGTTTCCCGGTGGGGTCAGCGCTGGGGCCAGTACCAGAGCGGTTCGTCCAGCGGGCCCTCGCGGCCCGCGACCTCGGTGCGGCCGAACTCCTTGACCAGGGTGATCGTCCGCAGGTCCACCCGGTGCCGGCGGGTTCCGGCCGCCAAAGCACCGGCCAGCGGGGCGGCATGCGTGACCACCACCGTCTGGGTGTCCCGCGAGGCCGTGAGGATCAGGTCCGCGAGCGGTTCCAGCAGGTCCGGGTGGAGGCTGGTCTCCGGCTCGTTCAGCACCATCAGGGCCGGCGGCCGCGGGGTCAGCAGGGCCGCGGTCCAGAGCAGGTAGCGCAGCGTGCCGTCGGAGAGCTCGGCGGCGCCCAGCGGGCGCAGCAGGCCGTGCTGGTGGAGTTCCAGCGCGAAGCGGCCGTCCCGTTCGGTGACGGAGACCCGGCTGCCCGGAAAGGCCGCTTCGACGGCCTCGTCCAGCGCGGCGTGGTCCCCGATCTCCCGGATCGTCTGGAGCGCGGCGGGCAGGTCCGAGCCGTCGGCACCGAGCACCGGCGTACGGGTACCGATCCGCGGGGTCCGGGCGGGCGCCCCGGCGTCGGTGCGGACGTGGTCGTAGAACCGCCAGGACCGCATCAGCTCGCGCAGGGCGAGGAGGTCGGGGGCCAGTTGGGGGTCGGCGAGCTCGCTGAGCACGGAGTCGTACGGGCGCAGGGCGTTCTGCGTCCGGTGCCAGCCGCCGTCGGCCGTGCGCGTCCGTACGGCGGGGCCCGCCCGGTCCGACAGCAGTGCGGCCGGGCGCAGCACGGGCCCCGCCCAGGTGCACTCGCGCTTGATCTCGGGGTCCAGGGAGAAGAGGGAGTCCGGGACCGGGGCCGGGTGCCCGAAGTCGACGGCGTACCCGAACTCGTCGCCCGCGAAGCCCAGGCGCAGGCTGACCGGCTCGGTCCGGACCGTGCCCTGGAGCGGGTGCTGCCCCTCGCGCACCGCCCGCCCGAGCTTCTCCGGCCCCGCCCACAGGGTGGACGGCAGCCCGCCCTCCCTGGCCAGCGCGGCGACGGCGCCGCCGCGGGCGGAGTCGGCGAGCAGGCGCAGCGAGCGGTACAGGCTGGACTTGCCGGTGCCGTTGGCCCCGGTGACGACGGTGAGCCGGCCCAGCGGGACGACCAGTTTCCGCAGGGAGCGGTAGTTCTCGACGGCGAGCGTGGTGATCACGGGCCGATCATGCCTCGGGGTGCTCGCCGGGCGCGAGGAAACGGCCCATCGGCAGCACCAGGTGGATCCGCCAGCTGCCGATCCACAGCACGAACACCACGAACACCCACACGGCAGCGTGAACAGCCCGAGACGGCCTGTTCGGCCGGCCGCTGTCGGTCGCGGACGAGCGGGTTGTTCACCGGGGGGCTGTTCCCTCACCGGCGAAGCGGGGTACGGACGGCGCGTCGTCGGGGAGCCCGCTGCCGACCGCCGGACCCGGCCTGCCCTTGCGGAAGACCGCGCAGGCGAGCGTGACCGCGCAGCCGAGGACCGCCCAGCCGGCCAGCACCAGCATCGGCCCGCCCGCGCCGTTGCCGCTGAAGTACGCGATGGAGCGCGCGGCGTACGTGCCGGCGCCCGGCGGCAGGGCCGGGCCGATGGCACTCCAGAACGGCGGCAGCAGCGGGTACGGGTAGGCGCCGCCCGCGCTCGGGTTGCCGAACACCACGACCAGCAGGATCGCGAGGCCGATGCCGACCACGCCCGCCAGCCCCTGGAGGGCCAGGGTGATCGCGCCGACCGCGAAGACGACCAGGGTGCCCAGCCCCCACAGCGCCGTGATGGAGGGCAGGGCGCCCAGGACCGGGCCGGCGATGACCGCGCCGAGCAGCCCGGCGACGATCGCGTACACGAGCAGCGCGCCGAGCCGGATGACGGCGCGGGCGGAGTTCGCGGGGCGGGCGCCGGCGCTGATCGCGAGGATCGCGGCGCACAGGTAGCCGCCGACGCACCAGCCGACGACCAGGTAGAAGGCGCTCAGCCCGCGTCCGTCGCCGGCGGCGGCCGGGGCCACGTCGACGATCCGGACGGTGCGGCCCTGGCTCTGCTCGGCCAGGTTGACGACCTCCTCGACGGCCTGGGAGAGGGAGGCGCCGGCGCCACTGGCGACCAGCAGCCGGTCGATCGTGCCCGACGGGTCGATGATCAGCGCGGCGTCGACGTCCCGGTTCTGGATCTGGACGCGGGCCGCGGCCTCGTCCTTGACGGTGCGGGGGTCGAGCGGGTCGCCGGGCAGGGCGCCGAGCTGCTGCGCGGACTGCTCGGCGACCGGAGCGAGGGGGGCGGCCACCGCGATCGGGATGTCGCTCGGTTTCGGGTGGTGGAAGGCCCCGATGTACGAGGTGATGAAGGCGAGCTGGAGGGCCAGCACCCCCAGGACCAGCAGGGCTGCGCGGGCGGTCACGGCGTCCTTGACCTCGGCGAGGAAGCCGCCGGACGGGCCTGCTGCGGTGCTCTCGGTGGGCTGGTTCATGCCCCCCACGCTCGGCGCGGCGGGTGCGGGGCGCAGCAGGGGAGGACCGAATGGATGACCGAACATGTATTTCGCACGTGTATTCGAATTGCTCTATGGTGGAGAGCGGGGGAGGTGTTTTCTTTCGAGCGAAGCAGGAGGCCGCGGGTGCCTGGTTTTACGCATCTGCACACCGTTTCGGGGTTCTCCGTGCGTTACGGGGGATCACACCCGGACCGGTTGGCGGAACGGGCCGCGGAGCGGGGCATGGACGCCCTCGCCCTGACCGACCGCGACACCCTCGCGGGTACGGTGCGGTTCGCCAAGGCGTGTGCGAAGGCGGGCATCCGGCCGCTGTTCGGGGCGGACCTGGCCGTGGCGCCCCCGGCGCCGTCGGGCAGGTCGGGCGGAGTCGCCGGGCCGGCCGGGCCGGGGGGCCCGACCGGCCCGGGACGGCCCGGTGCGGGCGGCGCCGGTCCGCGTACGGGGCTCGTGCGCGGGGGGCTCACGGACGGCGGCGGGGCCGGGTGGGCCGCGGCCCACCCGGGCTCCGGTTCCTCCGGTTCCGGTGCCGTACCGGGTTCCGGCTTCGGTGCCGTACCGGGTTCCGGGTCGGGAGCCGGCTCCGCCGAGGTCTCGTACCGGCGGCGGAACCCGGTCAAGGGCGGCGCCTTCATCGACGAGTCCGCCCCCCGCGCGGTCTTCCTGGCCCGCGACGGGGCCGCCGGATGGGCCGAGCTGTGCCGGCTGGTGACCGCCGCCCACGCGGCCGGAGGCGACGCGCCGGCCGGGTCCGGCGGGGCGGGTTCCGGGCAGCCGGTCGTGCCCTGGGGCGCCCTGGGCGGGGGCGGCGTGTACGTCCTGCTCGGGCCCTGTTCCGAGGTGGGGCGGGCGCTCGCCGCCGGGCGCCCCGACCGCGCCGCGCGCCTCCTCGGGCCCTGGCGCGAGGTGTACGGGGACTCCCTGCGCCTGGAGGCCGTCCACCACGGCCGCACCGGCACCGGCCCCGGCTCGCTCCGGCTGGCCGCCCGTACCGTCGGCTTCGCCGCCGAGCAGGGCGTCCCGGCCGTCCTCAGCAACGCCGTCCGGTACGCCGACCCCGGCCAGGGCCCCGTCGCCGACATCCTCGACGCCGCCCGACGGCTGGTCCCCATCGACCCCCGGGGGCCGCTCGACACCGGCGAACGCTGGCTCAAGGACCCCGCCGCCATGGCCGAGACCGCCGACCGGGTCGCCGAGGCCGCCGGCCTGCGCCCCGCCGACGCGCGCCGGCTCCTCGCGGAGACCCGGCGTACGGCCGAGGCGTGCGCGGTCGACCCCGAGGACGACCTCGGCATGGGCTCCGTGCACTTCCCCGAGGCCCGGCTCGTCGGCGCCGCCCGCCGCAGCGCCCAGCGGGTGCTCACCTCCCGGGCCTCCGCGGGCATGGTGCTGCGCGGCTACGCGGGCGACCGCGCGTACTGGGAGCGGATGCACCAGGAGCTCGACGTCATCGCCTACCACGGCTACGCCTCGTACTTCCTGACGGTCGCTCAAGTCGTAGACGACATACGGGACATGGGGATCCGGGTGGCCGCCCGCGGCTCCGGCGCGGGCTCCCTCGTCAACCACCTCATCGGCATCGCGCACGCCGACCCCGTCGAGCACGGCCTGCTCATGGAGCGCTTCCTGTCCAAACGCCGGCGCGTCCTGCCCGACATCGACGTCGACGTGGAGTCCGCCCGCCGGCTGGAGGTCTACCGGCGGATCATCGACCGGTTCGGCGCCGAGCGGGTCGCCACCGTCTCCATGCCCGAGACCTACCGGGTCCGGCACGCCATCCGGGACGTCGGCGCCGCCCTGTCCATGGACCCGGCCGCCGTCGACCGGCTCGCCAAGGCCTTCCCGCACATCAGGGCCCGCGACGCCCGCGCCGCGCTGGAGGAACTGCCGGAACTGCGCGACGTGCGCGGGGAGTCGTACGGGCGGCTGTGGGAGCTCGTCGAATCGCTGGACGCGCTGCCGCGCGGGACCGCCATGCACCCGTGCGGGGTGCTGCTCTCCGACGCCTCGCTGCTCGCCCGTACGCCGGTGGTGCCCACCAGCGGCGAGGGCTTCCCCATGTCCCAGTTCGACAAGGACGACGTCGAGGACCTCGGCCTGCTCAAACTGGACGTGCTGGGCGTGCGGATGCAGTCCGCGATGGCGCACGCGGTCGCGGAGATCCGGCGCGGCACGGGGGAGGAGCTCGACCTGGACGACCCGGCGCAGGTGCCGCCGGGCGACGAGGCGACGTACCGGCTGATCCGCTCGGCCGAGACGCTGGGCTGCTTCCAGATCGAGTCCCCGGGCCAGCGCGACCTGGTGGGACGGCTCCAGCCGTCCACCTTCCACGACCTGGTGGTCGACATCTCGCTGTTCCGGCCGGGACCGGTCGCCGCCGACATGGTGCGGCCCTTCATCGAGGCCCGGCACGGCCGGGCGCCCGTCCGCTTCCCGCACCCCGACCTGGCCGACGCGCTGCGCGGGACGTACGGGGTGGTCGTCTTCCACGAGCAGATCATCGAGATCGTGCACGTCATGACCGACTGCGGGCGCGACGAGGCGGACCGGGTGCGGCGCGGGCTGTCCGAACCGCAGTCGCAGGGGCGGATCAAGGTCTGGTTCGCGGCGCGGGCGGCCGAGCGCGGCTACCCGGTGGAAGTGATCGCCCGCACCTGGGAGATCGTCGCGGCCTTCGGATCGTACGGGTTCTGCAAGGCGCACGCGGTGGCCTTCGCGGTGCCGACCTACCAGTCGGCGTGGCTGAAGGCGCACCACCCCGCGGCCTTCTACGCCGGACTGCTCACCCACGACCCGGGGATGTACCCGAAGCGGCTGCTGCTGGCGGACGCCCGGCGCCGGGGCGTGCCGGTGCTGCCGCTGGACGTGAACCGGTCGGCGGTCGCCCACCGCATCGAACTGGTGTCCGATGCGGGTGCGGGTGCGGGTGAGGGTGCCGGCGTGGGCGTGGGCGTGGGAATGGGCGGGGTGTGGGGGCTGCGGCTCGGCCTGTCCGACGTGCTCGGCATCAGCGAGGCCGAGGCGCGCCGGATCGAGGACGGGCAGCCCTACACCTCCCTGCGCGACTTCTGGGACCGCGCGCACCCGGGGCGCCCGGTCGCCGAACGGCTGGCCCAGGTCGGTGCGTTGGACGGCTTCAGTGTCAACCGGCGGGACCTGCTCTTGCACTTGACGGAGCTGCACGGTGCGCAGCGGGCGGCGGGAGTCCGCGGGGGCGCCCAACTCCCGCTGGAGGGAGGCCGGTCCACGGCCTCCGTCGGACTGCCCGACCTGACCGACGCGGAACGGCTCAGCGCCGAGCTGGGCGTCCTCGGCATGGACGCGTCCCGGCACCTGATGAGCGACCACCACGCCTTCCTGGCCGAGCTGGGGGCGATCTCGGCCCGGCGGCTGCGGGACACCGCGCACGGGCAGACGGTGCTGGTCGCGGGGGCCAAGGCGGCCACCCAGACCCCGCCGATCCGGTCGGGGAGGCGGGTCATCTTCACCACGCTGGACGACGGGACGGGCCTGGTCGACCTGGCCTTCTTCGACGACAGCCACGAGCGCTGCGCGCACACCGTCTTCCACTCCTTCCTGCTGCTGGTGCGGGGTGTCGTGCAGCGGCGGGGCCCGCAGAGCCTGAGCGTGGTCGGGGCGGCGGCGTGGGACCTGGCGGAGCTGGTGGAACTGCGGGCGTCGGGCGGCCTGGACGCGGTCGCGGCCCGCCTGGCCGCGGGCGGGGACGGTCGGGGCGCGGGCGGGGACGGTCGGGGCGCGGGCGGGGACGGCGGCGATGGCGGCGGGGACCGCGGCGACGGCGGCGCGGCGGGAAACGGATCCGAGCCGCAGGCGCCCGGGGCCGGGACCGGCCGCCGGATCCGCATGTCCACGGGGTACGAGATGAACCCCTGGGCCGACCTCCAGCCCCCGGGCACCGGCCCCGCGACCGGCCGCAAGCTGTGGCACTCCAGCCCGGGGAGCGCGGGATGACCCGCGCCGGCGCGCCGCGGGCCGTGATGTGCCTGCGGCTGCGCCCCGCCGACGGGGGCCCGCTCGGGGCGGAGGCGTACGCCGGGGTGCTGGCGCTGCTCGGCGGCCTCACCCCGGTCGTGCAGGCACTGCCGCCCGACGCCGCCCTCGCCGATGTCCGGGGCGCGCTGCGCTACTTCGGCTGCGACGCCGTCCGGCTGGCCGCCGTGGTCCGGGTCCGGGCCCTGGCCCTGTACGGGGTGGACGCCGCCGCGGGCATCGCCGGGAACCCCATGCTGGCCCGGACCGCCGCGCGCGACGCCCGCCCCGGCGAGACCCTGGTCGTCCCCGACGAGCCCGCCGCCGTGGCGCAGTTCCTGGCCGGCCGCCCCGTCACCGACCTCGACGGGGTAGGGGCCAAGGCCGCCCGGACGCTGTGCTCCTACGGTCTCGACTCCGTCGGGCGGGTCGCCGCCGCCCCGCCCGCCGCGCTGCGGCGGATCCTCGGGGCCCGGCTCGGCCGCGAGGTGCGCGAGCGTGCCCTGGGGATCGACCCCACCGCCGTCCGGCCGGGCTCGGCCGCCCGGGCCGTCGCGGCCGAACGGCCCTTCGACCGGGACGAGCTGGACCCCGTACGGCACCGGCGGGCGCTGCTCTCGCTGACGGAGGAACTCGGTGCCCGGCTTCGTACACAAGGACCCGGGCAGGGACAGGTCTGCCGCACGCTCTCGCTCACCGTCCGCTGCGCCGACCGCACCACGCTCACCCGCACCCGCACCCTGGCCGAACCCACCGCGCACTCCGCCGTCCTGACCGCCACGGCCTACGCCCTGTACGCGGGCCTCGGCCTGCAGCGGGCCCGGGTCCGCGCGCTGTCCCTGCGGGCCGAGGACCTGGCCCCGGCCGAACGGGCCGCGCGGCAGCTCAGTTTCGACCCCGGGGACGAGAAGGCCCGCCGCCTGGAGGCCGTCACGGACCGGGTGCGGGCCCGCTTCGGGCCGCACGCCATCGCCCGCGGCACGCTCGCCGCGGGGCGGGCGGCGTAACGGGGCGGTGCGGCGGGCGGCGTGACGGGGCGGTATGCCGGGCGCTGCGGCGGGTGGCGTGACGGGGCGGTATGGCGGGCGGTGCGGCGGGCGGCTCGGCGGGTTGCCGGCCCGCTTATCAGGCCGCGGGACGACACGGCGATTTTTTACCGACGCGTAACTTCCCAGTTTTGCTACCCGCCCGTAATTTGGCGGCAGCAGCACCCCTTGTGATCCGGATCACGGGACGAGCCCCCACGCCCCATCCCCCCGCGCCATCCCCTTGAGTCGCAACCGCAAGGAGATCACACGATGCTGCCCTGGAGACGCCTGCTCCGCCCGCTGGCCGTCCTCACCCTCGCCGCCGCAGCGCTCGTCGCCCCCACCGGCGCCGCGCAGGCCGCGTCCGCACCCAGCAGCGGCTGGAACAACTGGTCCTGCAAGCCGTCCGCCGCGCACCCGCGCCCCGTCGTGCTCGTCCACGGCACCTTCGGGAACTCCGTGGACAACTGGCTCGGCCTCGCCCCCTACCTCGTCCACCGCGGCTACTGCGTCTACTCGCTCGACTACGGGCAACTGCCCGGCGTGCCCTTCTTCAACGGGCTCGGACCCATCGACAAGTCGGCCGGCCAGCTCGACGTCTTCGTCGACCGGGTCCTCGCCGCGACCGGCTCCGCCAAGACCGACGTCATCGGGCACTCTCAGGGCGGCATGATGCCGCGCTACTACCTGAAGTTCCTGGGCGGCGCCGACAAGGTCAACGCCCTGATCGGACTGGCACCCGACAACCACGGCACCACACTGCTCGGCCTCACCAAGCTGCTCCCGTACTTCCCCGGCGCCGAGGACCTGATCAGCTCCGCGACCCCGGGCCTCGCCGACCAGATCGCCGGATCCGCCTTCCAGAACAAGCTGAACGCGGGCGGGGACACCGTCCCCGGCGTCAAGTACACGGTGATCGCGACCAAGTACGACCAGGTGGTCACCCCGTACCGGAGCCAGTTCCTGGACGGCCCGAACGTACGGAACGTCGTGCTCCAGGACCTGTGCGCGGTGGACTTCTCGGAGCACGTCGCCATCGGGCTCACCGACCGGATCGCCTGGCACGAGGCACTGAACGCCCTCGACCCGGCCCACGCCGAACGGACCACCTGCGCGTCGGTCTTCGACTGACGCACGGGCGGTCCGGCGCCCCGGCCCCGGCCGCACGTCCGCAGACCTGCGGCCGGGGAGCCGGCGTACTGGCTAGCGGCCGTGGCGGCCCGCCGTCGTACGGCGGCGGGCCACACCGAACAGCACGGCCGCGCCGACGGCCAGGACGGCGGCCCCGCCGATCGCGATGACCGGGGTGGCGCTGCTGCCGCCGGTCTCCGCGAGGTTCGGGCCGTCCGACGACCCCGCCGGGACCGGGGCGGAGGCGGCCTTGCCGTTCGTCTTCGGGTCGTTGTCGCCGTGGCCGTTGTGCTCCACCGAGGACTTGTCCGCGCCGGCGGCGATCTGCTGGTCCGTCGGGACCTGGGCCACCGGGCCGGTGCCGGGCTGGTCCGACGGCTCGCCGCCGGGCTGGTCCGAGGGTGTGGAACTCGGCTTCGCGGTGGGCTTCGTGCTCGGCTTGGTGCTTCCGCCGCCCGCGGTGCCGGTGCCGGTGCCGCCGGCCGTGGCGCCGGCGCCGCCGTTGACTCCGCCCGTCGTACCGCCGGTGCCCGAGCCGCCCCCGCTGCCGCTGCTGCCGCCGTTGTCCTTGCCGAAGACCACGTCGGAGCAGGTGTAGAAGGCCTCCGGGCTGTCCGAGCGCTGCCAGATGCTGTAGATCAGGTGGCGGCCGGTCTTCTTCGGCACGGTGCCGGAGAAGACGTAGTCGCCGTTCTGCATGCCCGGGTCGGTGGACTTGAGGAAGGGCGCGGCCTCCAGGTCGGACCACTTCAGCGGCTTGGCGGGGTCGTACCCGTCCTTCGTCACGTACAGCTCGAAGGACCCCTTGTGCGGGGCGGTCCCCTTGTAGCGGAAGGTGTGCGCGCCCGCCGTCATCGGGCTCGACGGCCAGTCGGCGCGGGCCAGGTCCAGCCCCTTGTACTTGCTGTTGCCCGCCGAGCACAGCTGCCCGTCCGGGATCAGCGACTTGCTCTGCCCGGCCGCGTTGGCGATGTTCACCGCGTTCCAGTCGTAGAACGCCTGCGCCCCGCTCGCCGCCACGGCCGCCTTGCACGCGGCGGACTTGGGCGACTCCGGCCCCTCCGCGTAGCACGCCGCCACCCGGCTCACCGGGTCCGTCATCGACCCGTGGGCGGCCGCGGGAGCGACGGCGTACGCGGCCACCGCGAGCGGGGCGAGACCTACGGCGGCGATACGGGTGGCGGTGCGGCGTACGGGCATGGGTGGATCTCCTTCGGAGCGCAAGACAGGGGTGCGCCAGCGGTGTCGGGCAGTGCGGCGCCGCCCCCGACGGGGGATGCGGCGCCGCCTCCGGCCCTCCCTGGCTCAGCCAAGCTAGCCCGCCGAACCCCCCGTTTCCCGAGCCCAGGCCCCCGAAGGCCGATCCTTAGGCTCCACTTAAGGCACCGGTAAGCAGCCCCTCAGGAACCGCCCCCGCACGGCCCGTTCGCCAGCGCGGCCGAGGGTTTCCGTCCGGGTCCGGACGTATGGGTGCGGCCCTGGCCGGCCGGGTGGGGCCTTGGCCGGCGGGTCGCGACGGGACGCGCCCCGGTAAGCGTCGGTCGGTGCCGGGGGCGGGCGGCTACGCTCCGGGGATGGAGCGCGCAGAGGTTCTCAAGCGAGTCATCGGCATCCTCACGGAAGCCCAGGAGATCCGCCGGGCCGCGGAGGCCGGCGAGGACGACGACGGCCCCGAACTGGAGACGAGAGTCGTCACCAAGCTGCTGAACGAGATGCTGCCCTCGATCAGCGTGCCCGCGGAGTCCTCCCCGCAGCAGGTGGCCCGCCTCGTCGCGGAGGCGCTCGGGCCCGCGCTGCAGACCATGGTCGCCGGGTTCAGCCTGGCCTTCACCAGCCTCGCCATCGCCCACGACGCCGGCCGGACGGACGTCTCCGCCATCGGAGTCCTGCAGGAACTGGCCCTCGAAGTGGAAGCCGGCGTCTACGACGCGGACGCCTAGAGCGGCGGCATCAGGGCATCCGGAACTTCCGTTGTCATATGCCTATCGGCGCCCCTGTCCCGTGCGTAGGGTGT
The DNA here is from genome assembly GCF_042717785.1 of Streptomyces sp. NPDC058619. NCBI lineage: Bacteria > Bacillati > Actinomycetota > Actinomycetes > Kitasatosporales > Streptomycetaceae > Streptomyces > Streptomyces sp. NPDC058619. The sequence continues at coordinate 15,402 of NZ_JBHXQN010000082.1, forward strand.
GGCCCCGGACCATCCCGGGCCGTCGCCCTCCCGGCTCCCCACGGGAGGGCGACGGCGTCTCCCCGCCCGCGGGGGACCGCCCGGGACCGTCCGTCGACCGCCTAGCGCAGGAGCGCCGGCAGGCCCGCCGGGGTGCGGGCCTGGTCGTCCAGCGCGTCCAGCGCCCGTACGGCCTGGGCAGCCGCCTCCGGGTCCGACACGGCGAGGCCGCTCGCTGCGAACTCGTCCTCGTCCAGGCGCAGTACGGACGTCCCGTCCGCCGAGACCCACAGGTCCAGGTCCAGGTCGTCCACCAGGATCTCCTCGCCGCGCACCAGGGCCGGGCGCGTGACGTCGCAGTACCAGCCCTTGAGGACCCCGTCACCGGTCCGGACCTCCTTGACCGCGTACCAGCGGGTCCGCCAGAAGTGCTCCACGAACACGTCGCCCGGCTCGAAGCGCACGAAGCCGAAGTCCCGCGCGGCCCCGGCCGCCCAGGGGGCGCGTACGGTGATCCGGTCGCCGTCGTCGGCCACCCGGGCCGCCGGGTAGCGGATCTTGACGCGTCCGGCCTTGGTCAGGACGACGGTCAGTCGCTGCTCGCTCACTCTGTCCCCAGTTTCCTCGTGTAGCGGGTCTCGGTCGCGCAGATCTCGTAACCGAACCAGTCGTTGACGGCGAGCATCGGCTCGTTCCCCGCGTCGTTGCCGGTGAACGCCTCGGTGTACCCGGCCGCACGGGCCCGGTGCAGGGAGGCGGTCTTGGCGAGCTTGGCCAGGCCCCGGCCGCGGAACGCGCGCAGGGTGCCGGTCATCGCCGAGCCGTACCGGGTGGCCCCGTCGGTCTGCGCGGCGGTGAAGGCCGCCACCTCCCCGCCGACCAGGACGACGGTGGTCAGCTCCTTGTCGAGGGTCGGGTTGTTCCAGGTGCGTGCGAGCCAGTCCTCGTAGTCGTCGAGCGCGATGGAGACGTCGCCCGGCTCGTCGGCCGTCGCCTCGGAGTCGGCGAGGAAGAGGGGACGCGGATCGGCGGCGAAGGCCGACCCGGGGAGCAGTTCCACCCCCTCCGGGAGCGGCTCCGGCAGCGCGGGCAGCACGGCCGCCGCGAGGTCCAGGCGCAGGAAGTGCGCGGAACGGCCGGGCTGGTAGCCGTGCCGTTCGGCGAAGGCGCGGCTGTACGGCTCGTCGAGCACCCAGGCGTACAGGTCCACCGCGCCGTGGCGGGCGAGGTGCTCCTCGGCGCCGCGCAGCAGGAGGGCGCCGGCGCCGCGGCCGTGGTGGGCCGGGTCGACGTGGGCGTTGACATAGGCCTGCCCGGGCTCCGGGCTGTCGTGGACGACGCCGACCTGGGCGGTGCCGACGACCCGGCCGTCGGAGTCCTCGGCGACGAGCACGCGCAACTGCCGGTCGGGGTGGGCGGAGGCCGCCTCGAAGGTGACGCCCGCGGCGGTGGTGATCAGGAAGGGGAGGGCCGCCCGGCGGACCCGTGCGACGGCGTCCGCGTCCGAGGGGTCGTCGTGGCGGAGGTCCCGCAGGAGAACGGTCATGCGGACGACGCTACGTGCGGGCTCGTCCGCGACGCCTCCCAATTTACCGCCGATGGGACAGAATCAGCCGCGTGACCTCGACGACCCTCAAGATCGCCATCGACGGCTCGGCCGGCTCGGCCGCCCCGTACGAACAGCTGCGCGCGCAGATCGCCGACCGGGCCCGGTCGGGGAGGCTGCCGGCGGGCTTCAAGCTGCCGACCGTGCGGGGGCTGGCGGAGGAGCTGGGGCTGGCCGCCAACACCGTCGCGAAGGCGTACCGGGCGCTGGAGGCGGACGGGGTGGTCGAGACGCGGGGCCGCAACGGCACGTTCGTCGCGGCCCCGGGGGAGGGCCCGGCGCGGGAGGCCGCCGCGGCGGCGCAGGCGTACGCGGACCGGGTCCACCGGCTGGGCCTGACGAACGCGGAGGCCCTGGCGGCCGCCACGGAAGCCCTCCGCGCCCGGTACGCGGCGGGCTAGCCCCCCCCGCCGTACGCGGCGGGCCGGCAGTCGCGCCCGTACGCCCCGCCCAGCAGTCGCGCCCGTACGCCCCGCCCGTACGCGGCGGGCCGGCCCCGCCCCGCCCGGCAGGTGACCGGCCGTCCGTCCGCCCCGCCCCGCCCGCCCCCCACGATTCGGCACCGCCGATCCGGCATCCCGCGGAGCGCACCCGCCTGGGATCGAAAGACACGGACCCTCCCGTGGACCCTTCGAATCCGAGGGGTGGGCCACTCAGGGGCGCCCTGTCGATGTCCGGCCCGGTGCGGAGGCCCGGGCGTACGCTGACGGTCTGGCTGGATCACCACGTGGGTGCGTCAGTTGCGGCGAGCCGCCGAAGGTGGCCGTGCGCGCAGACGCCGCGCCCATTTTCCAGACCGGCGTGGTCTTCACGGCCGCCACCCTCGGCCTGCTCGCCTCGGCCTGCTCGCCGAACGCCTGGCGAAGCGGCGGGCGCAGCGCACCCTCATCGTGACGGGCTTCGTCGTGGCGATCGCGGGAATCGGCGTCCTGCTGGCCGCCGACGGCAAGGCCGCCGGCGGCCGGCTCAGGGCGTCTTCGTGGGGGACGGCTTCGCGCCCGTGCTCCGGTTGGTGCCCGTCGCCCTCCGGCCGGGCTCGGAGGGCGCGCTCTTGCGCCCCGCGGCCTTCTTCGTGCCCGTGGCCGCCTTCGTGCCCGCGGCCTTCTTCGTGCTCTCGGCGGCCCGCGAGGACCCTGTCCGGTTCCGTACGGCCGGCCACGTGAACTCGATCTCCAGCTCGATCTGCCCGTCCTCGAGTTCGACCTCCATCTCGGCACGAAGGTCGTCGGGGATCCGGAGGCTCAGCATCCCGGTGCCGAATTCCAGCTCGACGTCCCCGCCCTCCCTCAACGCGGACGCCAGCGCCGTCAGCTGGTCAGCCGCCTCCTGGCGTGACAGCGAGCGCTTCTGTTCGAACTTGAGGTCACTCATGCTTCTCTCCGATCTGGCCTGCCGGGCGCATCCCGCCCATCGTCAGGCCGTACGCGAGATCGGGCACCCTCGACGGCGTGGTTCCCGTCGGCGCCGACAGGCGCTCGTACCGCACCGGGCTGGGGCTTTCCGCCCCGTCGCGCGGCCCGTCGGCCACCTCGTGCGAGGGGGCCGAACGGGTCTTGAACTGGAGGAGGAGCCCACCCCAGCGGACCCGCGGCCCCTGCCGCCCCCGCCGTCCACGGAGAACACGGCGCACATCACGGGGAACGTACAGGTGATCCTCCCGGCCGCACGGGACACCTCCCGGACGGCCCCGTGCCCCCTGAACTGACCCGTGAAGCCGACGGGGTGATCGTCCCGACCACTCTCAGGGCGTCGTCCTCCGCGCCGGTCACGTAGTTCACGGCCGCGTCGGCGCAGGGCCGTGCCGTGCCGGCGGCCGCCCCCGGGTGCGCGCTCCGGCCGGCGGTCCGCGGCGGCCCCACCGGGACCGCACACCGCGGAGGCCCCCGGCAGGGTTCGCCGCCACCAGCCCGCCCCGACCGTGGCACGGGTGTCCGTCCGTACCGGTGCGCTCCGCGCCCGCCGCTCAAGCCAGGTCCGGCGGGCGCTCGTTCGCGGCGACGACCGTCACGGCACCCGCCCGCCCGCCGGAGGCTAGTGCCGCGTCAGGCAACGTTTGCCCTGTCGACGACGGCGCGTAGGCGCCGGTCGTCGGCGTGGCGGTTTCGCCAGATGACGTAGCGGCGGA
>NZ_JBHXQN010000083.1:0-18663 GCF_042717785.1 Streptomyces sp. NPDC058619
ATGTCTGGTGGGCTCGGTTTTGTGTATATGAGAGCGGCCCGCGCCCGGGCGGCCCGCGCCCGGGCGGCCCGCGCCCGGGCGGACGGCGCCCGGGCGGACGGCGCCCGGGCGGACGGCGCACTAGCGTCTGACGCATCGTCAGATATACCGTCCTCCCCATGCCTGGACCGACGGGACAGCCCCGCCCCCTGCCCTCCCCCGCACCGCGCCGCCGGGTCGCGGCCGTCGGTGTCGCCCTCTCGGACTGCGGGCGGGTGGACGGCCCCACCCCGTACGCCCTGCACGCCCGGGCCGCGCGCCGCGCCCTGGCCGACTCCGGGCTGGACCGCTCCCTCATCGACGGCTTCGCCTCGGCCGGGCTCGGCACCCTCGCCCCGGTGGAGGTGGCCGAGTACCTGGGCCTGCGTCCCACCTGGGTCGACTCCACCTCGGTCGGCGGCTCCACCTGGGAGGTCATGGCGGCCCACGCGGCGGACGCGATCGCCGCCGGGCACGCCAACGCCGTCCTGCTGGTGTACGGGTCCACCGCCCGCGCGGACATCAAGGCCCGCCGCCGGACCGCGAACCTCTCCTTCGGGGGGCGGGGACCGCTGCAGTTCGAGGTCCCGTACGGCCACACGCTGATCTCCAAGTACGCGATGGCCGCCCGCCGCCACATGCACGAGTACGGCACCACGCTGGAACAGCTCGCCTCGGTGGCCGTGCAGGCCCGGGCGAACGCGGCCGCGAACCCCGACGCGATGTTCCGTGAACCGATCACCGTGGACGAGGTGCTGTCCGGCGAGATGATCGCCGACCCGTTCACCAAACTGCACTGCTGCATCCGCTCGGACGGCGGCTGCGCGGTGCTGCTGGCGGCGGAGGACTACGTACCGGACACCGCCAAGGCTCCCGTCTGGGTCCTGGGCGCGGGCGCCTCGGTCTCCCACACCACCATGTCGGAATGGGAGGACTTCACCGTCTCCCCGGCGGCGGTCTCCGGCCGCCTGGCCTTCGAGCGGGCCGGCCTGACCCCGGCGGACGTGGACCTCGCCGAGATCTACGACGCGTTCACGTACATGACCCTGGTGACCCTGGAGGACCTCGGGTTCTGCGCCAAGGGCGAGGGCGGCGCCTTCGTCGAGAAGGGCCGCCTGCTGCGCGACGGCGAACTCCCGGTCAACACCGACGGCGGCGGACTCTCCGCCTGCCATCCGGGCATGCGCGGGCTGTTCCTGCTGGTCGAGGCGGTCCGCCAGCTGCGCGGCGAGGCGGGCGCCGGCCAGGTCGTGAAGGCCGGCGGCCGGCTGCCCGAGGTCGCCCTGGCCTCGGGCACGGGCGGCTGGTTCTGCTCCTCGGGAACGATCCTGCTGGGCCGCTAGCCGACGGCCTCCGGCAGCCGGTGCCGGCCGTCGGCGTCGTCAGTACTGCCAGCGCGGCTGGCTGCCGTCCAGGCGGCAGTGGATCAGCCGCCCGTTCCCCGCGTGCGTGGACCGGCCCAGGTCGGCCTTGCGGCAGAACTGGCCCGCGTTGTAGCAGTTGCCGGCGTTGGAAACGATCTCGCACGCGGCGGGCGCCGGCCGGGTCGCTGCCTGCGTCGTCGGCCGGACCGCCGGCTTCGTCGCGGGCCGGGGCGCCTGGGTGGTGGCGGGCGGCTTCGGGTCGGCGGCGCGCGGGGCGGCCGCCCGGGTGGGCGAGGGGCTCGGCACGGCCGCGGCGGCGGCAGAGGGGGACACCGTCGGGGAGGGCGTCGGGGGCGCCGCCTCGGGCGTGGGCGTCGGTGTCGGCGTCGGGCTCGCGGCCGGGGACGCTGGCGAGGAAACCGGTGGAGGCGTCACGGCGGGAGCCCCGCCGTCCGCCGGTCCGCAGGCGACCGCCACGCCCGCCACGAGCAGGGCGACCAGCGCCCGCCGGACGGGGCCGTTCGTACGCCGTCTTCCATCTCTGACCATCGGTACCCCCACCAGAAGCCGTTCGAAGGAGGCACATCATATGAACGGACGTCCGTAGCGGATGCTTTTCGGCCAAACCGTGACCAAGGGCTGTCACTCCGCCGGGATTCCCGGGGACCTGCCCGTGTCCCGCCGCGCGCCGGCCCACCGCATGGCGTTTCGAGCGGTACGGAAACGAGTTCGGCGCCCGCGCACGACGTGGCGCGCCCCCTTCCACCGCAACCGGTACGGAAGCCGGCACACATGGGCGTCGCAGTGGGCACACGTGGGGCCGGTGCGGCCGGGGGTGGCCGGGGGTGGCTGGCGCGGCCAGTGCGGCCGGAGGTGGCCGGTGCGGCCGGTGCGGTGCCGGAGGTGGCCGGTGCGGTGCCGGGGGTGGCGCGAGATCGCGGAGGTCCGCCACCTGCGGTCGCTCCACGACGGCGTGCGGGCCCACGCGACGCTGCGCACGAGCAGTGCGTGCACGGCGGGCCGGGGCGAGGTCGAGTTCGAGGCCGACGGGCGAACCGTGGTGGCGGCCCTCCCGGCGGGCAGTGGCGGCGGCAAGGACCCGGCCGGCACGCGGCTCGCCGTCCGGTACCGGGCGGGCGATCCCCACGGGGTCGCCCGCCCAGCCGACGTCGACGGCGGCGGGACGGCCGTGCAGTCGGCGGCAGCGGCGCCGACGCCGTGCTCTTCCTGGCGCCGGCTGACCTGGCGGCGCGCTGCCGGGCACGGCAGGACCCGGCAGGACCCGACAGGGACGCCCTAGCCTGGGGGGATGACTGGTGAGATCGGCAGCGAAGAGTTCCGCGCCACCCTGCACTCCCTGCGCGTGTGGGACGGACCGCTCCCCACGTTCGACCCCGGAACGGCGCCGGCCGAGCCGTTGCCGCTGTTCCGCGAGTGGTTCACGGACGCCGCCAGGGCGGGGCAGCCGGAGCCGCACACGATGAGCCTGGCGACGGTCGACGCGGAGGGCCGGCCCGACGTGCGGACGCTGATGCTGCACGACGCCGACGCCCGGGGCTGGCACTTCGCCACGCACGTCAGCAGCGCGAAGGGCGAGCAGCTGGCCGGCTGCCCGGATGCCGCTCTGGGGTTCTACTGGCCCGCCGTGGCCCGCCAGATCCGCCTCCGGGGCCGGGTCACCGCCTGCGGCCCGCAGGAGAGCCGGGCCGATCTGGCGGTCCGCTCGCGCGGTGCGCTGGCCGCCGCGCTGACCGGCCGGCAGAGCGAGGTCCTCGGCTCGACGGAGGAGCTGGTGCGCGCGTCGGCGGCGGCCTGGGAGCGGGCCGGGGCCGAGCCGGACGCTCCGGCGCCCACGTGGACCCGGTACGTCCTGGCCCCCGTCGAGGTCGAGTTCTTCCAGGGCGACGCCGCCCGCCGCCACACCCGCCTCCGGTACCGCCTGACCCCGGACGGAACCTGGACCCGCGAACTGCTCTGGCCGTAAAGGCCGGTGGGCGCGGGGCGGCGGGGCCCGAGCACGGGCACGGCACGCGGCCTCGGCACGTGCGCGACACGGCACCGGGCGCGGGCGCGGCACGGGCGCGGGACGGCGGCGGGGCCGATACGGCGCGGCGCTGGTGGCCGTACGTCCGATGCGGCCCCGCCAGCCCCCGCTGCCCCGCCCGCGCGCCGCGCCGCGCCGCCCCCGCCTAGCCCTCCGCCCGGCGGAAGACCGCCACCGCCACCCCGTCCGCCGCCTCGCGGAAGGTCACCGTCAGCGGCATGCCGATCGCCAGGTCCGCGGGCTCGCAGCCGACGACCTCCGTCATCATGCGCGGCCCCTCCGCCAGGTCGACCACCGCCGCCGTGTACGGGACGCGCTCCCCGAACGGCGGGAGGTCGTTGCGGTGGATCACCGACCAGGTGTAGAGCGTCGCGCGGCCGCTCGCCGCCTCCCACGCCACCCGGTCCTCCCCGGCCCAGCAGAACGGGCAGAACTCGCGCGGGTAGTGGTGCGCCCGCCCGCAGTCCGCGCAGCGGCGCAGCAGCAGCCGCCCCTGGGCCGCCGCGTCCCAGTAGGGGCGGGTGAAGTCGTCCGCCTCCGGAAGGTCGTACCGGGCGGTCACAGGAAGAGTCCGAAGGCCGCGTCCAGGGACCAGGCCTGCCAGCCCATGGCGAAGAGCGCGACGAGGGAGATGAGCGCCATCATGGCGTTCTGGCCCTGCTCGGCCCAGTCGTGGATCATCAGCACCAGGTAGAGCAGGTTCAGCAGCAGCCCTCCGACCAGGGCGATCGGCGTGAGGAACCCGAACACCAGGCCCAGCCCCAGGGCGAGTTCGGCGTAGACGACGAGGTACGCCATCGCCTTCGGGCGCGGCCGCACCACCTTCTCGAAGCCGCCCTTCACGAACCCCCAGCGGTGCTTGCCCGCGACGTCGGCGGCCCACGCGATGCCGGTGCCGCGTTCGAACCAGCCCTTCTTGTCCTTGTGCCGCCAGCTCTCCAGCCACCACAGGCCGAGGCCTATCCGGAGCACGGCGAGCCATTCGGCCCCACTGAGCCAGATGGTCTGCATCGGCAGCCTCCACCCCTCCACCACGACGATCGCTCGATCTGACGGTACGTCAGTTCAGCGGATCCGCAGCGTTCACGCAAGGCCCCGGCCACCTCCACCCCGCCCGTCGCCCCACCGCTCGCCCCACCCTCCGACCGCCCCCGCCCCCCTTCCGTGATCGATCCGCAATCGATTCCCTCCTTGTCCGAGACCCATCAACCCAACGTGGCGATACGATCACTCCCCATGCCCGGACCCCCCACAGCACCCGACATGACCACCCAGCCGCGCCCCGTGTACGTCATCGGCGCCGGCCCCGGCGGCCTCGCCGCCGCCGCCGCGCTGCGCGCCCGCGGGGTCCGCACCGTCGTCGTCGAGAGGTCCGACGCGGTCGGCGCCTCCTGGCGGGGGCACTACGACCGGCTCCGCCTGCACACCACCCGCCGCCTCTCGGCCCTGCCGGGCCTGGCCATGCCGCGCCGCTTCGGACGGTGGGTCTCGCGCGACGACGTCGTGCGGTACCTGGAGAAGTACGCCGAGTTCCACGAGCTGGAGCTGGTCACCGGCGTCGAGGTGACCCGCGTCGAGCCGGCCGCCGGCGAGGACGGGAGCCACGACGGCTGGACCCTGCACGCCAGTGGCGGCCGGGTGCTCGCGGCCGCGGCCGTGGTCGTCGCCACCGGCTTCAACCACACCCCCGCCCTGCCCGAATGGCCCGGCCGGGACGGCTACACCGGGCGGCTGCTGCACGCGGCCGAGTACCGCAACCCCGCCCCGTACGCCGGGCAGGACGTGCTCGTCGTCGGCGTCGGCAACACCGGCGCCGAGATAGCCGTCGACCTCGCCGAGGGCGGCGCCGCGCGCGTGCGGCTCGCCGTGCGCACCGCCCCGCACATCGTGCGCCGCTCCACCGCCGGCTGGCCGGCCCAGCGAACGGGGATCCTCGTACGCCGGCTGCCCGTCCGGCTCGTCGACCGGCTGGGCGCGCTCGTCGCGAGGGCCTGCGTCCCGGACCTGTCGGCGTACGGCCTCCCCCGCCCCTCCACCGGCCTGTACAGCAGGGTCCGCGAGGGGGCCATCCCCGTGCAGGACGTCGGCCTGATCGACGCGGTCCGCCGGGGCGCGGTCGAGCCGGTCGCCGCCGTGGACTCCTTCGACGGCGGCGAGGTCGTGCTCGCCGACGGCTCGCGGATCACCCCGGACGCGGTGGTCTCGGCCACCGGCTACCGGCGCGCCCTGGAGGGCACCGTCGGCCACCTGGGCGTGCTCGACGAGCGCGGCCGGCCCCGTACGCGTGGCGGGCGCGCGGCGGACGGGGCGCCCGGCCTGTACTTCACCGGGTTCACCAACCCCATCAGCGGAGCCTTCCGGGAGATGGCCCTGGACGCCGACCGGATCGCGAAGGCCGTGGCCCGACACCTGCACACCCGGACCTGAACCGCGCCGGCGGCGCGGCACCCCGGAGCCGGACCGGACCCCGGCCTTAACCGCACGCCCGGGCCTGAACCGCGCTCACCCCGGCCTGAACCGCGCACCCCGGCCTGAACCGCACTCTGGACCCGGCGCAAGGGCGTCTGACACCGTTCCACACACCACCTCCACCACTTTCCTGCGCAGGCCTGTTCCTGACGACACGTCAGTTCAGTAATCTGACTACGCGTCAGTTATGAGGTTCATCGAGCAGGAGCGGGCGGAACGATGCTTGGATCTACTCACGGCACCCTCACCACCGACTTCCGCGCACGTGTCGAGGCCTGCGGGGAGACCCCCAGGACGGCCGTCCACTCCTCGGCGGCGCCGTCCGCCGAGGACGCGGTCGCGCTGGACGTCAGCGGGCGGCCCCTGCACTCCGACGTCCCCGACCTGGACCGGTTCTTCCGGCCCGAGTCGGTGGCCGTCGTCGGCGCCTCGGACGCCGAGGGCAGACCGAACACCGGGATCACCCGCCAGCTCATCGCCTGGGCGGAGCGCGTCGGCGCCCGGCTCCATCCCGTCCACCCGACCAGGACGACCGTGTTCGGCCTCGCCTGCCACGCCTCCGTGGCCGACCTGCCCGAGCAGGTGGACCTCGCCGTCCTCCTCGTCGCCGACCCGGTCCCCGTCATCGAGGAACTGGCCGCAACGAAGGTGAAGTTCGCCGTCGCCTTCGCCTCCGGCTTCGCGGAGACCGGCGGCGCGGGCGCCGCCGCCCAGGACCGGCTGGCGGCCGCCGTACGGCGCTCGGGCCTGCGCCTGCTCGGCCCCAACACGAACCTCAACGCCTTCGAGGAGTTCCGCCAGGACCTCGACGGGCCCGCCATCGCCCTCATCACCCAGTCAGGCCACCAGGGGCGCCCCGTCTACACCCTCCAGGAGCTGGGCATCCGCCTCTCCCACTGGGCGCCGACCGGCAACGAGGCGGACCTGGAGACCTCCGACTTCATCTCCTACTTCGCCGGGCAGCCCGAGGTGGGAGCCATCGCCTGCTACGTCGAGGGCCTCAAGGACGGCCGGTCCTTCCTCCTCGCCGCGGACCGGGCCGCGCGGGCCGGCGTACCCGTCGTCGCGGTCAAGGTCGGCCGCACCGAGACCGGCGCCCGGATGGCCGCCTCCCACACCGGGAAGCTGACCGGCGCCGACACGGTCGTGGACGCCGCCATGCGGCAGTTCGGCGTCATCCGCGTCGACGGCCTGGACGAGCTCCAGGACACCGCCGCCCTGCTCGCCCGGGCCCGCAGGCCGCAGGCCGAAGGGGTCGTCGTGTACTCCATCTCCGGCGGCACCGGCGCCCACTTCTCCGACCTCGCCACCGAGGCGGGCCTCACGCTGCCCACCCTCGACCCGGCCAAGCAGGACGAGCTCCACCAGTGGATACCGGAGTACCTGAACGTCGCCAACCCCGTCGACAACGGCGGCCACCCGGTCGGCGACTGGCGCGGCCGCAAGATCATCGACGCGATCCTCGCGGACCCGGCCGTCGGCGTGCTGATCTGTCCGATCACCGGCCCCTTCCCGCCGATGAGCGACCGGCTCGCCCAGGACCTGGTGGACGCCGCGGAGGCCACCGACAAGCTCATCTGCGTGATCTGGGGCTCCCCCGTCGGCACCGAGGACGCCTACCGCACCACCCTCCTCGGCTCCTCCCGCGTGGCCACCTTCCGCACCTTCGGCAACTGCATCACCGCCGTACGCGCCTACCTCGGCCACCACCGCTTCACCGCCGCCTACCGCTCCCCCTTCGACGAGGCCCCCCGCACCCCCTCCCCCTCCTTCCGCAAGGCCCAGGCCCTGATGCGGCCCGGCCAGCAGCTCAGCGAGCACGCGGCGAAGCAGTTGCTGCGGGCGTACGGGATCCGGGTGCCGCGGGAGCAGCTCGTGACGAGCGCGGCGGCGGCCGTCCGGGCCGCCGGCCTGGTCGGCTACCCCGTCGTCATGAAGGCGTCGGGCCCGCAGCTCGCCCACAAGACCGAGCTCGGCCTCGTCAAGGTCGCCCTGACCTCCGCGAGCCAGATCCGCGACGCGTACCGGGAGCTGACGGACATCGCCCGCTACGAGGACGTCCCCCTGGACGGCATCCTCGTCTGCCAGATGATCGAGCGCGGCGTGGAGATGGTCGTCGGCGTCACCCAGGACGACCTGTTCGGCCCCACCGTCACCGTCGGCCTCGGCGGGGTCCTGGTGGAGGTCCTGCACGACGCGGCGGTACGCGTCCCGCCCTTCGGCGAGGACCAGGCCCGCGCCATGCTCACGGAACTGCGCGGGCACGCACTGCTGGAGGGGGTCCGGGGCGCTCCGCCGGCCGACGTGGACGCCCTGGTGGAGGTGATCCTGCGGATCCAGCGGATGGCACTGGAGCTGGGCGACGACCTGTCCGAGCTGGACATCAACCCGCTGATGGTGCTCCCGCGCGGGCAGGGGGCGGTGGCACTGGACGCCCTGGCCGTCTGCCGCTGACCTCCGGCCCGCCCGCCCGTACCCCCTCCCCGGGCCCCGCCACCGGTAGTCCCCGGCCACCCGCCCGGCCGCCCCCGCCCCCGCCCCCGCCCCCGCCCGAACGGGAGTTCCCCATGAGCAGCGCCCCCTCAAACGAGATCCTGCACCGCACGGAGAACGGCGTCTCCTGGATCACCCTCAACCGTCCCGAGGCCATGAACGCCGTCACCTGGGACCAGCGCGAGCGCGTCATCGCGCTGCTCGGCGAGGCCTCCGCCGACCCCGGGGTGCGCGCCGTCGTCCTCACCGCCACCGGCAAGGGGTTCTGCGCCGGCGCCGACCTCCGCGGCGCCCCGTCCGCCGGCGAGCGCGTCGCCGGTGACGTGGCCCGCATGATCCGGCTCGGCGCGCAGCGCCTGATCACGGCGGTCCTCGACTGCGAGAAGCCCGTCGTCGCGGCCGTCAACGGCACCGCCGCCGGCATCGGCGCCCACCTCGCGCTCGCCTGCGACCTGGTGATCGCCGCCGAACCGGCGCGCTTCATCGAGGTGTTCGTCCGCCGCGGCCTGGTCCCGGACGGCGGCGGCGCCTACCTGCTGCCCCGCCTCGTCGGGCCGCAGAAGGCCAAGGAGCTGATGTTCTTCGGCGACGCCGTCCCGGCGGCCGAGGCCGAGCGCCTGGGCCTGGTCAACAAGGTCGTCCCGGCCGGCGAGCTGGAGAAGACGGCCCGCGCCTGGGCGGAGCGCCTCGCGCAGGGCCCGACGCGCGCCCTCGCCCTGACCAAGCAGCTGGTCAACGCCTCCCTCGACGGTGACCGGGCGGCCGCACTGGCCGCCGAGGCCACCGCCCAGGAGATCAACATGACCACGGCCGACGCGAACGAGGGCGTCGCCTCCTTCGTGGAGCGCCGTACGCCCGCGTACCGCGGTCGGTGAGGGCCCGGCCCGCCCCCCGGGTCGCTACCGCTGGGAGGGGTTCGGCTTCAGCAGCGCGAACACGGCCCCGGCCGGGTCCGCGGTCCACGCGATCCGCCCGACCTCGGGCACGTCCGCGCCCGGCATCAGCACGGACCCGCCGTTGCGCTCCACCAGTGCGGTGGTGGCGTCGACGTCCGGCACGTTGAAGTACGGCACCCAGCGCGCCTGTTCGGCGCCGCCGTCCGCCAGCGGCGCGGCCCCGCCGAAGGAGCCGTCCTCCTGGTCCCCGTCGGCGATGCTCAGCACCCGGTACGTCATGCCCGGCGCGTCCATCTCGGTGTGGCGCCAGCCGAAGAGCCCGGCGTAGAAGCCGATGTCCGCGACCGGGTCCGGTACGTGGAGCTCCGCCCAGACCAGCGTGTTGTCGGCCGAGGCGAGGTCGAAGCCCGCGGTCCGCCCGGGCTGCCAGCAGGCGAACTGGGCGCCCTGCGGGTCGGTGAACTGCGCCAGCCACCCCTCCCCCATGACGTCCATGGGCTCCATCCGGACCGTCCCGCCGCCCTCCCGCACCGCCGCGGCGGTGGCCCGGACGTCGGGGGTCATGAAGTGGAGCATCCAGGCGGACGAGGCGCCCTCCTCGGTGAGCTGCCCGATCGCGGCGACGGTCCTGCCGTCGAGCTGGAAGAAGCCGTAGCCGCCGGTGTCGGGCCCGGCGGGGGCGAACCGCCAGCCGAACACGGCTCCGTAGAAGGCGGCGGCCGCCGGGACGTCGGGGCTGCCGAGGTCGAGCCAGTTGGGCGATCCGGTACGGAAGTCGGTGCCGAGCATGAGGTCCTCCGGGAGTGCGGCGGTACACGGTCGCTGCCACGATGCCCAGCCCGGCGACGGCACGGGCGTACGGGCCGCCACCCGGCCGGGGTGTTCACCCGTACGGCGTCCCGCCGACGTGGGGCCGCCCCGGCTCGGGCTCCCGCCACAGAGGCCCCCGGCGCGGGGCCGCCCCGCCGCGCCCGCTTCCGCCGGGCCCGCCCCCCGGCGCGGGGCGGCCGGTCCGCCGGCACCGGACGTGCGCGCCTGCGGCGCCCGGCGCCCGTACCCGGTGGCGGTGACCGGCCCGCACCCCTTCCTATCTGACGATCCGTCAGCTTCAATCGACCGTGTGATGGGACATGCAGGGATGGCGGCCACCGTCGTCCGATACCTCAGGTCAGTCGGCTCCCCCACCTCGGCCCCGGCCGGACCGGGCGCGGGGCCCGAGCCCGTCGACGCCCACCCGCGCCCCGAACTGCGCGCGGTCCGGGCGGGCGAGCGCGCGCCCGTGAGCCCCGCCGAGTTCCGCGCCGTCCTGGGGAACTTCGCCAGCGGGGTCACCGTCATCACGGCTCCGGCCGTCGAAGTCGGGGAAGGGGACGGGGACGGGGACGGGGACGGGCCGGCCGGGTTCGCCTGCCAGTCCTTCGCCTCACTCTCCCTCGACCCGCCGCTGGTGACCTTCATGGTGGCCCGCACGTCGACGACCTGGCCGCGGATCGCCCGCGCCGGGGTGTTCTGCGTGAACATCCTCGGCGCCGAACAGGGCGCGCTGTGCCGCTCCTTCGCCGTCAGCGGCGCCGACAAGTTCGCCGGAGTCGCCCACGCGCCCGCCCCCGTCACCGGGTCGCCCCAGCTGGACGCCGTGCCCGCCTGGATCGACTGCCGGATCCACGCCGTCCACACCGGCGGGGACCACCTGATCGTCGTGGGCCGCGTCGAGGCCATGGGCGCCGCCGGGGAAGGCGATCCGCTCCTCTTCCACAAGGGCAGATTCGGCCGCTTCAGTGACTGACCGGGCCGACCGGGCGGCGCCCGGAGGACTTTGACCCCGCGGCCCGATGTTCCTCCGGGCATCCGCTACGTAAGCTCCTGGCAGGGCTGGGACATCTTCGCGTCCCAAACCCTTCGGACTTCTTCGGATTCACGGGGATTTGACTTGATATTGAACCTCATGCGCCGCACACGCGGCGCGGTCGCCGTCACGGTAGCCACCGGGGCCCTCCTGGTCGCCGCCTCGCCGGCCTCGTCGGCGGCTCCGGTCGCCGCACCTCCCACCACGGCCGCCGGCGCGATCCTGATCGACGGCACCTCCGGGGCCACGCTCACCAGCAAGGCCGCCGACACCCAGCGGCAGGGCGCGAGCACCACGAAGATCATGACCGCTCAGGTGGTGCTGCGGGCTCCTGGTGTGGACCTCAACAAGAAGGTCACCATCAAGCAGGAGTACGCGGACTACGTCGTCCGCGAGGGCGCGAGTTCGGCCCGCCTCAAGGTGGGCGCCACCCCGACGGTCCGCCAGCTGCTCTACGGGCTGATGCTGCCGTCGGGCTGCGACGCCGCCTACGCGCTCGCGGACACCTTCGGCAAGGGCGCGACCACGGCGGCCCGCACGGCGGACTTCATCGCGCAGATGAACACCAAGGCCAAGGCCCTGGGCATGACCAAGACCACCTACGACTCCTTCGACGGCATCTCGCCGACCGGCACGAACCTGACGACCCCGCGCGACCTGGCGAAGCTCACCAAGTACGCGATGACGGGCACGACCTTCCCGCAGCTCGTGAAGGCCACGACGTACAGCACCGGCGGCACCTCCACCGACGCCACCTGGGGCAACAGCAACCTGCTGATCCGGGAGCGTCCCACGGGCTACGCCTACCCCGGCGCCATCGGCGTCAAGACCGGCACCGGCACGGCCGCGGGCAAGTGCATCGTCTTCTCCGGCACCCGTAACGGCAAGACCGTCATCGGTGTCCTGCTGAACGACGAGGAGCGCTACGCGGACGCGATGAAGCTCATGGACTGGTCGCTCGGTGCGGCCACCGGCTCCGGGGCTGCGTTGCAGCGCAGCAACACCGACCCGATCCCGGACGTCCTCGACTGACGGTGACGCGGTTCACGGCTCCTCCGCCGGCGGGTGCGAACCCGCCGGCGGGGGAGCCGAGCCGTTTCCGGGCGGCTCAGAAGGTGAGCACCCCGCGCGCCACCCGCCCGTGGTGCGCGTCGTCCGCCGCCTTCGCGAAGTCCTCCACCGGGTAGACCTCGGTGACGAGCTCGTCCAGCAGCAGCCGGCCCTGCCGGTAGAGCTCGGCGTACAGGGCGATGTCGCGCTGCGGACGCGAGGAGCCGTAACGGCAGCCCATGACCGTCTTGTCCAGGTACATCGACGAGACGAGGAAGGACGCCTCCTCCTTGAAGCCGGGCACCCCGAGCAGGACCGCCTGCCCGTGCCGGTCGAGCAGGTCGATCGCCTGGCGGATCAGCTTCACGTTCCCCACGCACTCGAAGACGTGGTCCGCGCCGGTCGCCAGGACCTCCCGGACCGCCGCCGAGGAGTCGGGCACGGCCGAGGCGTCGATGAAGTGCGTGGCCCCGAACTGCCGGGCCACCGGCTCCTTCGCCGGGTTCGCGTCGACCGCGACGATGGTCGCGGCCCCCGCGATCCGGGCCCCCTGGAGGACGTTCAGCCCGATGCCGCCCGCGCCGATGACGACCACGGACTCGCCGCGGTCGACCTTCGCCCGGTTCAGCACCGCGCCGACGCCCGTCAGCACCCCGCAGCCGATCAGCGCCGCCGACGTCAGCGGGATGTCGTCGGGGATCTTGACGGCCTGCACGGCCCGGACCAGGGTGCGCTCCGCGAACGCGGAGTTCGAGGCGAACTGGAACAGCGGCTGCCCGCCTCGCGAGAAGGGCTGCCCCGGCATCCCGATGGCCTTGCGGCACATCGTGGGCCGCCCCCGGTCGCAGTCCGCGCACGCCCCGCAGTTGGCCAGGGTGGACAGGGCCACGTGGTCGCCCGGCACCACGTGCGTGACGCCCGCGCCGACCGCCTCCACGATCCCCGCGCCCTCGTGCCCCAGGACCACCGGCGGCGGGAACGGGATGGTCCCGTCGATCACCGACAGGTCGCTGTGGCACAGCCCGGCCGCCGCGATCGCGACGAGCACCTCCCCCGGCCCGGGATCGCGTATCTCCAGGTCGTCGACCACCCGGGCCTGCTTGCCGTCGAACACGACGCCTCTCACCTGGACTCCTTAGGCAGGCCGAGCACGCGCTCGGCGATGATGTTCCGCTGGATCTCGTCCGAGCCGCCGTAGATGGTGTCGGCCCGGGTGAACAGGAACAGGCGCTGTCCCTCGTCCAGCCCGAGCTCGTACGGCACCCCGGGCGCCCAGCACCCCGGGCCGGCCGCGGCCGCCGCGCCGCGCACCGCCACCGCCAGCTCCCCGAGCCTTCGGTGCCAGCCGCCCCACAGCAGCTTCGCCACGCTCGGCGCCCCCGGCCCGCCCTCGGCTCCCAGGGTGCGCAGGGCGTTCCACCGCATGGTGCGCAGCTCCGCCCACTGCCGTACGAGGCGTTCGCGCAGGACCGGGTCCCCGGCCTGCGCGGAGGAGGCGTACGCGGCCACGACCCGCTCCAGTTCGGCGGCGAACCCGATCTGCTGGACCAGCGTCGACACGCCCCGTTCCAGGGCGAGCAGGCCCATGGCCACCGTCCAGCCGTCGCCCTCGCGGCCGACCAGCTCCGCCGCCACGGCCCCGTCGAAGAACACCTCGTTGAACTCCGAGGTCCCCGACATCTGCCGGATCGGCCGGACCTCGACGCGGCCGGGCTGGTCCATCCGTACGAGCAGGAACGACAGCCCCCGGTGGCGGCGCGAACCGGCCCCGGTGCGGGCCAGGACGAAGCACCAGTCGGCGTCCTGCGCAAGGGAGGTCCAGATCTTCTGCCCGGTGACCCGGTACAGCCCGTCGGCGGGGTCGCGCACCGCCGCGGTACGCACGCCCGCGAGGTCGGATCCGGCGCCCGGCTCGCTGTAGCCCTGGCACCACAGCTCCTCGCCCCGCGCGATGGCCGGCAGGAAGCGGTCCCGCTGCTCCCGGGACCCGTACGCGAGGAGGGTGGGCGCGAGGAGGTTCTCCCCGATGTGGCCGACCCGGCCGGGGGCGCGCAGCGCCGCGTACTCCTCGGCCCACACCACCTGCCCGGTCAGGGAGAGCCGCTGCTGCCCGTAGGCCCCGGCCGGGGCGTCCCAGCCCTGCCCGATCCAGCCGCCGCGGCCCAGCTCGCGCTCCCACGCGCGCCGCTCCGCGACCCCCTCGTGCTCGCTGCCGGGCCCGCCGAGGCCCACCGCGCCCGCGTACGGGCCCGTCAGGTGCTCGGCGAGCCAGGAACGGGCCCGGGCGCGCAGCTTCTCGTCCTCGGTACCGAAGCTGAAGTCCATCGCGCTCCCTACGCGTTGGGGCGGTCCTTGGCGGCCGCCGCCTTGGCCATGGCCTCCAGCTGCGCCAGCATGGGCATCGGGTCGGTGCCGACCGTCCCGGGCAGGAAGCCGGCGATCTTCTCGGGCGTCCAGGAGCCCTCGGCGTACCCGGCGCGCAGCTCGCGCGGCTGCGCCCAGACGGCGATCTTCGGGCCGGCGATCGTGTAGACCTGCCCGGTGATCCGCTCGCCGCCGGTGGCCACGGCCCGGTCGCTGAGCAGGTAGGTCACGAGCGCGGCGACGTCCTCGGGCTCGCCGATCTCCTTGAGCTCCATGGGGACGTTCGCCGACATGCGGGTACGGGCGACGGGCGCGACGGCGTTGGCCGTGACCCCGTACTTGGCGAGCCCGAGGGCGGCGGAGCGGACGAGCGAGATGATCCCGCCCTTGGCGGCGCTGTAGTTCGCCTGGGCGACCGAGCCCTGGTGGTTGCCGCTGGTGAAGCCGATCAGGGTGCCCGAGCCCTGCCGGCGCATGACGGCGGAGGCGGCGCGGAAGACGGTGAAGGTGCCCTTGAGGTGGGTGGCCACCACCGGGTCCCACTCCTCCTCGGACATGTTGAACAGCATCCGCTCGCGCAGGATCCCGGCGACGCACACGACGCCGTCGAGGCGCCCGTACCGGGCGAGCGCGGTGTCGACGA
Organism: Streptomyces sp. NPDC058619; assembly: GCF_042717785.1. Classification (NCBI taxonomy): domain Bacteria; kingdom Bacillati; phylum Actinomycetota; class Actinomycetes; order Kitasatosporales; family Streptomycetaceae; genus Streptomyces; species Streptomyces sp. NPDC058619. The sequence goes on from NZ_JBHXQN010000083.1 coordinate 15,188, forward strand.
TGCGCTGGCCGCCCGCCATGGTGGAGACGTCGTCGGCGACGGCCACGGCCTCCCCGCCCGCGGCGACGATCTCCTTCACGACGCCTTCGGCGACCTCGCTGGCGGGCTCGCCGCCCCCGATTCCCACGCCGTAGTCGTTGACGACGACCTTGGCGCCCTCGGCGGCCGCGGCGAGTGCCACGGCCCGCCCGATGCCCCGGCCGGCGCCGGTGACGGCGACGGTTTTGCCTGCCAAGAAGTTCCCCACGTCCGGCCCCTTCCCGCGATTTCTGACGGTCCGTTAGATTCTATGGGCAGCCGGACGCCCCCGCACAAGCCCCAGTCGGGGTCCGCGTTCGCCGCCTTCGCCGCCTTCGCCGCCTTCGCCGCCTTCGCAAGGAGCTGATGAGGTCCATGTCCCTGCCCCCCGAGTTCCACGAGATCGCCAAACGCGTCAACAACTGGGGCCGATGGGGAGCCGACGACGAGATCGGCACCTTGAACCTCGTCACCGACGAGGTGGTCCGGGCCGCCGCAGGCGAGATACGCAGCGGCCGTCGCGTCCCGCTGGCGCTGCCGCTGAAGGAGGACGGCGTACAGGTCGGCATGATCCCCGGCCGGATCAACCCCCTCCACACGATGGTGCAGATCAACCAGGAGATCTTCGGTCCCGGCACGGTGGCCTGCAGCGACGACGCGGTGACGATGGGCCTCCAGGCGGGCACCCACTGGGACGCCCTCACCCACGTCTCCCACTCGGGCCGGATCTACAACGGCCGCCCGGCCTCCTCGATCACCGCGCACGGCCGCGCCGAGTTCAGCGGCATCGACAAGGCCGGGCCCATCGTCTCGCGCGGGGTACTGCTGGACGTGGCCCGCGCGAAGGGCCTCGGCCGGCTCCCGGGCGGGCACGCGGTGACGCCCGAAGACCTGTCCGAGGCCGAGGAGTTCGGCGGGGCCACCGTCCGCGCCGGCGACATCGTCCTGGTCCGCACCGGCCAGGTCCAGGTCTACCTGGCGGGCGACAAGCACGCGTACGGCTTCCCCTCCCCGGGCCTGTCGATCCGCACCCCGGAGTGGTTCCACGCCCGGGACGCGGCGGCCGTCGCGAACGACACCCTGACCTTCGAGATCTTCCCGCCGGAGAACGAGGACCTCTGGCTCCCCGTCCACGCCCTCGACCTGGTCGAGATGGGCATGCACCAGGGCCAGAACTGGAATCTCGAAAAGTTGTCCACAGCCTGTGCAGAAGAGGGCCGGTACGCGTTCCTGCTCTCCGCGATGCCCGAGCCCTTCGTCGGCGCGGTCGGCACCCCGGTGGCCCCGGTGGCCGTCCTCTGACCTGCCCCGCCGCCCCTCCGCCCGTACGCCGCCCCGCCCCGGCGGGCCCCGGCACGGGCCGGTACCCTGCGGTGCCCCCGACCGCCGGGGGCCTCGCAGTACCGCTCAGGAGTCCCCCATGGCCGTCAAGAAGGCCACCATGCAGCAGCAGGTGGCGGAAGCCATCGCCCAGATCAACCCGGCCGACCGCCCCGTGGTCACCGTCCAGGTCATCGCCGGTCCCAGCGTGTGGCTGATGTCCATGCTCGGCCTCATCGGCCAGGCCTTCCTCACGTACTACTTCGTCACCGTCACCGAGCAGGCCGTCGTGGTCCACAAGGCCAGCCGGTGGAGCAACCGCCCGCAGGAGATAGCCTTCGCCATCCCCGCGGGCGAGGCGGCCGGCCTGGTCACGGACATCAACCGGAACACCCTCTGGAGCTACTTCCGCCTCCAGCTCCCGAACACCCCGAAGCCGACGCGCATGAACGTCCACCGCATCTGGCGCGCGGAGATGGACCAGGTCCTCACCATCCTCACGGCCCAGCCGGTCGCCTGACCCCCCGTCCCCGGCGCGGGCCCTCCCCACCCCGCGCCGGCGGACGTGCACGCCGCGCCACGCGTGGGGCGCGGGGGACCGGATGTCCTCGGTGACCACGCCTGACGGTGCGACCACCCCGGACGCTCGCGGGCCGCACCCAGTGGGAACCATGAGGTGGACATGACGCGTCACCGTACGCGCGTCACCCGTCCCACCCCGTCCCCACCCCGTCCCCGCAGGAGAAGCCCGATGACCAACCCGTACCAGACACCGCCGCAGCCCGCCCCACGGCGCCGCTCGGGCGGCACCGTCGCCACCGTCATCGTCCTCGCCGTGATCATCGTCGGCGGCTACTTCGCCCTGCAGACGATCCGCGAGGACGACGGCAAGCCGTCGGGATCCGCCTCCGCCCCGGCGTCCCCGTCCGCCAAGCCCACCGCCAAGGACCCCGGGTCGCCCGAGTCCTCCTCCGACACCTCCAGCGCGTGGAAGGTCGGCGACTGCGGCGGGCCCGACCCCGCCAAGGCCCCCGACGGGTACAAGCGGCAGGACTGCTCCGCCTCCGGCGCCTCCTTCAAGGCCATCGACATCAAGGAGGCCAGCATCCTCCCCGGCTCGATCCAGTGCCCGCCCGGCACCGACCTGATGATCCAGGTGAGCATCTCCTACGGCGGCGGCAAGTCCAGCGGCATCCCCACCAACACCGTCTGCGGCCGCAACCTGTCCAACGACCACCCCGGCGACGCGGGCGCCGGCGGCGGCCAGCTGGTCAAGGGAGACTGCGTGACCTCCCAGGCCAAGGAGGTCGCCTGCGGCGGCTCCGGCGCCCAGAAGGTCCTCGGCCTCGTCAAGGAGCAGTCCGAGTGCCCCTCCGGCACCACGGACCCCATCAAGCTGACCATGGGGATCGGCCGCCCGTACGACGTGATCTGCACCGACGGCTGAGCCCTTCGGAGGACTGCGGGTGGCGGCGGCGCGCGTGCACGCCCCGAGCGCGGCACGGCAGCCGCCACCCGAGCACGCCGCCGACCCCGCCCCGCCCCCGGCTCAACCGACGAGCCGGAACCACACCACCTTCTCGCCTTCCCCTGTGACGACCGCCCCGTCGTCGGCGTACGCCCGCAGCAGCGCCAGCCCACGGCCCCCCGTATCGAACAGCCCACCTCCAGGGCATTCCCGGGCCAGCCGCCCCACGGGGCCGCTGTCACACACCCCGACAGTGACTCGCCCGCCCGTGATGGCAACCTCGACGGCGATCACGGCCGTCGGCGTGTGTCGGTGCGCAGGGCGTAGGTATCAGAGGAACGACAGGGACAGAACGAGTCCCGTCTGGGTTGACGTCCACAAGTCTTCCCCCGGTCCGGCTCTTGGCTGTAATGCCGCCCTGACGGTGAGGTAAAGCGCCTCGGCACCAGGGAAAGCCGAGGTTCCCGGAAGGAGGTGATCACAGATGTACGCCGACCCCGGAGACAAGTCCGGCGGTACGGATGGAGACCAGTCCCCGCCCCCGCCGGTCGCCTGACCTCACCCACCCGAGAGGAGACTTCCCAATGAAGCTGTCAAGCCGACGCCGTGACCGATGGTGTGGCTTGGTAGCACGCTCCGTCGCGGAGCATGGCCCACAGGACGTTGGCCC
>NZ_JBHXQN010000084.1:0-18508 GCF_042717785.1 Streptomyces sp. NPDC058619
CACCCCGGACTTCCTCGATCTCCCCCAAGTTCACGCCGACCAGCATGCCCGACCCGCGACACCAAGATCAACACAAGTTAACGAAGTACTACTAGATGACTGCCGCCGGCTTCGGTAGCGTTGCAAGTGGGTGAGCATGTGGGCGGAGGAGCGGACGTGTCCGGCGAGTGCGTCCAGTTCGGGGCAGTTGGCCAGTGGTCCGCCGCCCGGCCGGGCTCCATACCAGCCGGGCCCCTCCGACTGATACGTCCCGGCTGGTGGGGGAGTCAGCAGCAGGCGACCCCAGTAGAACGCGACCACGCCCCGCCAGGGCGCCAGTCGGCCGCTGCCCTTCGCACGTCGTGCCCGGGCGGGCCGCACGTGGCTCGTCTGCAGACGAGGCCTGCAATCCGCATCCTTGTCGCTTTCGCTTCCGATAGTCCCGCTTACGGGACGGACGAGGCGGGCGTTGAACAACCACGACTCCAGAGGCTGTACACGCGCTCAGCACGACCCCTCAGGCCCCGCACCGCGAAGTCGGGCTTGAGGGGCCCAGCCCGGAGGGAGGGTGAGACCGGTCCGTTGAGGCCGGCGGGGCGTCACGGCCTTCAATGAGACCACCCCGGGGTTCATCGCCGGCCGGGGCGGCCCGGACGGGTCAGCGACGGCGGCGCTTGACGATCACCGTGCCGGCGAGGCCGAGGCCCGCGGCGATGACGGCGCCGAGTGCCAGCCCCTGCCAGGGCAGGCCCGCTTCCGTAGACGCAGCTTCCGCCGGGGCCGCAGCGGTCTTCCCGGTGCTGGGGGTCGGGATGGGCGGCTTCGTGGGGGCCGGAGCCAGGGGGTCGACGTCAGGGGCCCCCGGGTTGCCCGCCTTTTCGAGCAGGACCATGCGCGGGCGGATCGCCCCATAGCCGATCCGGTCGGTGCGCTTGGAGCCGTCCTTTGGGGCACCGGCCGTCTCGATGAGGACGCGCGCGACCTGATTCGCAGTCCAGTCGGGGTGAGCCGACCAGACGAGAGCGGCGGAGGCGGACGCCAGGGCGGTGGCGTACGAGGTGCCTCCGTCGGCGATGCACCAGGCGGTGTTCTCCTTGCAGCGGATGGGCGCCTTGCTGCCGTACGCGGACAGGTCCGTGTCCTGCCCGTAGGAGCTGAGCATGACCGGCATGGCCTTCTCGTCGATGGCTCCTACGCCGATGACTCCCGGCACCGTGGCGATGAGGTTCGTCGCGTTGTTGCCCTCCCCCTCATTGCCCATCGCAGCGAAGACGAGCGCCCCCTTGCTCTGGGCGTACTCGATAGCCGGCTTGAGCCGCTTGAAGCTGTAGTAGTCGTCCCAGCTCAGATTGATGATCTTGGCACCGTTGTCGGCCGCGTACCTGATGCCCTTGGCACCCTCGCCGCCTGCGGCAAAGGCCATGCTCGTGCCGAGGCTGGTGCGGACGGGCATGACCTTGGCGCCGGGAGCCAGACCCTTGGGGCCCCCTCCTGAGCCGTCGCCGACGATCGCCGCGGTCATGGTGGTCCCGTGCCCGTCGACATCGTCGTGCGGCGAGTACTGCTTGTCCGGCTGATTGACGGGCGGTTCCATGACCGACACGCCTGGGAGGACGGACTCGCTTCGCACGCCCGGGACCTTCTTGAAGCCGCTGTCGACGACGGCCACCGTGATGCCGCTGCCGTCTGCCACCTTCCACAGCTCCTCGGCTTTCATCACCTTGAGGTAGTCCGGCGGGGCGCTGTCGGCTGCCGCCGGCATCACCGTTCCTGCGCTGACCGTCAACGCCGCAACGATGACGCCCACCGTCCTCCGCCACGAACCTCGACGTATGGCGCCTTGCATTTCTGCCCCCTTGATGTACGTGCACTGTGATCTCGCCCGGACCCCACCTCATCACATGGCAGTGCGCCCGCCCACACGTGGCCGTGCGGTTCCGGGCCGACCGAGGGCACCCCACGTCCCTCAAGGCCAACTAGGAGAAGCCGACTTGGGCATAGTCTCCAGTGGATCAACGCCCCCTGCCCGTCGAATGAGGTTCCCCATGCGTGTTCCTGTGCGGCCGCTGTCCCTGAGGTTCCCCCGAGATGCGGAAGGTTGCCGGAGATGGCCTGATGGGCCATGAGAAGGGAGCCTCTGCCATGGCTGCTCAGATGACGTACCCGCCCGAGTTGCGGCAGCGGGCCGTTGCCGCGTACCGGGCCACCGACCCGAAGCCGGTGATCCGTCAGATGGCCCGCGACCTCGGTGTCCACCACGAGGCCCTGCGCAACTGGATCCGCCAGGACGAGGCCGACCACGGCGAGCGCGACGACCGACTGACGACCTCCGAGAAGGAGGAACTGGCCCAACTCCGCAAGGAGAACACCGAGCTCCGCCGGTCCTGCGAGATCCTCAAAGCCGCCTCGGCTTTTTTCGCCCAGGAGCTCGACCCGACCCGGCGACGGTTCTGAAGCTCATCGACGAGCACCAGGACCGCTTCGGGGCCGAGCCCGTACTCCGGGAACTGCACATCCCCGCCTCCACCTACGACCGCTGGCGCCGCACCGGGCACCAGCCGTGCGAGCGGCACCGACGGGATATGGAGCTGACCGAGCGGATCCGGGAGATCCACACCGACTCCGGGGGCATCTACGGCTCCCCGCGCGTGCACGCAGTGCTCAAACGCGAGGGCACCTCGACCGGCCGCAAACGGATCGAGCGCCTGATGCGCGAGGCCGGCCTGCACGGAATCAGCCCACGCCCGCACGGTAAAGGCTTCACCCGCCGCGACCCGGCCGCCACGCTCGCCCCGGATCTGGTGCAGCGGGACTTCACCGCGCCCGCACCGAACCGGCGGCCAGCTCGTCACCTGGGCCAAAACGTACCTCCGGCTCACCATCAAGACCGTGAGCCGGCCCAAGGACACCACCGGATTCGTCGTCCTGCCCCGCCGCTGGGTGGTTGAGCGCACGTTGTGCGCCACGAGGCGCTTTGTTTGTATCCCCGGCTGAGCCGGGAGGAATTCGGAAGGAGATTCCTGGGCCGAATGACTTACCTGGATCCGAAAGGTGAAGGGGACAAGAGCATGTCAGAAAACCAGTGACCGGGCTCAGTTGTCAGGGACGGTGTGCTGGGTGGCCCGCGCGATATGGCGAAGACTGGATTGTTTGAAGCCCAATCTCCAGAAGATGCAAGTTCCCATCCGCCGGAAAGACAGCTGAAACCGGCGCCGACTCTGTACTGGCATCGATTGTGTGGGCCGGTGCACCTCCGGAGTTCGGGGCGATGTCCAGCGAGGACATTCAAGGAGATGAGTGGGACGCCTAAGTCGCGCTAGAACGTACAGACAGAGACGAACGTGGGATCGCCTACGGGATGCGAATCCTATGGCGACGGAGGCCTCGTAGTAGTCGCCGGAGTCACGACCGGTCAGGGAGGACGGGAAAGCCGTCCGCAGGGCGAAGGGGGCCAGGTGATTCGGACATCGAGACCTGGGAGGTATGCGGAATGCAGAGCGCCAAAACGGTGCTGGGTGTCCTGCGTGAACGCGGCAGGCGTGGCCTGCCGTGCGATGAACTGTATCGACAGCTGTCCAACCCGCAGTTGTATCTACTGGCCTACGGGCGCATCTACGCCAACCACGGCGCAATGACGCCCGGGGTCACACCGGAAACCGTGGACGGAATGTCACAGCGGAAGATCAGCCGGATCATCGAAGCAGTACGCCACGAGCGATACCGCTTCCGCCCGGTCCGACGCGTCCTCATCCCAAAGAAGAACGGGAAAACACGCCCGCTGGGATTACCGACCTGGTCGGACAAACTCGTCGGTGAAGTCGTCCGTCTTTTATTGGAGGCGTACTACGACCCGACGTTCTCCGACCGCTCGCATGGATTTCGCCCCCGCCGGGGCTGCCACACCGCCTTGCGGGAAGTGGCCCACACATGGACCGGGACGTCCTGGTTCATCGAGGGCGACATCGCCGACTGCTTCGGCAGCCTGGACCACCAGGTCCTGCTGTCGATCCTCGGCGAGAAGATCCATGACCAGCGGTTTCTGCGGCTGGTGCGCAACATGCTGACAGCCGGATACCTGGAGGACTGGAAGTGGGGTGCCACGCTCTCAAGAGCGCCGCAAGGCGGAGTCGCGTCCCCGGTCCTGTCCAACATCTACCTGCACAAGCTGGATGAATTCGTCGAGAAAGTTCTGATACCGGAGTACACCCGAGGAGACCGCCGGGCCCGCAACCCCGTCTACCTGGAGTTGCAGAACCTCCTGGCGAAAGCCCGCCGGCGCGGCGACCGGGCCGAAGCCCGGACGCTCCGTCAGCAGATGGTCAGCCTACCGAGCTCGGATCCGGACGATCCGGGATACCGGAGGCTGCGCTACGTCCGCTACGCGGACGACCACCTCCTCGGATTCACCGGACCGAAGGCCGAGGCCGAGCAGATGAAGCACCGCCTGGCGGGTCCTGCGTGACGAACTCAAGTTGGAACTCTCCCCGGACAAGACGCTGATCACCCATGCCCGCACCCGGGCCGCGAGGTTTCTCGGCTACGAGATCACGACTCAGCACAACGACACGAAGAAGACCGGCTGTTACCGACGTGTCAACGGCCAGATCGCACTACGTGTCCCACGAGACGTGATCAAAGCCAAATGTGCCCCATACCTATTCCGCGGGAAACCCGCGAGGAGGAACGCTCTGATCAACAGCGACGACCATGCGATCGTTGCGACCTACGGCCGAGCGGCCCACCAGCCCCGCCATCTCCGCCTGCGTCAGGCCTGCCGCGGGAGGAGGCGAGGCGGGTGTACCGGCTCGTTTCCAAGGTGGTGCTGGACGAGGAGGACCAGGCCCGCATGGAGGCCGCCGTCGTCACGCTCGACACCCTGGACGAGGTCCTGGAGGAGCTGCGCCCGAGCGACGCGGTTCCGCGCCGCTGACGAGGGCGCCTGGCCGTACACGGAGCCGTCCCGTCAGCACGGAGAAATCCGGCGGGACGGCTCTCGTCGAGAGCGTGGCGCCGACGCGCAGCCCGTCGCGCGAGGCGCCAGGCGTGACGTGCAGCCGTCACAGAATCGAGCCGACCCGCGGGTATGACGGCTCGACGTCACGCTCCGCGCTGGCTCACCGGGCTCGCGGGGGACGAAGGCTTCAGCGGCCCAAGCCCTGGCGGAGCTGCGGATCGGTTCCGGTCGGTCGCGGTGCGCTCTCGTGGCGCGGCCCGCCGACCACTGTTCCTCTGGCCCCAGTCGTGGAACGGCTCCTCGCGGCGGCCGCCAGGACTGCGGGTGGCGCCGTCGTCGGCTGCCACAGTGGCCCGAGCGAACGCTGCATCGCCGTAAGCGCGGCGGGGTGTACGAGCGGCCGCGCGAGCTCGACGACCGCGGCCAGCTCCTACCGCGAGGCGTCCCGCATCTACGGCGGCAGGACTCGATCCGCTGGAACGTCCGGCCCGTGACATCAGCGAACACCCGGGACTTCTGCTCGGACCAGGGGGCGTTGCGTTCGAGTCCCACCCGCCCCACCACCGCCCGTGGCTGCAGGAAGGTTTCTCCGCGACCACGGGCTTCTTGCTCCCACGGTGCACCCGTCGTGAGCGCATCACGGCAGCGACACGCCCGGAGTCACCCGGACGCCTCAGTCCGCGCGGAAGGCGACGCGGACCGTGTTGCCCGCCGGAATCACGAGCACGCTGCCGCCCGTCTCGGACCAGTTCTCGGAGATGAGGAACATCCGGCCGTTCACCTCCGCGAGGAGGCGCAGGCCCTCGTACCGGTACCGGAACCGCTGCGGGTGGTCGGCGACGGGCAGGACGGTCTCGCGTGCCTGACGGGGCGGGAAGTGGAGCCGCTCCGCCGTGTCGACGGTCACCGCCGGGCGCAGCCACAGATTGCGCGCCAGATACCGGGCGTCGTCGTCGCCGTGCTGCTTCGCGTACGCGTGGACCGCCCAGAAGGACGACAGGCCGACCAGCGCGGTGACGAGCGCGAGCGCCAGCCGCTCGCGCGCCACCGGGTAGTCGGCGCCGTTCAGCTTGAAGAACAGGGCCCTGCCGTACACGACCAGCACCAGTCCGCTGCCGAGCAGCAGTGGGGTGTCCATCGCCCCGGCGTCCCACACGCCGAGCCCGCCGAGCATGCCGAGCGTGAAGAGGACCAGGCCGCAGACCGAGAGCAGGTACGGCGCGAACCGGCCGCCGGGCGGCAGGCGGCCGCTCCTGGCTCCCAGCGCGCGTGCCGCGTAGTAGACCAGGACGGCGACCAGCGCGACGGTGAGCGCGGCGCCGGCGGGTACGTAGAGGGCGCCCGCGCTGCGCAGCGCGTAGTCCTGGGTGGAGAAGCCGAGGGTCGCTGCGTCGACGCCGAAGTGTGCGTAGAGGGCGTCGGTGTAGGCGAAGCCGAAGTACAGCAGCAGGGCGCCGATGAAGGTGGTTGGGGCGAGCAGCGTGGCGAGCGTGATGGCCCAGTTACTCCAGGGGCGCCCGTCGCTGTCGGAATCCCCCTCGGTCGTGAGAGGCCCGTCGGCCGTGGGGCCCCCGTCGTTCCTCCGGTCCCCTTCGGCCATACGGCCCCCTTCGCTCGGGCGGCTCAGCCGAGCCCGCCGGACTCGCCGGTGCCCCCGTCGGTGGTTTCCCCGGTGGTCTCGCCCGTGGTCTCGCCGGTGGTTTCCCCGGTGGTCTCGCCGGTGGTTTCCCCGGTGGTTTCCCCGGTCGTTTCGCCGGTCGTTTCGCCGGTCGTTTCGCCGGTGGTCGTCTCCCCGGTGGTCTCGCCGGTGGTCGTCTCCCCGGTCACTTCGCCGGTGGTCTCGCCGGTTCGGTTCAGTTGAACGGAGAGCGCGTCCTTGTCCTCGCCCCTGACCCCGCCCTCGTCCCGAAGGGTCACGCACATGATGCGCGGCTTGTTGGAGGTCACGTCTCCCTGTCCCTGGGGGAAACTGAAGGACACCCTGAAGTCGTGCTTCTCCGTCTTCGGCGGCACGGTGACGGTCTGGCTCGATGGGGTGATGAGTTGGCGCTTCCCGTCCGGCGAGCAGTCCACGACCGCGACCGTGCCCACGTAGGGTTCGGACGACGGATTCTCCAAGAACTTCTCGTAGGCGAACGGAAAGGTGCCATCGAAGTCGTCGGAGAGCCGGCCCGCGCGGCTGAAGCTTCCGCTGTCCTTCTCCCGCCTCCGCCGCTCCTGCGCGTCCTCGTCCTGGTCGCCTCCCCCCGTCGTCCCGGCGGTCGCCGTGGCGTCGGTGGTGTTGGTCGCGTCCGAGACGACGCCGGTCTCGGGGGTCCGGTCCTCCCCCTCCGACCCGGAGGAGCAGCCGGTCAGCGGGGCGGCCCCGGAGCAGAGGAGAACGAGCGCGAGGAGCGCGCCCCTGGTCCTGCTCCGACGACGAGTCGTCCGGCCGCGCATGGAGCCTCCCGATCCGGGGCTGTCGGAACGGACTGCATCCGTCCCGTGTCCCGGCAGCCTAAAACGGCGTCATATCGGGTGAAACCGCCGTTCGGGTAACTGTCCTGGGTGGCCCGCGCGCGCCTGCACGAGGTCCTCTTGGCGCAACTCCGTAAGAGCGGATTGCTCGAGATGGACGATGCCGCGATCGACGGCTCCCCCTTCAGGGCCCTGAAGGGGGGCTCACACCGGACCTTCGCCGGTTGACCGCGGCCGCCCTGGCAGCAAGCACCACTTGATCACCGATCGGCATGGGACGCCCCTCGCCCTGTCGCTGACCAGCGGAAACCGGCACGATGTCACCCAGTTGATGCCCCTGCTGGACTTATCCCCCGCATCCGCGGGCGGCGCGGTCGCCCGCGTCATCGTCCGCGCCGGCTGTTCGCCTATATTCGCCTCGTCAAGGGGTGCTCCTCGGTTCGGTTCGGGATCAGCAGGCGGGGATGCCGGGGGCCGGGTCGGCTCCCACGTTGACGTTGCCGCCCCACATCCACACGTTGCTGTAGATGTGGCCGATGTCGTAGTCGATGACGGTGCCGAGGTACCAGACGTCCGTGGTGTATCCGCCCGCGGTGACGCGCTGGCCCCGGGTGTAGCACTCGACGCCGGCCTCGGTCACCTTCGTCGTGGTGCCCCAGATCCGGCTGTTGGTCCTGGGGGCGTCGCGCAGATTGCTGTGGGCCTGCACGGTCGTCGCGTAGCCGTTGGTGCCGGCGGGTGCGGCCTCGGCGGGCCCGGCGGTGCCGAGCAGGGAGAGGGCCGCGCCGAGCGCGAGCCCGGCGGCCGCAGCGGGCCTGCTTCGCTTGGTCATGGGGTGCTCCTCAGTGCGGTTCGGGATCAGCAGGGCGAGACCTCGGGGGACGGGTCGGCGCCGACGTTGACGTTGCCGCCCCACATCCAGACGTTGAGGTAGGCGTGCGCCGGGGTCGCGTCGTCGTCGAAGACGTTGCCGAAGTACCAGACGTCGGTGCCGTAGTTGCCGACCTTCACGTACTGCCCGCGCTTGTAGCACCTGACGTACGCCGTGCTCTGGAACTGGGTGGTGCCGACGAGCCGGCTGTTCGTGGTGGCTGCCTCCCGGATGTTGCTGCGGGCCTGGACGGTGGTGTTCACGGCCTGCGCGGAGGCCAGCGCACTACCCGCCGCCCCCAGGAGGGAGACAGTCGCGCCGAGCGCCAGTCCCGTCGCCGCCAGCCTGGTGGATTGCTTCGCCATGGTTTTCCCCTCTGTCATGAACGCGTTCTGTTCGGCTCTACGACGGACGGGGCGGTGCATCCGTATGACCGTGCCGCGGGCCGCTTTCACGGATTTCCTGCTGTCAGAACGGGCAGTCACTGACGTGGGCCAGGTGCTCGTCCCCCGTGATGTAGACGTTGTTCACCCAGCCCCACGGTCCGCTCGGCGACTCCACGTAGGTCCACCACCGGCTGCTGTAACCGGAGTCGCTGATGAGCTCCCCCTGCTTCTGGCAGTAGGCGGTCACGGTGGTCCGGGACACCGTTGCCAGACCTGGCAGTTCTGCCGGGAGGGGAAGGTCTTGCACGTTTCGAAGGGGATTCTCGAGGCGGCGTTGCGGACGTTGACTCCGGTCGCCCACACGTGGACCTTCGTGAAGTCCATCGCCGCGGCCCCGGCCGCGGCGGCCGCACGGTCGCCGTCGGCTGCCCGGTCGCCGACGCGGCCGCGGGACCGGCCAGCGCCGCGGCGGCGACGAGGAGTGACGTGGTCAGCGCCCGGAGCGTGCGCGGTGACGTGTTCGGCATGGTGGAGGCCTCTTCCGGCAGTGGTCGCGGGCGGCGGGTGCCGCGCCGTTCACACCGGCGACGGGTAGTGGTCGCCTCCCGTATGAGCGCCGGGGGGTGCCGGTGCGTGCCGGGCCGGATTCCACGTCGTGCAACGGCTGCCTCAGTGCCCCGGGGCGTCCCCCGCTTCCGGGAGTTCCCGCGCCTCGCGGGTGCCGAGCCGGCGGAAGACCTCGTACGCCTCCTGTTCGCACTCGCGTGCCGTTGCGGCTCGGCCCTGGGCCAGTGCGGCGCGGGCCAGGTCCCGCAGGGTGCGGGCGCGCCACAGCGGCAGTTGCAGCTTGTCCCACAGTCCGAGTGCCTGTCGCAGGGTCTCGGTCGCCGTCTCCCAGTCGGACGCGGCGAGATGCCACTCGCCCATGGTGCGCAGGACGAGGGCCTCACCGAATATGTCCTGCCGCTTGCGGGTGATCTCCAGACACCGGTCGAGCCGCTGCCGGGGCTTGGCCATCCGGCCCTGCCGGAACTCGACCTTGGCCAGCGACATGCTCGCGTACATGACGCCGAAGGCGTCGTCCGTCTCCTCGAAGATGGCGAGGGACTGCCGCAGCAGGTCCTCCGCCCGCGCCAGGTCCCCCCGCGCCCGGTGGCACAGGCCCAGTGAGCGCAACGCGAGCGCCTCGCCGTGCCGGTCCCGGGCGGTGACGTACAGCCGGCGGGCGCGGGAGATCACCTCCCACGCCTCGTCGTCGCGGCCCTGCTCGCGGTGGACGGACCCGATGCCGTACAGCACATGGGCCATGGAGGCGATGTCCTCCGGCTCCCGGTACTGTTCGAGCGCCGAGGTCAGCAGGGGCAGCGCCTCGTCGAAGCGGGCCTGTTCGCGGCGGGCCGCGCCCATGCCGGCCCGCGCGCCCGCGCAGCCGGTGCGTACGGACCGCTCCTCGAACAGGCCGAGCGCCAGGGCGAAGAACGCGTACGCCTCGTCGAAGCGGTCCTGCTCCAGGCGGAGTTGGCCCAAGCCGATCAGCAGCCAGGCCTCGCCCTCGACGTCCCCGCCCCGGCGTACCGCCGCCAGGGCCACGTCGTGGGAACGGGACCATGCGTCGAACTGGTTGTAGAGGGCCACGGAGGCGGCCATGAGGGTGGCGGCGAGCTCGCGGGCGGCGTCGAACATTCCGTGGTCCGCGCAGTGGATGACGGCGGACAGCAGACACGGCTGCTCGGCGGCGAACCACGCGGCCGGCTCGTCCGTCAGGTGGGCCGACGCTTCCGTCGGCGGGACCGGCCCGTCCGACGCCCGTGCCGGCCCGTCCGCCGGGACCCCGGCGGATCGATCCGCGGTCTGCGCCGACCCGTCCGCAGCGGTGACGGGGAGGAGCCGTGACGCGCCACCCGGGCCGTGGGCCGCCGCGACGCGGGCCATGGCCAGCCAGCGGTCGACCAGTCTGCGCACCGCCGTCTCCCGTTCCTCCGGAGCCTCGTCGGCCAGGCAGCGCTCCCGGGCGTACTCGCGCGCCAGGTCGTGGATCCGGTAGCGCGTCGTGCCCGTCTCGTCGGTCCCCACGACCTCCACGAAGTGGCAGTCCACGAGTTGTTCGACCGCGTCCTCCGCATCGTCCTCGTTCACGTCCAGGAGCGGCCCGGCGACCCACGCGGCGAAGTCGGGCAGATCCATCAGGGCCAGGCGGCGCAGGGCGCGCTGCTCCTGCTCGGCCAGGTCCGCGTAACCCATTCCGAGGCTCGCGCGCACCTCCAAGTCGCCCGCCTGCAGTTCATCCAGCCGGCGGCGCTCGTCCCTCAGGCGCGACACGAGCCGTGCCGGCGTCCAGTGGGGGCGGGCGGCGAGACGGGCACCGGCGATACGGACGGCGAGCGGAAGCCGACCGCACAGCGCGACGATCTCGGCGGCCCGTTCGGGATCCAGCGCGGGCCGGGCCGGACCGGCCACACGGGCCAGCAGGTCCAGCGCCTCCGTTTCGGACGGCACCCCCAGGTCGAGGTGGGCGGCGCCCTCCAGCGCGACGAGCCGGCGGCGGGCGGTGATCAGCACGGCCGAGCCGCCGCCCGGCGGGAGCAGCGGACGCAGCAGGGCCTCGCTGACAGCGTTGTCGAGGACGAGCAGGACCCGGCGGCGCGCGATGTGCGTGCGGTACAGCCCGAGGAGGTCCTCCTCGTCGCGCGCCGGGGTCTCCGGGTCCACCCCGAGGGCGCGCAGCAGTCGGGCCAGGGCATCAGCGGTCCGTACCGGCTCGGAGTCCGAGGCGCGCAGGTCCACGAAGAGCTGTCCGTCGGGGAAGAGCGCGGCGGTGCGATGGCCCACGTGGACGGCCAGGGCGGTCTTGCCGGTGCCCGACCGGCCGGAGATCACCCCGATGCGCGGCGCCGTGCGCAGCGGGTTGCGCACCTCCTCCAGCAGGGAGGTCACCCAGGCCGTCTGCTCGGTGCGGCCTACGAAGTCGGCTGCGTCGGGAGGCAGTTGAGTGGGCACGGGACGACCGCCGGCGTCGTGGGGCCGGTCGGCGCGGCGGGTTGCCGGTACGTCCTCGCCCGAGCGCGGGGGAGCCGCCGCCGGCGCGGGCACGTGTCCCTTCCCGGCGAGCGCGGCTCTTCGGGCAGCCGGCGCTCCCAGCACCGTGGTGTCCGCCCGGAGCAGGGACTGGTGCAGCGCGCGCAGTTCCGGGCCGGGGTCCGCGCCCAGTTCCGTACGGAACAGCCGGCGGCCCTCGTCGTAGACGCGCAACGCGTCGGGCATCCGGCCGGTGCGGAACAGGGCGGTCATCAGCTGGCCGCGCGGGCGCTCCCTGAGGGGGTGGGCGGCGACATGGGCGACGAGTTCGGAGACGAGGTCCGTACGACGGTCCAGGTCCAGTTCGGCGGAGAAGCGGAACTCCTGTGCCTCCAGCCGGAGTTCCATCAGGCGCATGGCCTCGACACGGGCGAAGGACTGGCCGAGCCCCTCCAGGGCGTCCCGGCCGCGCCACAGGCGCGACGCCGCCTGTAGGGTCTCGACGGCCTCCTCCGCCCGCCCGTCGACGGCCGCCTCCCGGCCGGCCGCGAACGACTTCTCGAAGCGACGGGCGTCCACGGCGTCGGGCGGGAACTCGGCGACGTAGCCCGGGGTGCGGGTACGGATGGCCTCCGCGCCCTCCGTACCGGCCAGGGCCCGGCGCAGTCCGGAGACGTGCGACGCGACGAGCGCCCGCGCGGTGGCGGGCGGCTCCTCCTCCCAGACCAGATCGACGAGCCGCTCGACGGACAGCACCTCGCCGAGATGCACGACGAGAGCCGCGAGAATCGCGGTCGGTTTGGCGCCGTTCAGCGCGATCCGGCGCCCCCCGCTCACCACCTCGACCGGACCCAGAAGGCGAAGGTCCACCGTGTCCCCCGATTTCACGTTCCGCATCCGGGGACAACGTGTCGGCCCCCACTGAGGTTTACGCCCGACACCGGGCCTCCGGTTTCACGGACGACCGATGTGGCGTACAGGTGACCGAAACCCGTCGGGTCTGCAGTCCTGGTGGCCCGTTACCGGCGATGCATGGCTCCTGCAGAGGATCTGCATCGATCCTGCAACGCCCGCCCCGACGCTGTGAGCGTGACGGACATCATCCTCCTCTCGGACCCCCGGGTCGCCGCCACGCGTGTCACCGAGAACGGTGAACCCCTGGTCGACGCCCGGGAGGTCGCCGCACTGCGGGTCGACACGCGGAAGACCGACCACGACGGCTCGTACGCACATCTGCGGGCCGGCGTGCTGCGCCGGCTCCTGCTCGCACAGCAGGCGCTGCCCCCGGGCATCCGCCTGCTGATGGTGGAGGGCTTCCGGCCGCCCGCCCTGCAGCGCCGCTACTTCGACGAGTACGCGGCGGCCCTGCGCACGGCGCACCCGGACGCCGGGCCGGACCGGATTCGCGAGCTGGCCAGCGCGTACATCTCGCCCCCGGAGGTCGCCCCGCACGTCAGCGGCGGTGCGGTGGACCTGACGCTGTGCACCGACGACGGTGCCGAGCTGTCCCTCGGTACGGAGGTCAACGCCACCCCCGAGGAGAGCGGGGGCGGCTGCCGCACCGCCGCGCTCAACGTCGGCTCCCACGCCCGCGCCAACCGGGCGGCGATGGGCCGGGCCATGACGGCCGCGGGGTTCGTCAACTACCCGACCGAGTGGTGGCACTGGTCCTACGGGGACCGGTACTGGGCGCTCCTGACCGAAGCGCCGGCGGCCAAGTACGGTCCCGCCTCCCTGAGCCCAACCCCAGCCTGAGACAGCCCGACCCCGGGGGAACACCGTGGAGAGCACCTGCATCACGACGACGACCACGTCGGCCGAGACCTCCCAAACCGAGCCGCCGAGCACGAGCGCGAGCACGAGCGCGGCGACCTTCACCGACCACATGACCGCCGCCGAGTTCGACGAGGCGTTCACCGCCGTGATGCCGAGGCTGCGGCGCCGGCTGCTGGCGCTGACCGGCAATCCACACGACGCCGACGACCTGCTGCAGGAGACGTACCTGAGACTCTCCCGCCGGGCGCGTGCCCACACCCTGACGCGTCAGCAGCAGCCGTACGCCTACACCTGCGCGGCGGCGCTGAACCTCCTGCGCGATCTGTGGCGGCACCCCTCGCGCCAGGAGCGCTGCACCGACCGGCTGCCGGAACGCGGCTGGGACGGCGGCTTCGCCGGCAGGGAGGCCGAGGCGGTGACGGCCGCGCTGCTGCGCGGGCTGTCCCCCAAGGAGGCGGCGGCCGTGATCCTGGTCGACATCGAGGGCCTGACCCACGACATGGCGGGGGAACGGCTCGGCGCACACCGCGGCACGGTCCAGCGCAACCGTATGCGCGGCCTCGCCAAGATCCGCGCCGCGCTCGCCGCATAGGAACCGGCCGCCGCACGGCCTCCGCACGGCCTCCGACGCCCCGTACAGCACCTGCGCACATCGCACCGACCACCCCAGGGGAACCCATGAACCGCACACTCGCGACGGCGGGAGGGCTGTTGCTCTCCACCGCGTTGACCTGTACCGGTACGGCGACGGCCGCCTCATCGCCGGTGTCTTCGCCGGTCTCAACGGCGGCCGCGGCCGCCACCGACTGCCGTCCCCTGGCGGACGCGTCGGCCCAGGCGCAGGCGATCGTCAACGCCGCCTGCTCACAGATCGGGGTGCCGTACTCGTGGGGCGGCGGTTCCATCCACGGGCCGACGTACGGTCAGGACTATCCCGGCGGCGGCCCCGGCGCCCACGACAGCCGGGTGAAGGGCTTCGACTGCTCGCACCTCGTGCAGTACGCGGCCTGGCAGGGAGCGGGCATCGCCCTGCCCGAGGGGACGTGGAACCAGGCCCGGTGGAGCGGCGCCACCGCCCGGTTCACCCGCGCCCAGGGGACCGCTCCGATGCAGCCGGGCGATCTGCTGCTGTGGGGGTCGGACCCGGCCAACCTCGGCAGCGTCCACCACATCGCCGTCTACCTCGGCAACGGCAAGATGGTCGAGGCCCGGGAGTCCGGCACGCTCGTGCAGGTCAGCGACGTACGGCTGGACTCCCAGTACGCGGGCGCCCTGCGCATCGCCAGCGCCCAGCAGCCGCCCGCCGACACCAAGCGGTTCATGACCTGGGGCACCCAGGTGGGCCTCCGTCCCGAGCCCGGCACCCAGAAGCCTCCCGTGACCCGGCTGCCCGGCCCCACGGCCGTGGACGTGCTCTGCCAGGCACGGGGCGAGACGGTCACCGCCGAGGGCTACACCAACGACGCCTGGTCGTACCTGCCCAAGTACAAGGCGTGGATCTCGAACATCTACATCAACGACCCGGCGGCCTGGCTGCCCGGGGTTCCCACCTGCTGACCCACCGCTTCCCGCACGCCGCTCACGCCTCTCGCACCTCTCATTTCTCTCACATCGCTCACATCGCTCACATCGCTCACATCGCTCACAGAGGAGACTCCGTCATGCGCACACTCAAGCGCACCAAGTCCATCGGCCTGCTCGTCGCCGCGGTCACCGCAGCCGGGCTGGTCCCGCTCGCGGCCGGCCAGGCCGCCGCCGCCCCGCCCGCCAAGGCCGCCGGGTACGCCGGTTCCTGCCCGGCGGCCGGCACGGTGACCCAGGGTTGGCACTCCGGCCACGACGGCGTGGACATCGCCAACGGCCGCGGTACGCCGATCCACTCCGCCGGGCCCGGCACCGTCATCGTCTCCGGCACCGCCAGCGGCTACGGTCAGTGGATCCGCATCAAGCACGACGACGGCACCGTCACCGAGTACGGCCACATGTACGAGCGCCTCGTCTCCGTGAACCAGCGGGTGAGCAGCGGCCAGCTGATCGCGCGCATGGGCTCCGAGGGCCAGTCCACCGGCCCGCACCTGCACTTCGAGGCCCACTCCTCCACGGCCAGCACCCGGGGCATGGACCCCGTCGCCTATCTGGCCGAGCGCGGTGTGGGCCTGCCCTGCACCCCGGGCAGCGGAACGCCCGGCACGAACTTCACCACCTGGGGCACATCGGTCCGGGTGCGCGCCGACGCCCGGCTCGGCGCGGCGGTCGTGCGCACGCTGACCGGGCCGACGCCGGTCCACGTGCAGTGCCAGAAGCGCGGCGACTCGGTCACCGCCGAGGGCTACACCAATGACGCCTGGTCCTACATCCCGGCGCTCGGCGGCTACATCTCCAACATCTACATCGACCACCCGGCCGCCTGGCTGCCCGGGGTGGGCACATGCTGACCGTCGCCCTCGCCGGCAGGAAGGGTGCCGCGGCGGCGGTCCTCGCCGCAGCACTGCTCCTCTCCCCCGGCCTCACCTCGTCCGCCCAGGCCGCCGACTCGGCGCCGTGCACCCCCGACCGGAACTACCCGGGTACGTTCCTGTGCCCGATCTGGGGCTCGAACATCAATCTGCGTTCCGCCCCCGACCCCCAGGCCCAGGTCACCGCCACCTCGCCCCCCGGCGGCGTCCTCAGAGTGCAGTGCCAGGTCAAGGGCGGCCGCGCGACCTACGGCGACTACTGGCACACGTGGTGGGTCAAGACCCCGGCGGTGGGCATGGCCCCGTCCGCATACATGAGCGAGATCTTCCTCGTCGGAGGCGGCAACGACGAGCCGGACACGGGTCTGCCGACCTGCTGAACGACGGCCCGCACCGACCGGATGCCCCCGGGACCACGGCAGGTCCCGGGGGCATTCGCCTCCACTTCCCTCTCCACCGATCCCGAGGACGACCATGATGATCCTGAGCAGCACACGGAGCGCGGTGCGGGCGGGCGCGCTGACCGCCGCCCTCGCCGCGTTCCTGTGCACCACCGCGACGACCGCCTCCGTCGCCGCCGCCGAGTCCCCCTCGGCGCGCCCGGCGGCGGTTCAGGCCGACGTGCCCGCCGGGGTGACGGCGGGCGTCGCCGTCTTCGACCGCCAGACCGGCACCTTCACCGAACAGCTCAACACCGCCGCACAGTTCAGGTCCGCGTCGGTGGTGAAGCTGCTGATCGCCCTGGACGTGCTCTGGAACCGAAGCCCCGACGCCCTGCCGGCCGCCGACCGGGCCCGGATCGACACCATGCTGCGCGGCAGCGACGACACGGCCGCGAGCACGTTCTGGTCCAACAACGGCTCGGGGGCGATCGTCGACCGGATGGTCACGCGGCTCGGCCTGACGGACACCGCCCGGCCGCCGTCCACCCACCCCGGCTACTGGGGCTACACGGCCCTCTCGGCCCGTGACACCGTGAAGATCTACCGCCATCTGCTGGACTCCGCCCCGGCGGCGACACGCGACTACCTCCTCGGTGACCTGCGGCAGTCCACCCGCTGCGCCACCGACGGCTACGACCAGCACTTCGGCATCGCCGGCTCCTTCAACCGCCCCTGGGCCGTCAAGCAGGGCTGGTCGGGCTTCAGTTCGGGCGGCTGCACGGCACCGACCGCGAAGGCCGCCCACGCAGCCGAGGCCGCTGAGGGAGCCGAGGGCGCCGAGGCCAATGGGGAACCGGCGGCAACGGATGCCCGGACGCCGGCGGGCGCCGAGGCCGTGGACCTCTCCCGTCCGGCACTGCACACGACGGGTGTGGTGGGTGCGGGCGACCGTTCCATCGTGGCGGTCTTCACCCTGCACCCCGGCGGAACGCCCTACGGCAAGGCCTACACGGACATCGGGCGGCTGACCCGTTCGCTGAACGTCCCCGGCGCCTCCCGCCCCGCCGGTACGTGGGTCGGCACCTGGGGCACCGGGGTCCGGGTCCGCACCCAGGCGACGACCACCTCCGGGGCGATCACCACGCTGCCCGCCGGGGTCGAGGTCCTGGTCGGCTGCCAGAAGCGCGGGCAGCAGGTCAGCCAGCCGCCCTACGTCAACGACTGGTGGGCCCACCTTCCGCAGTACGGCGGCTACATGACCAACATCTATCTCAGCGTGCCGGAGAACCAGGTGCCCGGAGTGCCCGTCTGCTGACCGCGCCGCGGGAACGGCCCGCGGCTCCTACGGCGAGTGCCGACTCGCCGTCCCGTTGTGAGACGAACCCTGAACAAGGAGAACCGTGATGAACAAGCGTGCACTCGGAGCCCTGGCCGCGGCAGCGGCGATCACCGGCCTGCTGGGGGCGGCGCCGACGGCCTCGGCCGCCGACGTACCGCCGGGCTGCGACAAGGGCTACTTCTGCGTCTACTCGGGTGACTACGGGACGGGCCAACTCGTCCTGAAGTCGGACGGCAACTGGTCGGGCAGGGTGACCGGCCGGTCCATCTTCAACAACGGCGCACCCTTTCCCGGCCTCGACCACATCCAGGTCGACTGGAAGGGCATCGGCCCCGGCACGGAGTGCGTCCACTACTACCCCGGCCCCGGCGACTACGGCATCAACTTCAACCACGACGCCGTTATCACCAAGGTGACATGGCGCGGGGAGTGCTAGGTTCTGTCCGGCGGATCATGTGACTGTCTGCTTGTCCGGTCGTTACTGACTTCGGCTCTTCAGGGTGAAGTTGGTACGTCGAGGGTGAGGCCGGTGCCGGCTATGAAGCCGTCGAGGGTGAAGTTCCCCCTGCGGCCTGGACAGCCTGATACTGGGACGGACGGTCCCGGAGGAAGCAGTTCCCAGGTAGTGAGCAAGAAGAGCAACACGAGTAACTGATCGTTTCAGAATGAACTTTGGCTGGTGGGTTGTCAGTTGGCTGGAAGGTCGGCAGGATCTGTTGTGTGTCTGTTGATCTCGTGCCTGATGACCTGTGGGAACGCGTTGCTCTGCTGCTGCCGGTTCGTCCGCCTCGGCGTCACCGGTATCCAGGCCGGTTGCCGGCGGATGACCGTGCTGCTTTGCGGGGCATCGTCTATGTGTTGCGCAAGGGCGTGAGCTGGCGGGACGTTCCCC
>NZ_JBHXQN010000085.1:0-18346 GCF_042717785.1 Streptomyces sp. NPDC058619
CAGCCACCCGAACATTCTGATCGCGTGATGCCACCCGAGGAACCACCTGGGCGGCATGTCACGAGAGGGCGAACGTTGCCTGACGCGGCACTAGCGTTATAGCTGGGTGGCCGTGCGGATCAGCTTGGCGAGGGCGAGGGAGCGACTGTGCGCGGGCCAGGCGATGTGGGTGACGACGGGGGGTGCGTCGGTGATGGGGACGGCGGTGTGTTCGGCCCATAGCCAGGCGCGGGCGGAGTCGATGAAGACGGCCGTGGTGCGTCCGAGGGCGATCAGCTGGGCCAGCTGTGTCTGGTCGTGGATCTCGGGGCCCGGGCCGGGTGTGTACGTGCCGTGGCGGGCCCAGCGGGCGAGCGGAAGGTCGGGGATGTCGGTGACGTCGGCCAGGGACAGAGTCTTGTGCGCGGCGAGGGGGTGCCCGGCGGGCAGGATGGCGATCTGTCCCTCGGTCAGCAGTTCCTGGCTGTCGAACCCGGCGAGGGAGTTGTACGGCGCGTGCATGAGCGCCACATCAGCGCGGCCGTCGCGCAGCAGCTCTCCCTGTTCACACATGCCGCTCGGCAGCACCTCGATCTCGGCGGCGTCGGGCTCGGCCGCGTAGGCGTCGAGGAGCTTGTGCAGCAGCTCGTGCGACGCGGCAGCCTTCACCGCCAGCACCAGGCGGTTGCGGGGACCACCCGCCGACCGTCGACCGGCACGTCGGGCACTGTCCGCCAGCAGTAGCCGTGAACACGCCCCGACGCCTCCACACACCGGGCAGACCGCGGTCTCCTTCGGAGTCCTCGCCCTCACCACGACCCGCTCGCCCTCGTCGACCACATCCTCGATGACCAGCGGGGATATCCACGAGAACACCATCTGCACAAGCTCGTTGACATCCATCACACCGATACCAACGACGCGCCAGCACTCCGCGTCATCACCGAATGTGAGACAGAGCCGTTTACCTGACAGTCCGCCGGATGCTCCTGGAACCGCGTGGTTCATACCGGTTCGGGGCCGCCCCCAAGCGGTCCCGAAGAGGTGCACGACGTGTGTCAGTACTGGTTGAGCGGCAGGGCGATGTCAGTGACCTGCTGCCGGCCGGGGAACGCACCCCGGCTGGTGGCCTTGCCGGTCAGAATGTTGACCGCGTAGAGGCCGTAGCCGTTGCCGGCGTTGATGGCCGCGAAGCCCTTGTCGGTGCCGGCCTCGGCGTCGTAGTAGATGTCGAACCCGGCGTCCGGTCCCGCGTTGACACCCAGGATCTAGGGAGGTGTTGCGACGATCACTAGAACTCAAGCTCGCCCGCGCTCCACGACGAAGCGGTCGGTTCATGACGAAGACCAGGGCACGCCGAGCCCGACAGCATCAAGTCGCCTCCCGCAGCGTCGCGCACCCAGGGTGCACGGCATCGCGGAAGGCGACCAGTTCGGTCCGGCTCACATGGGTGTGAGGACCGTGTCGATGATGTTGACCGTGGCGTTGGCGGTCTGGACGTCGCCGCAGACGATCTTCGCCGTGCCGTTGACGGTGAAGTTCTCCCCGGATCCGGCCGTGGTCAGGGTGCCCCCTTCGAGCGACTTGAACGATCCGGAGCCGAGTTGGTTCGGCGTGATCTTCTCGCCGACCACGTGGTAGGTGAGGATCTTGGTCAGTTCAGCCCTGTCGGCGAGGATCTTGTCGAGGTCGGCCTTCGGGATCTTCGCGAAGGCATCGTTGGTCGGTGCGAACACGGTGATGCCCTTGGCGTTGTTCAGGGTGTCGACCAAGCCGGCCTTCTTCACGGCGGTGACCAGGGTCGAGAGGGCCGGGTTGTTGGACGCCGCAGTGGCCACGGGGTCCTTCGCCATCCCGGCGAGGCTGCCCGACCCCTCCTTGGGCACCGACGCACAGGCGGGACCGTACGGGTCGGCCTGCTGGGAGCCGGCGAATGCCGGGGCTGTCACACCCAGGGCGATGGGGAGTGCGAAGGCTGCTGCTGCGATCGCTGCGCTGCGACGGACGTGGTGCGTGTGCGTACTCATGTGTCCTCCTTCTGGAGGCGGGCCTTGCTGCGGATGCCCCGCCGCGGAGCCCGTTCGCCCCCGAGGCGACGGTGCGAGAGGGAGAGATAACGTCTGTGGCCGGTACTCGGGTGCAGACGGTCTGCGCCCTCTACCGCTCATTCGTTGCCGTGGGGCACATCGGTTGCTGGATGAAGCTACGAAAAAAGATTCCATTAGCCTTTGATCGAACTTTGGACCTATTTGCGAATAAAGAACCATTTCTGCGGTTCGCCCATCCTTTTCTCCCCCGGCGTCGAATCACGGTCATGGCGCCCGGCCTCTGCCGACGCCGCCCCGGCCCAAACGAAGCGGTGACGTGCCGGACCCGGCCGTGGACCTGCGAGGGAGCCGTCGTGATGAGAAGACCCGCAGAAAGCCCTTCCCCCGCCCCGCGGGCACCGTTTGCGGACAGCCGTGTCCCCGTCGCGCCGGACACCGGCGTGGAGCACCTCTACGCCCGCATACTTGCAGACGTCGTACACCTCGACCGGGTGTCCGCCGAGAGCCACTTCTTCGACGAACTGGGCGCCGACTCGATGGTGATGGCCCGCTTCTGCGCAAGGGTGAGGAAGACGGAAGGCCTTCCGCCGGTATCGATGAAGGACGTCTACCGGCATCCGACGATCGGACGTCTGGCCGCCGCGCTCGCCGTACCCGACTCCGTTCGCACGCCGACCACGGAACCGCCGATGCCGCAGCCGTCGAGAGGAGCAGCGCACTACGTACTGTGCGGTGCGCTGCAGCTGCTGACATTCCTCGGGTACTCCTGCCTCGTCGCACTGGCCGTTGTTCTCGGCTACGAGTGGATCTCCGCCGCATCAAGCCCGGCCGACGTGTACCTGCGGTCAGTGCTGTTCGGTGCAGCCGTCCTGCTGTGGCTGTGTGCCTTCCCAGTCCTGGTCAAGTGGGTGCTCATCGGCAGGTGGCAGCCGGGCCAGATCCGGATCTGGAGCCTGCGTTACCTCCGGTTCTGGGTAGTCAAGACACTCGTCAGGTCGGCTCCGCCGGTGCTCTTCGTCGGATCGCCGCTGTACGTGCTGTACCTGAACGCGCTCGGAGCGCGGATCGGCCGCGGCGTTGCCGTCTTCTCGCGGAACGTGCCGGTGTGCACCGACCTCCTGATCATCGGTGACGGCGCGGTGATCCGGAAGGACGCGTACTTCACCTGCTATCGCGCGCACGCCGGCATGATCCAGACGGGCCCGGTCTCCGTGGGGAGGGACGCGGTTGTCGGTGAGGCCGGCGTCCTCGACATCGGGACCGCGGTGGGAGACCGCGCCCGGCTCGCGCACGCTTCTGCACTGCACCGGGGCCAGGTGGTGCCGGACGGTGAACACTGGCACGGCTCGCCCGCGCTGCGGACCGAGACGGGCTACCCGGTGGTTGCCCCGGCCGCCTGCGGCACCCGGCGCCGGGCTGCGCACAGCATCCTGCAGGTCCTCGCTGTTCTGCTCGTCTACCTGCCGCTGTCGTTCGGCGGTGTGGGCCTGCTGCTGGCCGAGGCCCCGCAGCTGGCCGCCGTCCTGGAACCGGGACCCACGGCGCTGACGGCGTGGACGTTCTACGCCGAGGCGCTGGCGGCCTCGCTGGTCCTCTTCTTCGGTGCGATCCCGCTGGGCATCCTGCTGATCGCAACGGTGCCCCGCCTCCTGTCCCGGGCGATCACCCCGGGCACGGTCTATCCCCTGTACGGCTTCCGGTACGGGGTACAGCGGGTGATCACGCTGATGACCAA
The DNA here is from genome assembly GCF_042717785.1 of Streptomyces sp. NPDC058619. NCBI lineage: Bacteria > Bacillati > Actinomycetota > Actinomycetes > Kitasatosporales > Streptomycetaceae > Streptomyces > Streptomyces sp. NPDC058619. Next base: position 3,763 of record NZ_JBHXQN010000085.1, read on the forward strand.
CCGGCGGTTCCTGACGCGCCTGTTCGGTGACAGCTCCGGCATCGTCCATTACCTGGGTCGCCTCGGGTACGACCTGTCCCGGGTGGAGCAGACGGGGTCGAACTTCGGGACCGAGGTCAAGCAGGACTCCCCGTACCTGAGTTCGGTAGGCAGCGGCACGATGGTCGCGGACGGGCTCTCCATCAACAACGCCGAGTTCTCCAGCACGTCCTTCCGGGTGTCCCGGGTGTCAATCGGCGCACGCAATTTCCTGGGGAACCGGATCGCGTACCCTCCGGCCGGCAGGACAGGCGACAACTGTCTCCTGGCGACCAAGGTCATGGTGCCCGTGGACGGGAAGACCAGGGAGAACGTGGGACTGCTGGGCTCACCGAGCTTCGAGATCCCCCGGTCGGTCCAGCGGGACAGCAGCTTCGACCGGCTGACGACCGGCGGAGCACGTCGGAGGCTGCTGGCAGGCAAGAACCGGCACAATGCCGCCACCATGGCGTGGTACCTGGGCGTGCGGTGGCTGTACTTCTTCCTGGTCAGCCTCCTCTTCGCGGCCGCCGCGGAACTCTACGACCTGCTGGGCGCGGCGGTGGTCGCGCTGGCGAATGTAGTAATCCTGATGTTCACGGCCTTGTACTTCGTCGCCGTCGAACGCGCCGTCACCCTCCGGCACCCGCCTGGTGCGCTGTTCTGTTCGATCTATGACCTGCGTTTCTGGCAGCGCGAGCGCTACTGGAAGGTCCCGTCCGAGACGTACCTGCGGTTCTTCAACGGCACCCCGTTCAAGAGCCTGGTCTGGCGGCTGCTGGGCGTCCGGATCGGCACCAGGGTCTTCGACGACGGCTGCTCCCTCACCGAGCGGACGATGGTCACTCTGGGCGACGGCTGCACCCTCAACGCCGGCAGCGTGGTCCAGTGCCACTCGCAGGAGGACGGCGCCTTCAAGTCGGACCGCACCACGGTCGGTTCCGGCTGCACGCTGGGCGTCGGCGCCTTCGTCCACTACGGGGTCACCGTCGGCGAGGGCGCGGGACTCGCCCCGGATTCCTTCCTCATGAAGGGCGAGCACGTGCCCCCGCACGCGTACTGGGGAGGGAATCCGGCCCGGCAGACCAGCCGGCAGAGCAAGGTCTGACCGTGCATCCGAAGCCGAGAAGGTGAGAACGATGGGAACGCCCGAGACCACGGACCCCGAGACCACCGCCCCTGGGACGACCGACGCGGAGTTCTGGCGCAGCATGCTCACCGCGGGCGGGTTCACCACGCTCCCTGGATGCAGCCGTACGCCCTCCCCGGAGACGGCCGAGCATGAAGCGGAGATCCCCGACGACCTGGCGGCGGCCCTGCTCCGACTCGCACACGACCTCGGAGTGTCGTTCTCCTCGGTGGTGCTTTCCGCGCACCTGAAGGTCCTTAGCGCCCTCTCCGGGGAAGGCGAGGCAGGATGCGGCTACATCGCCGTACTGGACGGTTCTCCGCTCCCCAGCCATCTGACCACCGGCTCCTCCTCCTGGCGGACGCTCCTGCTGGCCGCCCACCAGGCCGCGTCGGCGATGACGGCCTACCACGACTTCCCCGTCGCTGCCCTCCGCGACGAGCTGGCCCTGCCCGACTCCCCGCCCGCGGCCGTGTTCGATCCGTACGGTTCAGACAGCCCTCTCGCCGCGGGTACGGCGCTCCGGGTGGAACTGACGGCCCGGGGCCGCCGGCGCCTGCTGCGGCTCCGGTACCGCACGGAGGTGATCGACAGGGAGTGCGCCGGGCGGATCGCCGGGTACCACCTCACCGCACTCGCGCTGATCGCCGACGACCCGGATGCGGCGCCGGGACCGCAGAGTCTGGTGGGCGCAGCTGAGGTGCATCACCAGCTCACGGCACTGGCCGGGCCGCGCCGGGACCTGCCGGACCTCAGGGTCCACGAGCTGTTCGCACGGCGGGCCCGCGCCCACCCGCACACCGTCGCGGCCGTGCAGGGCGAACAGCACTGGACGTACGGGGAACTCGAAGCCCATGCGAACCGGCTGGCCCACGCCCTGCTGGCACGGGGGCTTCGCCGGGAGGATCCCGTGGCCGTGGTGAGCGAGCGCAACGCCGGCTGGATGGCCGCAGTCCTGGCGGTCCTCAAGGCCGGCGGGGCGTACCTGCCCATCGAACCGCACTTCCCGGCCGACCGGATGACCACCATGCTCGTCCGCTCCTCGTGCCGCTACGCGCTGATCGAAACCGGCAGCACCACGACGTTCGACCGGGCGCTGGACACGCTGGCAGAGGTCCGCACCGTGGCCATCGAGACCGCGTGCGACGCCACCCTGCGCGCCGACGACCCCCGTGTCCTCGTCCCGGCGGACTCCCTCGCCTACATCTACTTCACCTCCGGCTCCACCGGTGAGCCCAAGGGTGTGATGTGCGAGCACGCGGGCCTGCTCAACCATCTCTACGCCAAGATCGACGACCTGGGTATCGGTCCGGGGCAGAGCGTCGCCCAGACGGCACCGCAGTGCTTCGACATCTCGCTGTGGCAGCTGCTCGCCGGGCCGCTCGCCGGCGGGCGGACCCTGATCGTCGAGCAGGAGGCGGTCCTGGACATCGAGCGCTTCCTCGACACCCTCGTCTCCGGCCGGGCCGGTGTGCTCCAAGTGGTGCCGTCCTACCTGGACGCGGTGCTGACCGCACTGGAACGCAACCCCCGGCATCTGCCGGACCTGCGCTGCGTGTCGGTGACCGGCGAAGCCGTGAAGAGAGAGCTCGTCACGCGCTGGTTCGCGAACCAGCCCGGCATCAGGCTCGTCAACGCGTACGGACTCACCGAGACCTCCGACGACACCAACCACGAGATCCTGGACCGCGTCCCCGACGGCGCCGGACCGATCCCGCTGGGCCGGCCCATCGGCAACGTGCACGTCTACGTGCTGGGCCCCGCCCTGGAGCCGGTACCCCTCGGTGCTCCCGGAGAGATCGTCTTCTCCGGGATCTGTGTCGGCCGCGGGTACGTCAACGACCCCGAACGCACCGACCTCGCCTTCGCCACCGATCCCTTCCGTCCCGGAAACCGGCTCTACCGCAGCGGCGACCACGGCAGGTGGCTGCCGGACGGCAAGCTGGAGTTCCTCGGCCGCCGCGACAACCAGGTCAAGGTCCGAGGCTTCCGCATCGAACTCGGAGAAGTCGCCCATGCTCTGGCGCGCGTCCCCGGCGTACGCGATGCAGCCGTCGTCCCCGTCCGGCAGGATCCCGGCGGCCCGTACCTGGCGGCGTTCTACACAGGGCCGGCGCCGCTGGCGAGCGGCAGCCTGCGCGACCTGCTGAGGAGCTCGCTACCCCCGTACATGGTCCCCTCGGCCTTCCACTGGCTGGAGCGGCTGCCGTTGACCGCCAACGGCAAGACCGACACGAAGGCGCTGCTCGCGCTCGCCGCGCCGTGCGAGGACGGGCACCGGCACGGGCAGACGGGGACACCGGCCGAACGGCGACTCGCCGCCGTCTGGTCGCAGGTCCTGGGCATCCCCCTGGGCCGGATCGACCGACAGGACCGCTTCTTCGACCTTGGCGGCACCTCCCTGTCCGCCCTGAGAGTCGTGGTCGCCCTGGACCGGGAGATCTCCTTCAAGGACCTCACCCGCCACCCGTGCCTGGCAGACCTGGCCCAGTTGATCGTCAGCCGCGCGCCGTGAAGGCCGAAAGGCAACCGGCGACGAGAGCGAAAGGAAGCACGATGTCCCTCTCCCTTCCCACCCCCTGCCCTGACAGCCGGCTGCAGCCCGGCCTCCCGCCCCTCCTGCACGCGGGCGCCCCCACCGGCCCGGCGGACTGGGCCGCCGAACACCGCGACGCGCTGCGTGCCACCGTCAACGAGCACGGTGCCGTCCTCATCCGCGGCCTCGGGATCCGCGACCCCAGCCAGGTCGAAGAGATCCTCGGCCGACTCGAGGCCCCGCCGGTGACGGAACGGGAGGCCTTCGCGACCCGCAGCGCCTACGCAAACGGCGTGTACTCCTCCGCGCAGTGGCCTTCCGACCAACCGATGTGCATGCACCACGAACTCAGCTACACGGTGCCCTTCCCCTCCCTCCTGCTGTTCGCCTGCCTCAGCGAACCCACCTCCGGCGGGGCCACCGCGGTGGCGGACTCGGCCGAGGTGCTCGACGCACTCCCGCCCGCGGTCAGCGAGCGCTTCGCCCGCGAGGGCTGGCTGCTCGCCCGCAGCTACGGCAACGACATCGGAGCCTCCACCGCGGAAGCCTTCGGCACCGACGACCCACATCTGATCGAGGACTACTGCCGGACCCACGCAATCACGTTCGCCTGGCAACCCGACGGCACGCTGCACACCCGGCAGCGACGCAGCGCCGTACTGCGCCACCCGGCGTCCGGCCGACACTGCTGGTTCAACCAGGTCGCCTTCCTCAACGAGTGGACCATCGACCCTGAAGTACGCGACTACCTCGTTTCCGAATACGGCGCCGCGGCGCTGCCCTTCAACACCTTCCACGGCAACGGGGACCCCGTCTCCCCCGAGACCGTCCAGACCATCAACGCCGTCTACGAGACCCATACGGTCAGCCGTCCGTGGCAGGACGGCGACCTCCTGATCCTGGACAACCTCCGCACCGCCCACAGCCGGGAGCCGTTCCAGGGCCCCCGCGAAGTGGTGGTGGCCATGGGCGGACCGCTGCATCCCAACGACTGCTCCCCGACCAGCGAGGTGACCCTGCCATGACCGCCACCGATTTCGCCGCGACGCAACCGCCCGCTGCCCTGCTCCGCGTACCGCCCTTCGCGGTGGTCTCCGGAACACAGGTCCACCAGGCCCTCCTCGGGCGCGAGAAGCACCTCGTCCAGGTGGTCCAGGAGGCCTACCGGCTGCACGGTGCCGGCCTGACCGTCAACCCTCCGTCCTCGTTCCTGCGGTTTGCGGACCGCCGCTCGGCGCGCATCATCGCGCTGCCCGCATCCATCGGCGGATCCGCACCGGTGGACGGCCTGAAGTGGATCTCCAGCTTCCCGGACAACGTGGCATCCGAGATACCAAGGGCCTCGGCGGTCCTCATCCTCAACGACCCGACCACCGGGTACCCGTATGCCTGCCTGGAGAGCTCCATCATCAGCGCCAGCAGGACAGCGGCATCCGCCGCATCGGCCGCCGACTGGCTCAGCCGCGGCCGCGCCCGCCCGACCCGCATCGGATTCCTCGGAGCCGGACTGATCGCCCGCTACGTCCACACCTTCCTGGCGGGCACCGGGTGGACCTTCGACGAACTCGGCGTCCACGACCTGTCACCCAGCAGCGCGTACGGCTACCGCACCTATCTGGAACAGTCCGGTGCCTGCGGCCGGATCACCGTCCACGCCTCCCCCGAGGACCTCGTACGCGCCAGCGACCTGCTCATCCTCGCCACCGTCGCCGACCGGCCCCATCTGAGCGAACCCTCCTGGTTCGGCCACCATCCGCTGGTACTGCACCTGTCGCTGCGCGACCTCGCCCCCGCGATCCTGCTGGCCTCGACCAACATCGTCGACGACATCGACCACTGCCTCAGGGCCGACACCTCACCCCACCTCACCGAACGGCTCACCGGCAACCGCCGTTTCGTCAACGGCACCTTGGACGACGTGATGGCCGGCCGGATCCCCCTGCCGGCGGACCGGACCACGGTCTTCTCGCCGTTCGGCCTCGGAGTCCTCGACCTCGCCGTCGGCAAGTACGTCTACGACGAGGTGGCCCGGTCCGGCCAACTGAGGGTTATCGACGACTTCTTCCACGAACTGCGCCGCTACGGGTGATCCGCACCTGCCCCGCTCCTGCCCGCAGGCACCCGGCCGGCCCCCAGCCCCCTTGGCGCACGCGAGCAGTCCTTACAGACCCGAGGAGATCATCGTGCACGTCATATCCGTCCCCCACGCCTTCAACGAAGAAGAACTCTTCGTCGACCTGCGGCCGGCCCTCGGGTGCCCGCTCTTCCTCAAGTGCGAAGGGTTTAATTTCGCCGGATCTGTGAAGCTCAAGGCGGCGACCGAAATGGTCGAGGCCGCCGAGCGGGACGGCACGCTCACACCGCACTCCGTGCTGGTGGAATCCTCGTCGGGAAACCTCGGCGTCGCCCTGAGCGTCATCGCGGCCAGTCGGGGGTACCCCTTCATCTGCGTGACGGACTCCCGCTGCAATCTGGCCACGCGGCTCATGATGGAGGCCCTGGGCAGCACCGTCCGCGTCATCACCGACCACGAGTGCGGCGGCAGTTTCCTCGCCGCCCGCCTCTCCTACGTACGGGACCTGTGCCGCGCCGACGACAAGTACGTATGGCTCAGCCAGTACACGAACCCCGCGAACTGGAGAGCGCACTACCGCACCACGGCGCCGGCCATCGCCCGGGGCTTCCCGGAACTCGACGTACTGTTCGTAGGAGCGGGAACCACCGGCACGCTCATGGGGTGCGCCCGCTACTTCAGCGAATGGCGCCGTCCCGTAAAGATCATCGCGGTCGACAGCAAGGGGTCGGTGACCTTCGGCGGCGCACCGGGGCGGCGCATGATTCCCGGCCTGGGCATGAGCGTGCCGCCACCGCTGCTCGACACGTCCCTGGTCGACGAGGCGGTCCTCGTCGACGAGGCCGAGTCCATACGCGCCTGCCGGGCCCTCGCCCGGCGCGGTTTCCTCTTCGGCGGCTCGACCGGAACGGTCGTCAGCGGAGCGACAAACTGGCTCGCCCACCACCCGGACAGCAGTGTCACCGCTGTCGCCATAGCCCCCGACCTCGGGGAACGCTATCTCGACACCATTTACCAGGAGAACTGGGTGAGGGGACTCTACGGAGACGGGGAAGAGGCCGAGCCTATCGGGCCGTACCGAGGCAGGCCGCAAGTGCGCACGGACCTGTGAGGTTCGGCTGGTTGCGGACTCGACCTGGCCGGGGCAGGAGATGAGACTCTCGCAGGGAACACGTCGCAGCATGGGCGCCCTCGTCCGCAACCGCCTCAAACGCCTTCAATACCGGCCCCGCGCGATGCCGGTCCCGCTGTCTGCCTCGGCGGCATCGGCGAGGGCTTCGGCGGCGGCTTCCGCGGCTTTGGCCGCGTCGTTCGCGGCCTGGACCGCCAGGTCGTCGGAGGACGCCTGGCGCGTTGCCGCGGACTGGGGGAGGACTTCGCTGAACGCTCGGGTGACATCCTGTAGTGCGGAGGTAACCTCGCCGGGAATCACCCAGAAGGTGTTGCCGGGCCCTTGCGCGAGCTGGGGCAGCATCTGAAGGTACTGGTAGGCGAGCAGCTTGGGGTCAGGGTCGTTGCGGTGGACGGCCTGGAACACCTCGTCGATGGCCCGCGACTGGCCCTCCGCCTTGAGGATCTCGGCGGTCCGGTTGCCTTCCGCGCGAAGGACGGCGGACTGCTTGTCGCCTTCCGCGGTGAGGATCTGGGACTGGCGCTGCCCCTCGGCTCCCAGGATGGCGGCCCGCTTGTCCCGCTCGGCCCGCATCTGCTTCTCCATCGCGTCCTTGATGGACTGTGGCGGGTCGATGGCCTTGATTTCGACCCGGTTGACCCTGAGTCCCCACTTGCCGGTGGCCTCGTCGAGAACACCGCGGAGCTGGTTGTTGATGGTGTCCCGCGAGGTCAGGGTCTTTTCCAGGTCCATGGATCCGACGACGTTGCGGAGCGTGGTGACCGTCAGCTGTTCCACCGCCTGCAGAAAGTTGGCGATCTCGTAGGCCGCCGCGCGGGGGTCGGTGACCTGGAAGTACAGGACGGTGTCGATCTCGACGACCAGGTTGTCCTCCGTGATGACCGGCTGAGGCTTGAAAGAGACGACCTGCTCGCGCAGGTCGATCACCGGGTAGACACGGTCGACGTACGGGATGACGACGTTGAGTCCGGGTTTCAGAGTGCGGTGGTAGCGGCCGAGCCGCTCGACGTTGCGGGCGCGAGCCTGGGGGACGATGCGTACCGCCCGCACCACGGTGAGCACGGCGAGCACCGCGACGAGCAGGCCAGCTATAAGGAACGCGGAAATTTCCATGGACTCACTCCCGGGGGTAGACGAGCGCGGTGGTGCCCTTGATCTCGATGACGTCGACGGTCGTGCCGGGAGGGATCACCAGCGTCTCGTCGTAGGCGCGCGCCGTCCATTCCTCGCCGCCGATACGGACCCTGCCACCCAGGTTCGACACCTCCGACGTGACGAAGGCGGCCCCGCCGACCAAGGCGTCCACGCCGAAGCGCTCGCCTGGCGGTGGAGAAAGGCGACGGAGGGCGACCGGGCGTACGAAGACCACTGCGGCCGTCGATACGACCGCGAACACCAGGAACTGCCAAGGCAGGGGCAGGCCGATAGCGGCGGACACGGCTGTGACCAGTGCCGCGCCGCTGAGCAGCCCCAGCGCGGCGGTGAGAGTGATGATCTCCGCCGCGCCGAGGACCAGAGCGGTGATCAGCCAGATCAGCCACGGATCCATGCCCTACGCCTCCGGCGAGTCGACAGCTGTCAGAAATCCTGACTTTTGTGACTTTCTACCCGCTATGTCGGCTGGGAATCCGCTCCGTAGCCGTCCGGCAGGTGTGGGTGGCTGGAGTCCGGGAGCGGGTGGATCGGTCCGCTTTGCTCCTGCGGCCCGGTCACCCTGTACGTGCAGCATGAGGGGCAGGATCGTCCTCATGAGCCAAATGCAGGGCTCGGATCACCGGACAACCGCCACGTACGGCCGGACGGCGCCAGCGACGGCACCGTTGCAGCCCTTGGCACGCTCTCTGAGGCACTGGAAACGGCGGAGCGCTGCTGACGGTCTCACGATCACGCGAGCCGGGACAGCCGACGGACGGGACAAAACCACGCCTTCGACCGCGCCGGACTGGCTGGCCGGCTTCCGCCCCGTTGCTTGTCTCGGCGCCCTGCGCGTCGTCGGCGTACGCAGGCTCGCGGGCCAGCCGCCGTACTCGCCGCCGCCCGCTGCGACCACGGCCCCGAAGCCGTCCGTGACACGCACGGTGACCAGTCCCCTGGTGGGGTCGGGCGCGCTCGAACTGGCCGTGGGGCCGGCGGCGGAGGGCAGCGTGTTGGGTGTCATCGGCTCGCTGACGCTGACCGATGCGGATGTGGGGGGAGACATCCAGACCGTGCGTTTCCTGAAGAACGGTGCGGACTACGAACTCTCCTACGAAGTGGCCATGCACATGACCGACCACCGCTCGCGACCGCAGTAGCTCGGCCGTCGGCCCCGGACATCGTTCCAGGCGGGAACGGAGCGCCCCCGGTCCGCTACTCACGCTCGAACATACTGCACCTCTCGTCGCCGCCCACCTCGCCTACGCCACCGCCAGCGCTGGACGAAACGAGAGAGCCAGTGCTCGGGCACTGGCTGTGCAAATGAGCCTCGCTCTCACTCGTGCCCCCTAGGCAGACGTTCATCCACGTCACCGCCGCGCTGGCGGCGCACCACGTATGTGATCTCGACGCCCGTACTGCCCTCTCAGCCCGGCCGCGTCCTCCCGGTGCGCCGCTGGTCGCTGACGTCCCGCAGCCCGCTGCGCCCGTGCCGGGTAGATCAGGACAGCTTCCGGGTGGACCACCGATGGAGTACTCACCTGGCAGCCGTGATCCGTGCCAGGGTCTCTGGTCGCGACGGTCGCCCACGTTCTTCGTTCTTCTCCACCCAATTGCCGCAATACGTCATGGACTGCCCCCTAGGGGGGTGTCGGCAGCGTGCGAAGTCAGCCGCGCCGGTTGCCTCAAGCCGTCACTACTTCGGAGTCACACCCGTGATCAGGTAGCCTCCGGAACCACTTGATCCGTTTCGCTGCTCGCCCCCCAACAGGAGGACTCATGCCTGCCCCCGTCGCCGCCACGACCGTCGCCCTCCAGAGAGGCAGATCAAGTGGCTCCTTCCACGGCATGCTGCGAGGCGGTGACCGCATGTACAACTCCGCCGGACGCTCGCGGCCGAGTCGCATATCGACAGGAGGAGCGCTGGTCTCTTGAAATTCCGGATCGGACGCCCGACGCACCCGCCCATACACCCGCACCCGGAGGGCCCCGCCCCCCACACAGCTCCCGCCCAGGCCGCCACCGTCAGCGAGCCGGCCACCGCCGAGCCGCCGCTCTCGGCCCACGAGACAGCGCTCATACGGGCTTCCGTCTCCGTCGTGGAGCCGTTCGCCGCGGACATGACGGTCTATTTCTATGCGATCCTCTTCGCCCGCTACCCCGAGGTCCGTCCGATGTTCCCTCCGGGAATGGACGCCCAGCGCGGCCGCCTGCTGCGCGCGCTGCTGCGCATCGTGGACCTGGTCGACGACCCGGAGAGTCTGGTCAGCTTCTGCGGCCACCTCGGTCGCGACCACCGCAAGTTCGGCACCCTCAGCGCGCATTTCCCCGCCGTGGGCGAGTGCCTCCTCGCTTCTCTGGCTCGCTACGCCGGTCCCGCCTGGACCGCGGACATCGCCGCGGCCTGGACCAAGGCGTACGGTGTGGTCGCCGACGTCATGATCAGCGCTGCCGAGCAGGACGAGGCGCAGCGGCCTGCGGTCTGGCCCGCCACAGTGGTGCACAAGGTCCTGCGCGGACACGGCATCGCCGAGATCACCGTACGGCCCCACATGCCGTACCCGTACGCGGCCGGGCAGTACGCCAGCCTCGAAACTCCGTGGTGGCCCAAGCAGTGGCGCTACTACTCTCCCGCCAACGCACCCCGTCCGGACGGCACCGTCACCTTCCACGTGCGCGCGGTGAGCGGCGGATCGGTCAGCGACGCACTCGTACACCGTTCTGCCGTCGGAGACGTGCTCCACCTCGGCGCGCCGATGGGGGACATGGTGCTGGACGCCGCCGTCCACAGCGACCTGCTCTGCGTGGCGGGCGGCACCGGTCTCGCACCGATCCGCGCGATCGTCGAGGAAGTGGCCCGTCGTGGCGGACGGCACCAGGTCGATCTGTTCCTCGGATCCCGTACCGGCGCCGAGCTCTACGGGGTCGACGACATGCTCCGGATGGCACAGCAGCACCACTGGCTGTCCATCAGGGGCGCCGTCTCCCACGAGCACATCCCCGGCATCCGGGGATCCCTGCCGCAGGTTATCGCCGAGTACGGCCCGTGGTACCAGCACGACGTCTTTCTCAGCGGACCGGCCCCGATGGTGGTCTCCGCCAGCAGGACGCTCACACAGCACGGCACCTTGCCCGACCGCATCCACCACGACCCCTTCGAGACCCCCGTCCTGTCCGCTTCCTGAGACACACACGTGCCGAACCTGCCAGGAGAACGCCCCGTGACCTTCCCCCCACCCCCTTTCGGATCAGCAGGTGAACACCGGCTGCAGCAACACATGGGCAGCGCCGACCGCGCCGCACGGTTCTACGACCAGCAAGTGCACCCCCGCCTCACGCCCGAGATGCGGGAGTTCATCGGCCGCCAGAGCATGGTCTTCCTGGCCACCGCCGACTCCCGTGGGGAATGCGACGCCAGTCTCCGGGCAGGTCCGCCCGGCTTCGTGCACGTTCTGGACGAACACACCCTGGCCTACCCGGAGTTCCGAGGGAACGGCGTGCTCGCCAGCGCCGGCAACATGACGGAGAACCCCCATCTCGGCATGCTCTTCGTCGACTTCACGCACCACCACGTCGGCCTGCACGTCAACGGCTTCGTCCAGCTCCACCTCGACGCCGATCTCCGCTTGACGCACCCCAGCCTGCCCCACGACATCGCGCCGGGGCGCGCCCCTGAGATGTGGGTCCACCTCACCGTCGAGGAGGCCTACATCCACTGCTCCAAGTACATACCGCACCTGGTGCCAAGCCCCCGCTCCAGCCACCCGGCCGACCGCCCGAAGGACGCGGACTACTTCACCGCGCGGGCAGCGCCGGGTCCAGGCTCTGCCCGGTGACCAGCAGAAATCCCGCAGCGCAGGGCCTCGTAGACGCGGGCCTCCGTGTGGGCGGGCGCGTGCCGGGGCCTGCGACCGCCGCCCCTGTCGCTTTCGCCGATCTTGTTCGTCCATGAACACGTCCCGCGGGACGTGGGGATCTGACGAATGGCCGTTGGGCCCGGCTTGAGCCGCTACTGCCGCGCGGCATCAAGCCGGGTCGTCCGCGGGTGTGGACACGGCGGCAGCTGGTAAGGACGTTAACGTCGACTCCACCGTTTGCAGGGCCCACCAGCACGCCGCCGGAGCGGCGCAAAAGGGGGGACTGAGGCTGATCCTTTGGAGTGGACACTCTGACAATGGATTGTGATGGTCCAGGGAGGGGTGTCCAGGTGGGGCGCAGGTCTCCGTATTCGGAGGAGTTCAGGAAGGACGCAGTCGCGCTCTTTCGGGCCGCGGCCGGGAAGCGAACGTACGCCGCCAGGCTGCTCAAGGCCGAGCAGGAGTGGCGGCTGGAGCGCGAGATCCTGCGCCGGGCAGCCGCCTATTTCGCTCGGGAGGTGAAGTCAGACCCCGCCGCTGGGACTTCATCTCCGACAACCGCTCCGACTTCGGCGTCAAGCGGAGCGGGCGGGTGCCCGGGGCGTCCCGCGCCGGCTACTACCGGCATCTGGCCACCGAGCCGGCCCGCGCCGAGCACCATGGCGCCTACGGGGCTCCGCGCGTCCACGCCGAGCTGCGGGCGAGGGGGCGGAGGATCAACCGCAAGCGCGTCACCCGGCTGATGCGGACCAACCACATCGTCGGCCGCCACCTGCGTGGGAAGAAGCGGACCACGATCGCGGACAGGGCCGCGGCGCCCGTGCCGGACCTGGTGATGCGCGACTTCACCGCGGACACGTTGAACACCAGGTGGTGCGGCGACATCACTTACACAGCCGTCGGCTCGGTGTGCTCGCCGCCTTCGATGGACTGGGGGTCGCCGACAGTGCTTTGTTCCTGAGTGACAGAGGGCCCTGGCGGGAAGACGGCCGGTCCGAGCGCCGGGAGAAAGCTCACTGGTAAGACGGGTCTTCCCACGGGCCGATGCTGCGAGAGCGCACCGGTTCGATGAAACGTGGCGCGGCGCTGTGCGGGTGCTTGGGGCCCCAATTGGTAGCCGTGCCCTCCATGACGACACGGGCGTCGGAGGTGTACCAGTCCACGAGGTCGCTGTCGGAGCGCACGATCCAGGTGCAGCCCAGTTCCGGGTCGGCGGTGAAGTCGCCGTGCCGGATGAGCGCGGGGCGCCAGAAGTACGTTCCGGGCCACATTTTGCCGTAGTTGTAGTCGAAGGCGCCCTTGAGGCAGTACGCCTCCTCGGTGCACGGGTGGTGGGCGAGCGGCTCCTCGCGCCAGCCGGGCTTGGCCTTGATCAGCCTGCTGTAGAAGCCGGTCCTCTCGTCCCGGTGCAGCATCTTGATGTAGAGGCCCGGTACCGGTGTTCCGCCGAGGTCGAAGCGCATCGGGCTGCCGTCGCGGACGTCGACCCAGGGCAGCTCCGATGTCTGGAGCACGACCAGCTTCTGGTCGGGGCGCAGGCCCTCCCGGTCGGCGTCCGCGGGATCGAAGCGCCAGTCGCCGGCTTCGCGGAACAGCAGAATCTCGGTTCCCGCCCCGGCCGTGACGGCGGGAGTGTGGACTCCGGCCGGGGCTGTCCAGAAGCCCTCGGGGCCGAGCACGCTGTCTCCGACGGTGACTCGTCCGCGCAGGACGTACCACTCGGTGGCGGCGTGGTGGACGCCGGCCGGCCGCGACCAGTCGGTGGTGAAGCGGACCTTCAGGGACGCCGAGCCGTCCTCCTCGTCGTAGCTGAGGTTGCGCTGTTCCGCGATTCCTTGCGCGTGTTCGAACTCCCCCGTGTGCCAGATCAGATCGCGCTCGTCCACAAGCTCCACATGCGGCCGCATGACGGCTCCTCCCGGGTCGATTTCCGATGCAGAACGTAGCGCTAACACGAATGCGATACAAGATGTATCGTTAACCAGGTGTCGCAGCCCGGACGCCCCAAGGGGCCCACCTCCGCAACGGAGACCGTCGTCCTGACCGCAGCCCTGCAGCTGTTGCTGACCGAGGGGGCGGAGGCCCTCTCCGCGCAGCGGCTACACGTCGCGACCGGGGTCGCACGGTCGACGATCTACCGGCACTGGCCCACTCCCCGCGCCGTGCTGGCGGCGCTGATCGAGGTGGCTCCGCGGCGCGTGTCCTCCCCCACGGGAGAGGTCCGGGCCGATCTGCACACCGAGGTGGACGCGTTGTGCGACCGGTTGCGCGACAAACCGGTCAGCGGCTTCCTGCACGCCATCGTGGCGGCGGCGGCGGGGGACGACGAAGTGGCGGCGCTTCGGCGCCGGTACGTGGAGGACCTCTTGGCGCCCTTCCGTACGGCGCTGGCCCCCGCCGGTCTCACCGACACCGCACGGGAGGACGCGGTCTCCGCGATCGTCTCGCCCCTGCTGCTCGACTCGCTCCTGCTGGACCGGACGGCGGCGCGCGGACGCGCCCACCGGATGGTCGACGCGCTCCTCGACGGCGGCGTACCCGGGCAGGCGCCTTCGGCCTGCTCCGGTACGCCGGTCGGGCGGGGCGGGCCCCCCCGGGGGGGGGGGGGGGGGGCCCCGCCCGGGCCGCGACCGGGGAGGAGCCCCAGGCCGGGTGGATGGGGGCCGCCCCGCCCGCGGGCACCGACGGCCGGGCCCCGGGGGCC
>NZ_JBHXQN010000086.1:0-17890 GCF_042717785.1 Streptomyces sp. NPDC058619
CCAGCGCCGGGTCTCGGGGTCGTGACCCGCCTCCGCGATGGCGTCCACATCGGACGCGCGCCGCAGCCGTACGACGACAACTCCGTCCGAGAGCAGCGAAGTCGGGGGCGGAACCGGCAGGGAACGGACCATGCGCCGATCGTATGCCGCCTCTCGTCTCTCGCGCGCGCAGGGGGGGCACGGATGCCCGCCCGTGCCCGGAACAGGACCGCAACACCATCCGAGCCGAACCCGAGGCGCCGCCCCGCACAGCCCCCCATGACCTCGCCCACGCAGGTCACTCGGGAGCGGTCGGAGCGAGCGGATGAAGGCGATCGGCGGGCTGCCGCTGACGGCCGGCCGGGGAGCTGTCGGAGTTCGAGCGGATCGTGCTCTAAGGCGTCGCCAAACTCCCGGCCGGGACTACCCGCCCGCGGGCCACGGATACCCGCGCGCAGCTCCGTCCGGGCCGCGACTGCCGGCAGCCTGGTCCACCTCGCCACTGAAAGTGCCCCTGCGGTACTGGTCCTCCTCCCACACCGAGTCGGCCGCAATACCCAGGCAAAAGAGCCTGAGCTGACAGAGGAGCGGGGCCGCCCGGAACGCTCCCGCGGAACGAGGCGATCGACCGGATTCATGCGGAGTGAAAAAGGGGGCGGCGGCCGACGTGTCCGACAAAACGCCAGGGCCTCCGGCCGCGCCCAGGTGGTCCAAGTGGCGCTCGGCGAGCCCGCTGGTCATGACGAAGAGACTGCTCACGCTCATATCCCAGCGTTCGCAGAAGCCCTCCAACGCCGCGGCGACCGCCGGGTGACCGGCCTCCATACCCGTCAGCGCCAGCTGGCTCATACCGCCACCCGCCACGGCCGAGGTGTCCATCGCGAACTCACGCAACTCCCCGACCGCGGACCGCAGACCGTCCTGGATGTTCTGCACTGCGACCGGATCCATCTCCAGGTCTGTGCTGCCACCACTCATGATCCCTACCCCCCCCAAGGTTTCCGGAGACGCTACACGAGAAGACCGACAGCTCCGGCGCCGAGTGTCGACGTTCGGCCAGGTCAGCGGACCACTGGGTGGGCGGGGAGCAGCTGACGGAGCGCTGGAGCGGCACCCCGGAGGCGGGATCCGCTGCACAGACCTGGTCCTGGGGCGTCTGTTGCGCTAGGTGTATTGCCCCGGGAGGTTGTGGACGGGTGACGCAGGTCTCGACCGAGGCATCTTGAACGGGTGAGGGCCTTCCGGGTTCGGTGTGGATTGCGACATCTCCACCGAACGACAGAAGGCCCTCATGCCCCACCGTAATGCACCCCTGACCGAGACCGGACGCCTGCGCCTGGCCCGCTGCGTGGTCGAGGACGGCTGGCCCCTGCGGCGGGCCGCCGAACGCTTCCAGGTGTCCCCGACGACCGCCCAGCGCTGGGCCGGCCGCTACGGTGGGTCCTCGACGGCCAAGAGAAGACCTCCGGCGTCCACTACGACAGGCCCTCGGCCGAGCACCGGCAGCAGGAGCTCACGCCGTCCGGTGCCACGGCCGTGGAGATCTTCGAGACCACCCACAGCCGGTAGACGACACCGTGCCGACACCTGCACCCCCGGCGGGTCCCTTCCACGTGTCGATGACCTTCACCCCCGGCGGACCGCAGGTCCAGGGGACCTGGGACACCGAACCCACCGCGGTCAAGTGCTTCGCCGACTTCATCACGACGCACGGCTCGGACAACGTGACCATCACCTTGTGGACCGAGACGGACGGCACCCGGCATCCCCTGCGCACCTGGACGAAAGACCGCGGCATGGTCTTCCACGCCGGGCACTGACCGCCTCCCCGGGCCCGCATCACGACGCGCGCGGCCGCGCCCCGCCACGAGACGCCGGGCCGCTTGAGATCTGCGTGCCGGCCCTCCCAGATCCCGACGCCATTTCCCGCCTCCTCGTCACCGTCCCCTCCAGGAGCCCGCCGACAAGCGCCCTCACCCCGCACCTCCCACCGACGCAACCAGGGCAAATCCCATTCTCAACCCCGTCACCTGTATGGCGGACAGCGGCGCGCGTTACCGGAGGGCGGGGCCACACGATTCCACGCAGCGCTCGGTGAGCGCGGCGTACCGCATCCGGGCGGCCACCATCCGAGATCAGACCGGCTTGAGGATGGACAACAGCCCTATGGGGCAGGCTCCGGTACCGGAAAGGCCGGGACGTGGTGAAGACGAGCGGGGTGGCCAGGTGAGGGAGCAGTCCTTCGGCAGCGGGGAGACGGTCGTACGGCGGGACATGCACCGCGGCCGGGTCTGGAGCGCCCAGGCACAGCGCGTCATCACCGACACGAAAGAGGCGCTGGTGACGGCCTGCGCGCCGGGTGCGGAGGTTCTCTGGCCGGCCCTGTACGCGAGGACCCGCACAGAGAACGACGCGACGTTGCGCATGGCGCCGTTCGACGAGCTGGCGTCGGGGGAGTGGGAGCTGACGGCTGCGCGCTGGCAGGAGACCGAGCTGCTGCTGTGGAAGCCGCCGGAGGCCTGGTTCAGCGTCAACGCCTTCTACACGGCAGCTGGCCTGCGGAACTGGTACGTCAACTTCGAGCGCCCCACGTGCCGCACCCGGGCGGGGTTCGACACCTTCGACCTGGCCGTCGACCTCGTCATCGGCCCCGGCCTGGACCGGTTCGCATGGAAGGACGAGGACTTGCGCCGTGAGGCGCTGTGATTCGAGCGGAGGTGAAAGACCGTGCGCCACGAGGCGCTGTGTGTCCGTGTGCGGGTGTGAGACCTGCACCGCCGTTCCGTCGCAGCGGAGCGGTGGAAGCTGGGGGCAGCCGGGGCTGGTGAGACGACCGGTCTTGGTGGTAAGCAGCCCCGACAACGACGGGACGTACCGGCACTACCGGACGGTGCGGGTCCGGCAAGCGAGACGGGAAGGTGGACGCGAGGAACCAGCGGTGTAAAGCCCCTTAAGACCTCCGCCAGCTCGAACCCGGTGGATCTGGGCTGGATTGCGGTGCGCACCGCCCGTATGGGCGGGAACTCCTGGATCGGATTGATCTTGCCGGTCGGGAGGCCACGGTGAAGGACTGCGGCGTAACCGTGGCGATGCCGCAGGGGCAAAGCTGGCCGCCTCACCCGACGAACGGAACGCAGTGAACGTGGGAACCACCTCGGAGCTCCCGCTCCGGACCTGTCCTCCAGGCGGGTCGGCAGGGAAGGCGCGTCGTCAGCCGATGGCCCGAGGTGGGGCGGAGGGCCGGTAGTAGTCGGGGGACGGGAAAGCCGTCCACATGGCGAAGCGGCCCAGCGGATTCATAGTTGAGGGACTGTAAGGGACGGAGGCACTGGTGAATACCGGTGAGCTGTGGCCAGACCCCGACGGGGCCTGGCTGCGGGTACGACGGATGCAGACCAAGCTGCACCAATGGGCGGTCGGTGATCCCGACCGCAGGTTCGATGATCTCTACAACCTCGTCCATCACCCCGACTTCCTCACGGTGGCGTGGGAAGGGTGAGGGGCAACAAGGGGGCGCGCACCGCCGGCGTGGACCGGGTGATTCCGGCCTTCATCGCCGACGACGCCGACGTCGTGGCCTTTCTGGGTAATGCGCGGGAGCAGTTGAGGGCTCGCACGTTCACCCCGTTGCCGGTGCGGGAGCGCATGATCCCCAAACCGGGCAGCGGGGGAAAGCTCAGGAGACTGGGGATTCCCACTGCGATGGACAGGCTTGTGCAAGCCTCGCTCGTGCTGGTCCTGGAACCGATTTTCGAGGCGGACTTCAAGCCGGTCAGCTACGGTTTCCGCCCTGAGCGACGGGCCCATGACGCGATCGCCGAGATCCACCACTTCAGCACCAAGGGCTACCACTGGGTGCTGGACGCGGACATCGAGGCGTGCTTCGACAACATCGCGCATTCCGCTCTTCTGGAACGGATGCGCCGACGAGTCGGGGACAAGCGGGTTCTTTCCCTGGTCAAAGCGTTCCTGAAGGCGGGCATCATGTCCGCCGACGGTGCGACTCGGGAGACGAACACCGGCACACCCCAGGGCGGCATCGCCTCGCCGCTGCTGGCCAACATCGCCTTGTCGGCACTGGATGAACACTTCAGCGCCAAATGGGACGCTCACGGCAGCGGCGGCAGGCGGACAGCACACCGCAGGCGCGGAGGCGCCACCTACAGGATCGTCCGCTACGCGGACGATTTTCTGATCATGGTGTGCGGCAACCGAGCCCATGCGGATGAGCTGTGGGAGGAGGTCGCGGCAGTTCTCGCCCCTCTGGGGCTCCGGCTGTCTGCGGCCAAGTCCCGTGTCTGCCACATCGACGAGGGGCTGGACTTCCTCGGCTTCCACATCCAGCGGAGGCGCAAGAGGGGTACCGGCGAGTATTACGTCTACACCTATCCGTCGAAGAAGGCGTTGGCCTCGATCACGGACAAGGTGCGGGCGGCCACCAACAAGAGAGGTCAACGAACCCTCGCCGACTTGCTTCGTCAGCTCAACTCGATGATGCGGGGATGGTGTAACTACTTCCGGTTCGGGTCGTCCACAGCCACGTTCCACTACCTCGACGCCTTCACCTGGCGTCGGGTCACCTTGTGGCTGAGGAAACAGCATCCCGGGATCGACTGGAGGACTCTGCGACGCCGCTACCTGACCGGCGAGCCCGGTTGGCGGCCCGAAGAGGACGGGATCACGCTGTTCGTCCCCCAGCGGGTGAAGGTCACCCGGTATCGATGGCGGGGCTACAGCATTCCGACACCGTGGACGAGAGCCGCGACGGCCTGAGCCGCGCGGTCCCAAGGGAGTCCGTGGAGCGCCGGATGCGCTGAGAGGTGCATGTCCGGTGCGGAGGGCGGGCCGGGGAAACGGGCTGGTCACAAGGCAAGTACCGCGCCCCGGTCCGACCCCTACTGCGCCACTGATCCTGTCGCAGCAGGACGGTGAAGCTGAGGGCAGCCTGATCCGGGTGCTGCCGGGGAGGGCGGGAGCAGCCCTGACAAAGACGGGACGCGCCAGCACTGCCAGATGGCGTGGGCCCGGCGAGCGTGATGGAGAGGAGTACGTGAGGAACCGGCGTCGTTACGTCCCCCACTCTTCCACCGGCTCCAACCTGGCGGATATGGGCCGGATGCGGTGCGCACGATCATCCATGGCTGGGTGGTCGGAACTCCTGGGGAGGTCTGTCTTTGCCGACCCGGAGGCCATGAGGAAAGCCTGCGGCGTACTCATGGCGATGCCGCGGGGACACAGTCGGGCTCCTACTCCATCGAGCGAATCACAGTGAACACGGGAACCACCAGGTGCAGTTCCCCGCGGGGCGGCAGCCAGCCGCTTTGGAGGGGATAGGCGCATCGACTGCCGAACGGCCTGGTGGGGCGGAGCCGCCGTAGTACTCCGAGCCGGGGAGAGCCCGGCACATGGGGAAGGGCGGCAGCGATATCGAGAGGGGAGGAGGTTGCAATGCCGAAAGGCGCACCGTCGAATGACGGCGCTCTGCTGGACGAGGCCCCGGTGGGGCCACGGCAGCGGGTATCGGAGATGCAGGCCAAACTTCACCGTTGGGCGGCGGCCGACCATGGCCGCCGGTTCGACGACCTGTTCAACCTCGTGCACGACCCGGCGACGCTGACGTTGGCGTTCGACCGGGTCGCGGGGAATCAAGGGGCCCGGACTGCCGGCGTCGATGACCTGACGGTCACCGACGTGGAGGAGCAGATCGGGGTCCTGAGGTTCCTGGACGACCTTCGAGCCCAGCTCAAAGTGGGTGCGTTCAGGGCACTTCCGGTGCGGGAGAAGCAGATTCCCAAGCCGGGCGGGTCCGGGAAGGTGCGGCGGCTGGGGATTCCCACGATCGCCGACCGGGTCGTCCAGGCTGCGCTGAAGCTGGTGCTGGAACCGATCTTCGAGGCCGACTTCAAGCCGGTCTCGTACGGGTTCCGACCCAGGAGGCGGGCGCAGGACGCGATTGCTGAGATCCACCAATTCGGCACCAAGGGCTATCGCTGGGTGCTGGACGCGGACATCGAGGCGTGCTTCGACGAGATCGATCACGTCGCGCTGATGGACCGGGTCAGGAAGAGGATCAAGGACAAGCGGGTCCTGGCCTTGGTGAAGGCGTTCCTGAAAGCCGGGATCCTCACGGAACTCGGCGAGCACCAGGACACCCGAACCGGGACACCACAAGGGGGCATCCTGTCCCCACTGCTTGCCAACATCGCTCTGTCAGTGCTCGACGAGCACCTGCACGAGCCATGGGAAGGCATCGGGGTGCTGTCCGCCGGTTCGAAGCGCCAGACCCGACGCCGCAAAGGCCTGCCGACATGGCGAATCGTCCGCTACGCGGATGATTTCGCGGTCATGGTCCATGGGACCGAGGAGGACACAGCGGCGTTGCGCGACGAGATCGCTCAGGTGCTGACGCGGATCGGGTTGCGGTTGTCACAGGCCAAGACCCGGATCGTGCACCTGAGCGAGGGGTTCGACTTCTTGGGGTTCCGCGTCCAGTGGCGCCGCAAACGAGGGACGAACAAGTGGTACGTCTACACCGACATCTCCCGGCGCGCTGTGCGCTCGGTCAAGATGAAGGTCCGTGCCATGACCCGCAGGTTGTCGCAGCAGGACATGGAGTACGTGCTGACCAGGCTGAACATGATCACGCACGGATGGGCCGAGTACTTCAAATACGCGGTCGCGAAACGGGTCTTCGCCATGGTGGACGCGTTCACCTGGTGGAGGGTCGTGCGCATGATGCGCTCGCGGCACGACTGGAGCCTCGGAGACGTCCGACGGCGGCTGATCACTCCCTCCGGGGCGTGGCAGCCGATCACGGCGGGCGACGTCAGGTTGCGGAGGATCGGGGACATCCCGGTCACCCGATACCGCTATCGCGGCAACAAGATTCCCAATCCATGGACGCAATCGGCCTGACGGCAGATGCCGTGGAGAGCCCGTTGCGCTGAGAGGTGCACGGCGGGTTCGGAGAGAAGTCCGGGGAGACGGAGCAGGGGCGACCCTGCCACTGCGCCCCGGGCTTACTCTGCGAGTACGCCCACGTGAGGCGCCTGGGCATCGTCACCGACACCGAGCACCAGGCGGTGGAGTACGCCCGCGCCCAGGTCCTCGCGATGCTCGAGGAACGGGCCGGGCCGTTCGCGGATGCCGACCGGTGGGCGTCCTGGCGCTGGAACCCGGCTTGGCCCGCGCTGCGCCTGCCCCCGCGTGAGGAAGCCGGCCCGGAAGCGGTGGCGCCGAGCCGGGATCCGACGAAGGGCAGAGGGCCTCACCCGGGTACGGCGGAGCCAGTCGACCGGTACGCCCTTGAACCGGGCCCGAGTGCGCATCGGCGGCTTTGGGGTGATCGGGAATCGTCGAGTTGTGGAGTGCGGCGACGGGAGGGGTGAATGACCTCCCCGGTCCCGCCACCGCAGCAGCACCAGGCTACGCCCGCTCCGGTAGGTGAGTACAGGCGCGTGGCCTGGGCGAGGACCCGCCCCGAATGCCCTGGCGACAGGCCCCATCCCGCCCGTCCCCCGGGCGGTTCGCGGTCAGCGCAGGGGCTGGGCGCGGGCGGCCTCGAGGCTGCCCGTGATGGTGAAGACCGTGTCCGCGCCGGTCATCTCCAGCAGGCGGGCGAGCTGGTTTCGCAGGGGGCCGACGAGGATCAGGCATCCACAGCGGTGAGTGGTCAGCAGGGCGTTGAGCATGGAGGAGTCGGCGAAGGTCACCTGCGCCACGTCGATGCTGATCCGCCTGACGCCCTCGTCGGCCACAGCCTCTTGAGTGGCGGCGGTGAAGGGGGCAAGGGTGTCCATGTCGAAATCGCCCCGGCACACGATGATCCGTGTGTCGCCTTCATCGGGCAGCACCAGCACGCCGTCGCTGTCCATGCCCATGTACCCCTTCACGCCTGTGACTGCGGTAAGCCCGAATCGAAGCAGTCACAGACTGCCCTCGCGCCGATCCTCACATACCTACGCGACCGGCTGGGCCCCAGGGAATAGGGGTACGGCATCCTGGCCCCGTCACCCGCGCCACCCTCGCCGAGCCGAAACCGCTGTCCCCTGAACAGCGACGAACCAACCGGTCCCCGTTCAAGGGCCGGCCGTGACCGGCTGCCGAGCCGGGCCCACCGTGATGGCCGATATCAAGGAGCACAGCGATGACCACGCAGACCGAGGACTTCCCTGCCCAGCAAGGACAGGTACATCTCCATTGACCGGGGCTACCTCACCCCGTACTTCGTCAACCGACCCGAGTCCTCGTCGGCGGACTGTGAGAAGCCGTACATCCTGCTCTACAACGTCAAGATCACCGAGACCCCGGAGCTCGCCCCAGCGCTGGAGCTGGTGGCGAAGGCGGCCCGGCCGCTGCTGATCCTCACGGTAGACATGGAAGGCGAAGTCCTGGCCACACCCCCCGAGGGACGCGACCCATCGGCCGCGCCCCTTTCACCCGTTGAACACCCTGTCCCCCGATCGGTCGTACGTACAACGTGCGTACGCACGTACGACGTCCACACCTCCCGGAAGGTTGCGGTCGGCAAGGACCGGCCGCCGGTTTCACATCACGCCCGCCGCGTGGTCGAACACCGAGTCCCGGGGCCGGACCAGGGTGGCGACGGCGATCGACTGTAGGTGGGTGGTGCGCACGGCGGGCTGGTTGGCCTCGCCGAAGATGCCGCCGGTGGCGCCTGTGCCGCCGTTGGACGGGAGCACCGGAAGGCAGCCGATGTGCGAGTCGTTGACCTTCAGCATGCCGCCGTTGTTCACTTCCGCGCAGAACCGCTCGGCGATCTGCTCGTCCTGCGTCCACAGGGAGTTGCGCAGGCCGTAGCGGTTGGCGTTGAGGAAGCCGATGGCCTCTTCGATGCCCAGCGGCGCCTCGGGGACGACCACGCACAGCAGCGGGAAGAAGGTTTCCTCGCGGAACGCGCGCAGCCGCGCGGCCGTGGCCAGGCCGTCCACCCGGACCACCGCCGGGCGGATGAACGGCCCCGCGGTCGTCGGCGCATCGTCCACGTCCACGAACTCGCCCCCGCACAGCAGTTCACCACCGGCCGCCAGCACCTCGTCGAGGAACTCGGTGAACTCCGCCCGCTTGACCACCGGGCTGAGCACTGTCTGCGGGTCCTCCGGCGGACCGGGCCGGATCTCCCGCACCCGCTCCACCAGCTCCTTCAGCAGCCGGTCCGCGGCCTCCGGGTGGACGATGGCGAACTTCGGGGTCATGCAGATCTGGCCGGAGCCGTAGTACCGCTCGCACAGGGCCCGCGCGGCGAGATCGGCCTCGGCGTCGGCCCACACCAGCACGCCGTCGTTGCCGGAGAGTTCCAGTACGGGCTTCTTTCCCGCGACCACGCACTCCCGCTCCAGCTTGAGGCCCTGCTTCGAGCCCCCGAAGAAGACGATGTCGTCGCAGTCGGGGCTGTCCAGCCACTGCCGCATCACGGCGCGGCCGTGCGTCGAGAGCACGCTCAGGGTGCCGGCCGGGGCGCCGAGCCGCTCCAGGAGCGGGGCCACAATCTCCCGGTAGACGAAGCTGACGCCGAGCGGGGCGGTCGGCGGCGCGTTGACGACCAGGGCGTTGCCCGCGGCCAGCGCCACCACCCCGTAGAAGGAGTTGGAGGTCGGTGCGTTGCGCGGCGGGCTCAGGCACACCACTCCGTCGGCCTTGCGCACCATGCGGATGCGGCGGCCCGCCGAGATCCGCTCCGGCTGCTCCAGCTGGGCGGCGTATTCGGCGACCGAGTCCGGGTGGAACGCACAGGCCAGGGAGGCCAGTTCCCAGGCGGCGAGCCGTACCGGGTGCCCCTCGGCGATCAGGAGCGCGGAAAGCTCGTCGTGGCGTTCGGCGACGGCCTGGCGGACTCCGTGCAGCAGCTCCAGTCGGTCGGCGAGCGGAACCCTCGCCCAGGCGGGCTGGGCGGCGCGGGCGGCGGCCAGGGCGCGCAGCCCCTGCTCGGGAGCGGACAGCGCGACCCGGCCGGCGAGCAGGCGGTCGTCGTACGGGAGGTCCTCGCCGCGCTCCAGCCGCGCTTTGAGGCCGAGCACCCGGAACGGCTCGCGCAGCAGTTGACCCACCCGAGGCCAGTAGACCCAGCGGATACCGGGCTCCTCGGCGCCGGCCACCCATACCTCGTAAGAGTGCATCCACAACTTCCTAGCAGGAGAACGGGAGTTCACGATCAGAGGGAGACTACGGTAGGCATTGGTCAACCCACGCTCCGTAGCCGTGAAAGGCACCCGACATGACGAACGACCTGCTCGACCGCAAGCTGGACCGCGCCTTCACCCACCTGGACGCCGACCGGAGCGGCGTGATCGACGCCGACGACATCATCGCGCTCGGGTCCCGGCTGCTGTCGGCCCTCGCGGAGCCGGCCACCTCACCGAAGGCGACGCTGGTGATGGGCGGCCTGGCCGACTTTTGGCAGGACCTGTTCACCGAGCTGGACATCGACCGGGACGGCAAGGTCACGCCCGAGGAGTACAAGGTGGGCATGACCCGCCTGTACGCACAGGGCGGGCCCGCCTACGACCGCTCGTTCCGGCCGATGGTCCAGGCGATCCTCACGATCGTCGACACCGACGGCGACGGGCGCATCAGCCCGGAGGAGTTCCACAAGGCCCAGGAGGCCTTCGACACCCGGCTGAGCCCCGCCGACGCCGAGACGCTGTTCCAGCGGATCGACGCCGACGGCGACGGCACCCTGACCCTCGACGAACTCCTCCACGCGGCACGCGAGTACTACACGGGCACCGACGAGGACGCCCCGGGCAACCTGCTCTTCGGCGAACTCTGATCCACCGGGGTACTGATCCCCCGGGCTGCTAGGGCGCGTATTTGGTTGTGATCGAGGAGTGGTCCGGGTGAGGTCCTTGATCCAGATGCCCACCCCGCCCTTCGTCGCGACTGTCCTGGCCACGTACTCACCCGCTGACCAGCCCGCAAGCAAAGAGCCGGATCCGCTGCCGCCGCCCGTTCACCCCGCCGTCGCCCTCGTCCCGGCCGAACACGCGGAGCTTGGCCGGGCCCGGCCAGTCAGGACGGGCCACGCGAGCGTTGCACGAGGCGGTGGGGGTGGGCTCGAGCCCGCAGCAGGCGGCATACCTGACCGCTGCCGCTGCGCCTGAACCAGGCCGTTGGGGAAGGGCCTCCGCCGTATGCACCGCTCAGCCCGGTTCGGCTCTGGCTGCCGGCCGGGGCGTGGCGCGGTCAGGTGTACAGGCGTTGAGCGGAGTCAGTGGCCGGCGCCTGGTGGTCTTCGGTGGTGTAGGCGAAGTTCAGCACCGTGCGGCGGGTACCGGGGCGGTCGAGGGGCGTGACGCGGTGGGCGGTAAGGTCGCTGCGCAGCAGGTAGGCGTCTCCCGCCTGGTGGTGAAGCCGGCACGTGCCGGGTTCGTTCAGGGAGCTCAGGCTTCTGCGGCCGGGGTTGAACTCCAGCAGCCCGCCGTCGGACGCTTCCGGTGCCTCGATGAAGAGGACCAGGGCTAGGGGGTAGTCGTCGGTGTGGGCGCCGTGAGTGTCACCGGGCTGGTGAAGGATGTTCAGCACGTGCCGCTCCACCGGCTCTTCCACGGGTAGCACACCCACTCCGTGGAGAGCGGTGAGCAGAGCCAGCAGTCCGGTATCGCGGTACAGGGTGCTGATGAGCGCGGATTCCTGCGCGATGTGGTGGCCGCCCAGGGTGGTCATGTGGCGGGGGCTGTCGTCCATGCACTCCATGCGGAAGTCGCGGCGGGTCGCCGCGGCTTCCAGTCGGGCGGCTTCGTGCCGCAGCGCCTCAAGCCCTTGGCGGGTGATCAGGTCGGGGAGCGGGAGGTATCCGGTCTCGGCGAAGCGGGCACGGAGCGGAACGGGCTGTGACGGCAGTGTCAGCACGAGCACAGCCGTACCCCCTTCTCCGGCGGCGGGAAACACGCGATGACTCCTTCGGTCGCGCAGAGGTCACGGTGCCGGTCGCAGAGGTCGCGAGGCCGCCCCGTCCAGGGCCGTCGCAGGAGCTGTGGAAGCAAGCAGGGACAGTGCCCCACATCTCGGCTGCTTATCGCACAGCCCGGCCGAATGTCGCTGTCGGTAACTTTACTGTTGCTTTTTGTGGGAAAAGCAAGGGCGCGGTTCAGACGACGCTCGAAGTGAGTGATGGACGTGGGCCCGAAGCCCGGCTCCGCGCAGATGCCCCGGGCACACCGAAACGCACAGTCGCCTGGCCGGGCCCCAGGGCCCGGCCAGGCGGCTGTTGTGGCTCAGGTCAGGGACCACCAGTTGACCCAGAGGTCTGAGTCATCGGTGATGACGAAGGCGTAGGGCCGCTGGGTGGCGTTCGGATCGTTTTGCATGGTGAGTGCTTCGCCGGGGCGTTCGATGACGCGTCCGGGCGGGGTGTCCTGGGCGGCCCAGTGCCACGCCTTGCCGTCCCACCAGTTGAGGTAGAGCTTGGAGTCGTCGCCGATGACGAAGACGTAGGGGCGGGTGAAGGCGTTCGGTTCGTCCTTCATCGTGACCACGCCGACGGAGTCCAGGATGAGCCGCCCGCTGGGCGTGCCCTGTGCGCTCCAGTTCCACTTGGAGCCGTCCCACCAGTTCACGTACAGCTTCGAGTCGTAGCCCTGGACGAAGGCGTAAGGCCGCTGCTGGGCGCTCGGATCGTTTTGGACGCTGATGACGCCGACGCCCTTCTTGACCGGCTGACCCGACGGGGCGCCCTGGTCGCTCCAGTTCCACTTGGAGCCGTCCCACCAGTTCACCCAGACCTTGGAGTCCTCCGTGATGACGAACGCGTACGGGCGGGTGAAGGCGTTCGCGTCGTTCTTCATGGTGGTCACGCCCAGGGGGCGGGAGACGGTGTGGTTCGGCGGGGCGCCCTGGTCGCTCCAGTTCCACTTGGAGCCGTCCCACCAGTTCACCCACAGCCGGAAGTCGTCGGTGATGACGAAGACGTACGGCCGCTGCTTCGCGCCCGGACTGTCCTGCACGCAGACGACCCCGACACCCTCACGGATATGCCGCCCGCTGGGTGCGCCCTGGTCGCTCCAGTTCCACTTGAGGCCGTCCCACCAGTTCACGTGCAGCATCGAGTCGTCGGTGATGACGAACGCGTACGGCCGCTGCTGCTCGTTCGGGCCGTCCTGGACCGTGACGGCCCCGACCTTCTCGATGATGGTGCGCCCGGCCGGGGTGCCCTGGTCGCTCCAGTCCCACACCTTGCCGTTCCACCAGTTGATGTGCAGACGCGAGTCGTAGCCGCGCACGAACACGTACGGTCGTTGTTCGGCCTTGGCGTCGTTCTTCATGGTGACGGCGCCCATCGTGGCCCGGACACCGACTGTGGTGGTGGGGCTGTCCTGGTCGTTCCAGTGCCATGAACCCATCGCGTTCCCTCTCCGGCCCGCACCCGACTCTCGCGGGTGGGGCATGCGATCTACGTGTGCTTGCGGGGGATGTCGGCCGGCGGCACCGGACGTCCGTCCTGTGCGTCCAACGCGCCTACGTGCCCAGAGGGCCGCCGGCGGGGAAGGACGTTCAGGTGGGAGACCAGCGCCAGAAGTGACGTCACGAAAAGTAATTGCGTCATCTCAGGGTGTGAAGGGCGCGTGGAAGGGCTACCACCCGCACGGCGTGCGCCCCGCTTGCGATCTTGACCGGCGAAAGCATCTCGCTCCGGCCTCTTTCTGGCCAAATGTCGCCGGGTAAGAGCCCGGCGACCTCGCGGTCGCCTCCGGCATCCAACAGCTGATGGCCAGGCAGAACATCGTAGGAAGCATCGACTCCCTCGGCGCGCGCCCGTTCGTCTTCCGCATCCCCGTACTCGGTGCCATCCTCGCTTACGGCCGTCATCTCCCAGCTGACAGCGTCCGTACCCGCGTACGCGCCAGAGACCTACTGTGTTGCGCACTGTCAAGCCTCAGCCCCCGCCCCGCGGCGGGGCCGCGGGTCTTGGTGTTCCGGGGGATGGGTCACCGGGCGAGTACGTGGCCGTCGTGGGGGCGGTGGTCGCGGGAGCGGCGCAGGTCGGTGGTGACGTAGGTGCGTTGCAGCCAGCGGTCTGCTCCGTCGTAGCGGGGGTGGAAGGCGGTGCGTCCGTGGACGGTGACGCGGTTGTCGATGATGACGAGGTCGCCGGGTGTCAGGCGCAGGGTGTGGGCGGTTGCCTCGCAGGCGCGGCCGAATTCGCTCAGCGCTGCGGCGGCTCGGGGGGTGAGCGGGGTGGTGACGAGTTGAGCCATGCGTATGTCGGGGTCCTCCGCTGCTCCGGAAAGCACCGGTCGCGGCTTGATGTCTGCGTTGCTCGTGGCGGCGTCGGGGTTGAAAGAGGGGGGTGGGGTGGTGGTGAACTCCGGTGTGAACAGGGCCTGGCGGCTGGCCGGGGTGAGGAGCGTCAGTGCTTGGCGGATGCCAGCGATGCGCATGCCGGCGATCCGGTCGTGGTCGGCGCGCAGGCACAGGAAGACCACGTAGTCGGGTGGGTGGGGGTGGAATCCGTTCTCGGTGTGGAAGGACAGCGGAACCGATCCTGCGTTGCCGTGGAAGGTCTCCTGCCCAGGCACGGGTACCACGTCCTGCACGAGGGCGCCGGACTTCTCAGCCCGGTAGGCGAGAGGCTCCCCGAGCCCACAGGCCACCATGGTGAGCACCGCGGCCGGGATGGTGGCTTGGCGTTGGACCGAGCCGGGTACGGTCGGTGTCGGGGGCAGGGCCGCCTGGTCGACGGGCATGCCGCCGATCACCAAGGTGCCCGTCGGGCCGGAGTGCCTTCGAAACCGGCGCACCGCGCGGCGCAGCCCTATCGGAAGGTCCTCCCAGGCGTCCCGGGCCAGCGCCACCCACTCGGGGCTGTCGGCCTGGTCGTTCCCGCCGGTGCACAAGGTGCGAGCTACTCGCTCGCACGCATCGGTATCCGCGCGGTCAAGCTCCCGGCCGAGGTCGAGGCCGCTGCTGTGGGTGGTGTCGGGCGTCGTCTCGGCCATCGAAGTCTCCTGCAGGGGATTGAGCGGCGCACGCGGGGGCTCATGTGTGGCGCAGGCCCGCTACGGCGTCGGCGATGTAGTGGTCCCCGAATCGGATCAGGGAGGCGTACTGGGCCGCGCGTCGATGCCGCATGAGCCGCAGTTCGGCGACGGCATTGTCGGGCCCTTCGGGTTTCTGCGCGATGGAGCGATCCAGATGCACCAGCGAGTACGCGAGGGTGACGTGCCGTTCACCATCGACGATGTCGGCTTCCAGGAGAGCGCCCCGCGCCTCGGCCAGGTCCGGGGCGCGCGCCGCCAGGTGCTCGTAGGTATCGGGAAGCACCGACAGCAGGTCTCTCATCGCCGCCCGGAACAGCTTGTATCCGCGGTGCTGGCGCCCGCTCAACGGCATGTCCACCGACGGAGGCGCCATGGTCTGGCGTATCGCCGCCATGTAGTAATCGGCCGGGATCGTACTGGCGTGGGTCATGGCCGCGGGGAAACCGCGCACGTACACCGTCGCGTCTGCCAGCCTCAGCAGCGCGGCGTCGCTGTCACCGTGGCGCAGGTGGCCGGCGGCGTCGGCCACGGCGACCGCGGCGCAGATGTTGAACAGGACGTGGACCTGGTGGCCGATGAGCCACCGAGCGCTCCACACCTCCTCCAGCGACGCCCTCGTACCAGGCTCGGGATCGGCGACAGGTGGGCCGAAGTCATGGCCGGTGCCCGGTTTCGCGCCGGTGAGGTCGAATACCGCTTGGCGCATCCCGGCCAGCTCCAGTGCCAGGTCTGCGCCCGACAGTGGCGCATCACAGAGGTCTTGAAGGCCGCGATGGATGACCAGGACACCGTGCAGCGCGGCCTGCTGATCGGACAGTTCTTTTTCACGGACCCGGAAGAAGGATTGGCTGGTCGACTCGGCCTGCAGTGCTTCACCGGCCACGGCCGGCGCTTGATCTGACAGTGCGGCTGCCAATTCACCAGCAGCAGACGCGGCATGCCGCAGTACGAGGGTCCGCTCGACAGGTCTGGCATGGGTCGCCGCCCCGGCCAGCACGCGCGCGGTGCGCACCGCCGCATCATCGACCCGTGAACCCAGAGCCGGGGTGGGGCGCCCGCCTCGGGGCAGGCGGAAGACGGCGACAGCAGGATGACTGGCAACCAGCGATATGCCCATAGTCACAGAACTTGGTCATGAACACTTCACCCCAAACCTCGAACCGCGCCATTCTTGAAACGGCGCAATGGAGAGAGGGGCAATTCCGGCGAAGCGCGAGTTGCCAGGCGAGAAGGGGAGGGGCCTGACCCAGGCCGGAGCTTGGCTGTTTGCCTCAGCCGGCAGGTGCTGGCGCCGGGCCTTCAGGAGGCTGCGCTTCAAGCTCCCCCTGTCAGAAGCGAGGGGGCGCATTCGGCGGCAGCGGCGGCAAGTAACAGCCGGCCTGCATTGCGCGAAGGGCTGCGTCACGGCCGCCTTTCCCCCCTTCCAGGGCGCCCGAATTGGCGCGGGTGGGTCGGCGACGGTGTCACGCGTGCCGGCGGCGTCGCTGGATCCGCCGGTCCGCTTCTTGGTTCGGGTCCGGTGGTTCAGCCTGCCCCGAC
This sequence comes from Streptomyces sp. NPDC058619, assembly GCF_042717785.1. NCBI lineage: Bacteria > Bacillati > Actinomycetota > Actinomycetes > Kitasatosporales > Streptomycetaceae > Streptomyces > Streptomyces sp. NPDC058619. The sequence goes on from NZ_JBHXQN010000086.1 coordinate 16,515, forward strand.
GGGCAGCGGCTCGACTCGGGACTCCAGCCACAGGGGCAGGTCAAGGAGCCGGGCGCCTTCCTGTTCGTTGGGGTCGGTCCGTTCGACCAGGCACACCATGTCCTGGGTGCCGGGGTTCACCGGCATGTGGGGGAGTGTCGGCGGGGATGTGGATGTAGTCGCCCGCCTGCAGGAGCACATGCTCGACCAGTCCCTCTCCGTGCCAGACCTCGACCTGGCCGGACTGGATGAAGATGGCCGACTCGTGCCCCTCGTGCAGGTGAGGACGGCCGCGGGTCCCGGCCGCCATCACCAGACGGTGGAGCCGCTCCGCTCCCGCCGACTGGGCGCTGACACCCGCGCTGCCGCCCTGGACACCCTCATACCGTCCGGTCCGGACCACCGTGCACTGCTTCTGATCTGCCATACCGCAGTACAACAGGCTGCTCACGCTGTTCGATCAGTTCCCGCCGACCTCTCGGCGCCAAGGGCCGGCATACGGAAACGCAAGATCACGCCTCCCGCCGCCCCCGTGGTGCGAGCCGTCTCGTCGCTGCCCTCGGGCGGAGGTTCACCTTCAAGGGTGCGAATCGTTCCTGCGGTGAACGTCCTCGGCTGTGCGGGTGAGCGCAGGTCGTCACGTCTTCGGTGGAGGCGAGGAGACCGGTAGAAGACGGGAGTCGTTCCGTCGTCTTGAGAGGTGCTCCTGATGAGCCGAGGCTTGATCGTCGTGGATGTGCAGAAGGACTTCTGCGAGGGAGGCAGCGTTCCCGTCGCGGGAGGCGCGCAGATCGCCACCGCGATCGCCGAGCTGGTGGAGCAGAGCGCCGCGGGCGGTGACTACCAGTACGTGGTGGCCACCCGGGACCATCACATCGACCCGGGCCGCCACTTCTCCTCCAGCCCGGACTTCAAGGACAGCTTCCCCGTCCACTGCGTGGCGGGAGACGAGGGCGGCGACTTCCACCCGAATTTCGCCCCCACCGCCGCTGGCGGCAAGGTCCATGCCGTCTTCTTCAAGGGGGCCCACAGCGCCTCCAAGAGCGGCTTCGAAGGCGCCGACACCGAAGGAACGTCCCTCGCCGACTGGCTGCGCGCCCGCGGGGTCAGGGACGTCGACGTGGTGGGCATCGCGACCGACCACTGCGTGCGCGCCACCGCCCTGGACGCCGTCGCGGCGGGATTCAACACCCGGGTACGTCTGGACTACTCGGTCGGCGTCGCCCCCGAGACCATCGCCTCCACCCTGGACGACTTCCGCCAGGCAGGCATCGAGACATCCGGCCAGACACCGGTGCCCAGCTAGTGCCGCGTCAGGCAACGTTCGCCCTCTCGTGACATGCCGCCCAGGTGGTTCCTCGGGTGGCATCACGCGATCAGAATGTTCGGGTGGCTGA
>NZ_JBHXQN010000087.1:0-17392 GCF_042717785.1 Streptomyces sp. NPDC058619
GGCGGTTCTGGCTGCGTGTCCGCGGGTTGCTCAGGCGGCGGTGGTCGTGCGTGAGGACACCCCGGGTGACAAGCGTCTGGTGGCGTATGTGGTGCCGGCCGGCGACGGGGATGTGCGTGAGGGCGACGGTGTTGCCGCAACGGCGCGGCGGTTCGCGGCCGAGCGCCTGCCCGGCTACATGGTCCCGGCCGCGGTCGTGGTCCTGGAGGTGCTGCCGTTGACGGTGAACGGGAAGCTGGACCGCAAGGCTCTGCCAGCACCGGACTACGTCGTCACGGCGGACTCGGGCAGGGGCCCGTCGACCCCCGAGGAAGAGGCGTTGTGCGAGGCATTAGCCCAGGTCCTGGGGTTGGAGAAGGTCGGCGTCGACGACGACTTCTTCGCCCTGGGCGGCCACTCGCTCCTCGCGATCCGGCTGGTGGAGGTGCTGCGCGCCCGCGGCGTTTCGGTGTCGGTGCGGGTGCTGTTCCAGACCCCGACGGTGGCGGGCCTTGCGGCTTCGTCCGGTGGGGAGAACGTCGTCGTTCCGCCGAATGCCATTCCGGAGGGCGCGCAGGCGATCACGCCGGAGATGCTGCCCTTGGTCGATCTGACCGCGGATGAGGTCGAGCGGATCGTCGCGTTCGTGGAGGGTGGTGCGGCGAACGTCGCGGACGTTTATCCGCTGGCGCCGTTGCAGGAGGGTCTGCTCTTCCACCATCTCCTCGCCGACGGCGGCGAGGACGCCTACGTCAGGCCGACGGTGCTGGAGTTCGATTCGCGTGAGCGGCTGGACGCGTTCAGCGAGGCGCTCCAGCAGGTCGTGGACCGGCACGACATCCTGCGTACCGGCATCGTGTGGGAAGGCCTGCGCGAGCCGGTGCAGGTCGTATGGCGCAACGCCCAACTCCCCGTCGTGGAACTCGAACTTGACCCGCGCGGTGCTGAGCCGGTGGAACAGCTCCTTGCTGCCGCGGGCCTGTCGATGGATCTGGGCCGGGCCCCGCTGCTCGGTCTGAACATGGCCTCTGACGCGGATGGTCGTTGGCTGCTGCTGATCCGCGTGCACCACATGATCCAGGACCACACGGGCCTCGAACTCCTGCTGAGCGAGGTGCAGGCGGTGCTCGCCGGGAGGGCTGCCGAGCTGCCGGAGCCGCTGCCTTTCCGGACGTTCGTCGCACAGGCGCGTGCGGGGCTTGACAGTGGGAAGCACGAGGCGTTCTTCGCCGACCTGCTGGGTGACGTCACCGAGCCCACCGCGCCGTTCGGGCTGGTGGACGTGCGGGGCGACGGTGCGGGCATGGTGCGGGCCGGGGCGACGTTCCCGGACGAACTGAGCGGGCGGCTGCGTGAGGTGGCGCAGCGGATTGGGGCGAGCCCGGCCACGGTGATGCATGTGGCGTGGGCGCGGGTTCTTGCCGCGGTGAGCGGCCGTGATGACGTGGTGTTCGGCACCGTCCTGTTCGGGCGGATGAACGACGGGGCCGGGTCGGACCGGGTCGCCGGGCCGTTCATGAACATGCTGCCGGTGCGGGCAGGCCTTGGCGACGGTATAGGTGTTCTCGCGGCGGTGCAGGCGATGCGCGGTCAGCTCGCCGGGCTCCTTGAGCACGAGCACGCGCCACTTGCCGTTGCCCAGCGCGCCAGCGGAGTGCCGTCGGACGCACCGCTGTTCACCTCGATGTTCGACTACCGGCACGCGGGAGGCCGTGCCTCCGCCCAGCAGCAGGGCCTGGACGGGGTTCGGACGGTGCTGGTCGTCGACCGCACGAACTACCCCCTGCTGGTTGCCGTTGTGGACGACGGTCACGGGCTGCGGGTGGTGGTGGATGCGGTCGCCCCGATTGACCCGCAGTCAGTCGCCATGCTGATGGCCACGGCCACCGAGAGGCTGGTGGTTGCGTTGGAGGTGGCGCTTGCCGGCGGCGTTGATGCTGCGCTGAGTGGTATCGGTGTGCTTGATGATGCCGGGCGCCGTCAGTTGCTCGCGGAGTGGAACGACACGGGGGCGGAGGTGCCCTCGGTCGCGGTGCCCGAGTTGTTCGAGGCGCAGGCGGTCCGTGTCCCGGATACCGCCGCGGTGGTGGAGGACGGCACCGTGGTGTCGTATGCGGAGCTGGATGCGCGGGCCAACCGGCTTGCGCACTATCTCGTGGGCCAGGGTGTGGGTCCGGAGTCGCTCGTGGGCCTGTGCCTGCCGCGTGGTGCGGACATGGTCGTGGCGGTCCTCGCCGTCTGGAAGGCGGGAGCGGGATACCTGCCGGTCGATCCGGAGTATCCGGCTGAGCGTGTCGGGTTCATGCTCGCGGACGGTGGGGTTGCGGTCCTGCTGAGCGAGGAGGAGGTGCTCGACGAGCTGCCGGTGGGGCGGGTGCGTGCCATCGCTTTGGACGATCCGCTGGTCGCGGCTGCGGTGGGTGCCTGCCCGGAGACCAGGCCGGGGGTGGATGTGGGGCCGGACGGGCTGGCGTATGTCATCTACACCTCCGGGTCGACCGGTCGTCCGAAGGGTGTGGCGGTCACCCACGGCGGTCTGGCGAACTACGTCGTGTGGGCGAGTAAGGCCTATGGCATGGCCGAGGGGGGTGGGGCGCCGCTGCACTCTTCGCTGGCGTTCGACCTCACGGTGACGAGCGTGCTGGTGCCGCTGGTGTCCGGTTCCGCGGTGGTGGTGAGCCGGCAAGGCGGGGCCGAGGGGCTTGCGTCGCTGGTCGGCGCCGGTGGCGGTTTCGGGCTGATGAAGCTGGTGCCGGCGCATCTGCCGCTGCTGGCGGAGCTGGTGGCGGACGGCGGGCTTGCGGGCGCGGCGCGCAGGGTGATCGTGGGTGGTGAGGCGCTGGCCGGTACCGCTGTGCGGTCCTGGCTGGAGCGGGCGCCCCGTTCGGTGGTCGTCAACGAGTACGGGCCGACCGAGACGGTGGTCGGGTGCACGGTCTTCGAGGTGTCGGCGGGTCAGGACGTGGGTGAGTCGGTGCCGATCGGCAGGCCGGTCGCCAACACCAGGGTCTATGTGCTCGACGGGATGCTGCAGCCTGTGGTTCCCGGGGTCGCCGGTGAGCTGTATGTGTCCGGGGTGCAGGTGGCCCGGGGTTATGTGCGGCGGCCGGGCCTGACGAGTGAGCGTTTTGTGGCCTGTCCGTTCGAGCCGGGTGTCCGGATGTACCGGACCGGGGACCAGGTGCGGTGGACCGCCGGGGGGCAGCTGGAGTATCTGGGGCGGGTGGACGAGCAGGTGAAGGTCCGGGGCTTCCGGATCGAGCCGGGAGAGGTCGAGGCGGCTTTGCTGGCCCATCCGTCGGTGGGCGGGGCCGCGGTCGTGGCCCGTGAGGACACCCCGGGCGACGCCCGTCTGGTGGCGTACGTCGTGGCGCTGGAGGGGGAGGGCCCGTCTGATGGGGAACTCTCCGTTATTCTGCGGAAGTTCGCTGCTCAGCGGCTGCCCGAGCACATGGTTCCCTCGTTCGTCGTCCCGTTGGAGCGGCTGCCGTTGACCGCGAACGGCAAGCTCGACCGCAAGGCGCTGCCCGCACCGGAGTACGCCGGGTCAGCGGGCGTCGGCCGGGAACCCTCGTCGCCGCAGGAGCGGGCGTTGTGCGAGGCGTTCGCCCACGTGCTCGGCATCGACGAAGTAGGCGTGGACGACGACTTCTTCGAACTCGGCGGCCACTCCCTCCTCGCAGTTCGCCTGGTGAGCCGGGTGCGGTTGGTGCTGGGTGTCGAGCTGTCGCTGCGCACGTTGTTCGAGGCGTCGACGGTGGCCCGTCTCGCGGCTCGGATCGATGGGGCGGACGGGGCCCGGGTGGCGCTGACGGTCCAGGAGCGTCCGGAGCGGGTTCCGCTGTCGTTCGCTCAGCGCCGTCTGTGGTTCATCCGCCAGTTGGAGGGGCCGAGCTCCACGTACAACATCCCGATGGTGCTCCGGCTCAAGGGTGCACTGGACGCCGGGGCATTGAACGCAGCCCTGCGGGACGCCGTGGCCCGCCATGAGGTGCTGCGGACGGTGTTCCCCACGGCCGGTGGTGAGCCGTACCAGCGTGTCCTGGATCCAGCGGAGCTGGACTGGCAACTTCAGCTCGCCGACGGTGTGCAGGACGTGGAAGCCGCGGTGGCGGAGGCATCGGGGTACGCGTTCGACCTCTCTGCCGAAGCGCCCATCCGTGCCTGGCTGTTCCCGTCCGAGCCGGATGAGCAGGTGCTCGTGGTCGTGGTGCACCACATCGCCGGTGACGGCTGGTCGATGGGGCCGCTGGCACGGGATGTGTCGGTGGCGTACGCCGCACGGCGCGAGGGCCGGGCACCGGAGTTCGAACCGCTGCCGGTGCAGTACGCCGACTACGCACTGTGGCAGCGCGAACTCCTCGGCGAAGAGAACGACCCCGACAGCGTGCTCTCCCGTCAGGTCGCCTACTGGCGCACAGCTCTTGCCGGTGCACCGGAGGAACTGGCGCTTCCCCACGACCGGATTCGCCCGGCCGTCGCCTCCCACCGCGGACACGGGGTCACCTTCGATATTCCGGTCGAGGTGCATGTGCGTCTGGCGGAGCTGGCCCGCGCCCAGGGCGTGACACCGTTCATGGTGCTCCAGGCCGCTCTCGCGGTGCTCCTTTCCCGCCTCGGCGCCGGCACTGACATCCCGATCGGGTCGGCGAACGCCGGCCGCACCGATGTGGCGCTCGACAACCTCGTCGGGTTCTTCGTGAACACGCTGGTGCTGCGCACGGACCTGTCCGGCGACCCGACGTTCACCGACATTCTGGGGCGGGTGCGGGAGACGAGTCTGTCTGCGTTCGGGCACCAGGACGTGCCCTTCGAACGACTGGTGGAGGACCTGGCGCCAGCGCGTTCCCTGGCCAGGCACCCGTTGTTCCAGGTGATGCTGACCTTGCAGAACACCGCAACCGCCTCCTTGGAGTTGCCGGGTGCCCATGTCGGCAACGCGATGGAGGAACGGGCCGCTGGTGCCTCGGCGGCGAAGTTCGACCTGTCTCTGATTGTCGAGGAGACGTTCGATGCACAGGGTGCCCCGGCGGGGCTGCGGGGTGTGCTGACGGCTGCGGCCGATCTGTTCGACTCCGGGACTGCCGCACGGCTCGCGGCGCGTTTCGTGAGTGTCCTGGAGATGGTGGCAGCTGAGCCGCGGCTACGGCTCAGTGCCGTGGAAGTCCTCGACGAGGGGGAGCGGCAGCGGGTTCTGGTTGAGTGGAACGACACCGTGGCCGAGGTTCCTGCCGGCACGGTGGTGGACCGCTTCGAGGAGCAGGTGGCGCGGACGCCGGATGTGGTGGCGATCGTGGCCGATGGCACGGAGATGTCGTACGCGGAGCTGGAAGCACGCGCCAACCGGCTCGCGCACTACCTGGTGGATCAGGGCGTTTCCCCGGAGTCAGTGGTGGGGCTGTGCCTGCCGCGCGGGGCAGAGATGGTCGCCGCCATCCTGGCCGTGTGGAAGACCGGGGCCGCTTACGTGCCACTCGACCCCGAGTACCCCGGGGAGCGGATCGCGTACATGCTCGCCGACTGTGGAACGGCCCTGGTCGTGGGCCTGACCGACTCGACGCGGGATCTTTCCGCGCGCGGTGTTTCCCTGCTGCATCTGGACGACCCGGACACCGTCGAAGCGCTCACGCACCAGCCGTCCACGCCACCGCCAGCCGTTTCGTCCCTCGAGGGCCGGACCGCGTACGTGATGTACACATCCGGCTCGACCGGGCGGCCGAAGGGGGTCCAGACCACCCACGCGGGCGTGGCGAACCTCGCCGAGGCGGTACGCCCGGTGCTCGCAGTCGAACCTGGGGAGCGCGTGCTCCAGTTCGCCTCGTTCAGCTTCGACGCTTCCGTCCTGGACATCGCAGCGACCTTCACGTCCGGCGGCACATTGGTGATGGCAGGCGTCGAAGAGCGTGCGGACGTACAGAAGTTGGGTCGTCTGATCCGCACGGCGCAGGTACGTACCGTCAGTGTCGTGCCGTCGCTGCTCGCGGTGCTCGACCCGGCGGATCTGGCGGGCGTGAGCACCCTACGGATCGGCGCAGAGCCGCTCTCCGCAGCGCAGGCCCAGCTGTGGGGCGCGGGCGGCCGGCGCCTGGTCAACTCCTACGGGCCGACCGAGTCGACCGTGATCGTCACTGCCGGGGCGGTGCAGCCGGGGAGTGGCCCGGTGGTGCCGATGGGTGCACCGCTCGCCAACACCAGGGTGTATGTGCTTGACGACGGCCTCGCGCCGGTACCGGTCGGGGTCGTGGGCGAGCTGTACATCGCGGGCCCGCAGGTGGCCCTCGGTTATGTCGGGCGGGGCGCCCTCACTGCTGAGAGGTTTGTCGCGTGTCCGTTCGGATCGGTCGGCCAGAGGATGTACCGGTCGGGCGACCGGGCGCGGTGGACGCCGGATGGGCAGCTCGTGTTCTCTGGGCGGGCCGACGACCAGGTGAAGATCCGTGGTTTCCGGGTCGAGCCGGGTGAGGTGCAGGCCGTTGTCGCCGAGCACCCGCAGGTCGGCGAGGCTGCAGTGATCGTCCGCGAGGATGTTCCGGGTGACCAGCGCCTGATCGCCTACGTGGTCCCCGTCGACGACCACAGTGACGGCCAACTGGACAATTGGGTACGTGAGTTCGTTGCCGCTCAGCTGCCGGAGTACATGGTGCCCTCGGCCGTGGTCACCCTCGATGCGCTGCCGCTCACGGTGAACAGGAAACTGGACCGCAAGGCCCTGCCCGCCCCGGAGTACACCACCGGTTCCGGTCGCGGGCCGGTGACGGTCCGCGAGGAGATCCTCTGCGCTGCGTTCGCCGAGGTCCTGGGCGTGGACAGCGTCGGTGTCGACGACAGCTTCTTCGCGCTGGGCGGCCATTCCCTCCTCGCGATCATGTTGGTTGAGATTCTGCGCGCACGCGGCGTCTCCGTCTCGGTGCGGGCGCTGTTCCAGACGCCGACCGTGGCCAGGCTCGCGGCCGCTTTTGGCGCGGAGAGCGTGATCGTGCCGCCCAACGCCATTCCGGAGGGCGTGCAGGCGATCACGCCGGAGATGCTGCCCCTGGTCGACCTGACCGCGGATGAGGTCGAGCGGATCGTCGCGTCCGTGGACGGTGGCGCGGCGAACGTCGCGGACGTCTATCCGCTGGCGCCGTTGCAGGAGGGTCTGCTCTTCCACCACCTCCTCGCCGACGACGGCGAGGACGCCTACGTCAGGCCGACGGTGCTGGAGTTCGACACCCGTGAACGGCTCGAAGCTTTCACGGGCGCACTCCAGCAGGTCACGGACCGGCACGACATCCTGCGTACCGCCATCCTCTGGGAAGGACTGCGCGAGCCGGCGCAGGTGGTCTGGCGGCATGCCCAACTCGCGGTTGAGGAGGTCGCGCTCGACCCGCGCGGTGCCGAGCCGGTGGAACAGCTCCTTGCTGCCGGCGGCCTGTCGATGGATCTGGGCCGGGCGCCGCTGCTCGGCCTGTACGCGGCGGCTGTATCGGAAGGCCGTTGGCTGCTGCTGATCCGCGTGCACCACATGATTCAGGACCACACGGGCCTCGAACTCCTGCTGGGCGAGGTGGAGGCCTTCCTCGCCGGTCGGGGCGGCGAACTGCCGGAGCCCTTGCCCTTCCGTGACTTCGTTGCGCAGGCGCGTAGCGGGGTGGAGCGAGCTGAGCACGAGCGGTACTTCGCGGAGCTGCTGGGCGACGTGGACGAACCCACCGCGCCCTACGGCCTGGTCGATGCGTACGGCGACGGCGCGGACTCGGTGCAGGCACGGCGGGACTTCGCGGCAGACATTGAGGCACGGCTGCGTGAGGTGGCGCGGCAGCTCGGTGTGAGCCCCGCCACGGTGTTGCACGTGGCGTGGGCGCGGGTCCTCGACGTGGTCAGCGGCCGGGACGATGTGGTCTTCGGCACCGTCCTGTTCGGGCGGCTGAACTCCGGAGCCGGTGCGGACCGGGTGCCCGGTCCTTTCATGAACACACTGCCGGTGCGGGCACGCCTGGACGTTGGTGCGGGAGTTCTCGCGTCAGTGCGGGGGATGCGTGGTCAGCTCGCGGGGCTGCTCGAGCACGAGCATGCATCGCTGGCCCTGGCGCAGCAGGCCAGTAGTGTGCCGGGGGACACTCCTCTGTTCACCTCGGTGCTCAACTACCGTCACAACACGGGATCCGGTCGGGATGTGACCGAGGTCAGCCAGGGCATCGAGCTGGTGTTCTCCCGCGAGCGCACGAACTATCCGCTGACCGTGATCTTCGATGACTACGGCGATGAGCTGCGGCTGACGGTGGATGCGGTCGCTCCGATCGACGCGGACGCTGTGGCGGCGATGGTGAGCACGGCCACCACCAACCTCGTGGCCGCGCTGGAAGAGGCGTTGGACGGCGGCCACGACGCTCCTCTGAGCGGCGTCCGCGTTCTCGACGACACCCTGCGCCGCCAGGTGCTCTTCGAGTGGAACGAGACCGGGGCCGATGTGTCGCCGGAAACGATTCCGCACCTGTTCGAGGCGCGGACGGCCCGTACTCCGGACGCGGTGGCGGTCATTGCCGACGGTGTCGAGGTGTCATACGGCGAGCTGGATGCGCGTGCGAACCGTATGGCGCGGCTGCTGACCGGTGAGGGTGTGGGGCCCGAATCCGTGGTGGGGGTGTGCCTGGAACGTGGCATCGACCTGATCGCGGCGCTGCTGGGTGTATTGAAGGCGGGGGCCGCGTATCTGCCGCTGGACCCGGAGTACCCGGCCGACCGGATCGCCTACATGTGCGCCGACGCGGCACCAGTGGCGGTCATCGCCACGCAGGCCACCGCCGCCGTACTGCCGCAGGATTCGGCTGCCACGGTCGTACTTCTCGACTCGCCCGAAGTGGCCGGGGCGCTGGACGCCCTGCCGTCGGACGAACTCGACGACGCCGAACGGCGGGCTCCGCTGAAGGCTGAGCACCCCGCCTACGTGATCTACACGTCCGGGTCCACGGGCCGCCCCAAGGGCGTCTTGGTTTCCCACGCGGGCGTGGCGAGCCTGGTGGCCGGCCACATCCGGTACCTCGGCGTGGGCTCGGGGCACCGTGTGGGGCAGTTCGCATCGGCGAGCTTCGACACCTTCGGCTGGGAGTGGTTCATGGCGCTCCTGTCCGGGGCCGCTCTCGTGGTGGTCCCGCAGGAACGGCGCCTGGGCACGGCGCTGCCCGAGTTCCTCACCGCCCAGCGCGTGACGCACGTGACGCTGCCGCCGGCCGTCCTGGCCACCCTCGACGAGAAGTCGATCGGCACGGACATCGTGCTCATCGTGGCGGGCGAGGCCTGCCCTCCTGAGGTGATGGCGCGCTGGGCCCGTGGCCGCGCGATGTTCAACTCCTACGGCCCGACCGAGACCACAGTGGACGCCACCCTGTGGCGTTGTCACCCCGAGGCTGCCGAGGTGGCCATCGGATCCCCTGTGATCAACACCCAGGTGTACGTGCTCGACGAGCACCTGGCCCCCACCCCGCCCGGTGTCACCGGCGAGATGTACGTGTCCGGTGCCGGGCTGGCCCGCGGCTATCTCGGGCGCCCGGGGCTGACCGCGGAACGGTTCGTGGCGAACCCGTTCGGCCCGACGGGGTCCCGCCTGTACCGCACCGGCGACCGGGCCCGCTGGACCCCCGAAGGCCACTTGGTCTTCGCCGGCCGCTCAGACGACCAGGTGAAGATCCGGGGCTTCCGGATCGAACTCGGGGAGATCGAGAGCGTGCTGGCCGAACACCCCTCGGTGGCCCAGGCCACGGTGATCGTCCGTGAGGACACCCCGGACGACAGGCGTCTGGTGGCCTACGTCGTGCCCGCCGGAGGCGCCGCGACGGCCCAGCTGCCCGTGGCGCTCCACGGCCTCGCGGCCGAGCACCTGCCGGCGTACATGGTTCCCGCGGCGGTCGTCGTCCTGGACGAACTGCCGCTCACGGTGAACAAGAAGCTGGACCGCAAGGCCCTGCCTGCTCCGGAGCTCGCCGCCGCAACAACGGCCGGGCGTGCCCCTGCCGACGCGCGCGAAGAGATCCTTTGCGCCGTGTTCGCCCAGGTCCTCGGCGTGGACAGCGTCGGCGTCGACGACGACTTCTTTGCCCTGGGCGGCCACTCGCTTCTTGCAGTGCGACTGGCCAGCCGGGTGCGCTCGATGCTCGGCGTTGACCTTGAGATCCGGGAACTGTTCGACGCACCCACCGTGGCCGGGCTTTCCGCCCGGCTCGCCGACGGGAGCACCACCCGGGCCGCCCTGACGGCGCAGGAGCGTCCGGAGCTCCTTCCCCTGTCGTACGCGCAGCGCCGCCTGTGGTTCATCGGTCAGCTGGAAGGCCAGAGCCCCACTTACAACATCCCGGTGGCGCTGCGCCTGAGAGGCCGGCTGAATCGGGTGGCGCTGAACGCTGCGCTGCGCGACGTGATGACCCGTCATGAGGTGCTGCGCACAGTGATGGCCACCACCGACGGCGGGGAGCCGTACCAGCGCGTCCTGGACCCGGTGGAGCTGGGCTGGGAGCTGCCGGTGGGCGACGTCACTGCGGTGGATGTGGACGCCGCGGTGGCCAAGGCGGCGGGGTATGCGTTTGACCTGGCGGTCGAGGTGCCGATCCGTGCTCAGCTGCTCGCCGTGGGTCCGGATGAGCATGTGCTGGTTGTGGTGGTGCACCACATTGCCGGTGACGGTTGGTCGATGGGGCCGTTGGCGCGGGATGTGTCGGTGGCGTACGAGGCGCGTTGTGCGGGTCGGGCTCCGGAGTGGGAGCCGCTGCCGGTGCAGTACGCGGACTACGCGCTGTGGCAGCGCGAACTCCTCGGCGAGCAGGACGCACCGGACAGTGTGCTCTCGCGACAGATTGCCTACTGGCGCGAGACGCTTGCCGGTGCACCGGAGGAGTTGACGCTGCCTTACGACCACCCGCGTCCGGCGGTGGCTGGCCGCGAGGGCCACCGACTGCAGCTGGACATCCCCGCAGAGGTGCATGCGCGCCTGGTAGAAGTGGCGCGGGCCGAGGGCGTGACGCTGTTCATGGTGCTCCAGGCGTCCCTCGCGGCGCTGCTGTCCCGCCTCGGTGCCGGAACCGATGTACCCATGGGTCTCGCGAGCGCGGGCCGTACTGACGAAGCCCTGGACGACCTGGTCGGCTTCTTCGTGAACACACTGGTGCTGCGCGCGGACCTGTCGGGTGACCCGACGTTCCGACAGCTGCTGGCCCGGGTACGGGAGGCAGGCCTGTCGGGCCTCGCGCACCAGGACGTGCCGTTCGAGCGCCTGGTGGAGGAGCTGGCTCCGACACGCTCCCTGGCCCGGCACCCGCTGTTCCAGGTGATGCTCACCCTCCAGAACAACGCCGACGCCGTCGTGAACCTGCCCGGTGTCCACACCGAAGCGATTCCCGCAGCCACCACGGTGGCCAGGTTCGACCTGGACGTCAGTGTGGCCGAGAACTTCGACGCCCACGGCGCACCGGCAGGATTGAACGGTCTGCTGATCACTGCCGCGGACCTGTTCGACCGGGCCTCGGGTGAACGGCTCGTCGAGCGCTGGGTGCGCGTCCTGGAGGCGGTCACCACCAACCCGCGAACGCGGTTGAGTGCGCTGGACGTGCTTGGCGAGGTCGAACGCCATCGGGTGCTCAGTGAGTGGAATGACACGGTGGTTGGGGTGCCGTCGGTGTTGGTGCCCGGCTCGTTTGAGGCGCGGGTGGCGCGGACGCCGGATGCGGTGGCAGTTGTGGCTGATGGCTCGGAGGTGTCGTACGCAGAGTTGGACGCCCGGGCCAATCGCCTTGCTCATTGTCTTGTTGGTCTGGGTGTGGGCCGGGAGTCGCTTGTCGGTCTGTGTCTGCCGCGTGGTGTGGACATGGTGGTGGGGATCCTCGCGGTGTGGAAGGCGGGGGGTGCGTATGTGCCGTTGGATCCGGAGTATCCGGTGGAGCGGCTTGAGTTCATGGTGCGTGACTGTGGGGCCCGGGTGGTCGTGGGTCATGGGGCGACGGTTGCGGGTCTGAGCGGTGTGCTCGGTTCGTTGCCGGTGGTGTGTCTTGATGATCCGGGGGTTGTGGCGGGGCTGGCCGGGTTGCCGGTGGCGTCGCCTGGTGCGGGGTTGATGGCTGACGGGCTGGCGTATGTGATCTATACGTCGGGGTCGACCGGTGTGCCGAAGGGTGTGGCGGTTCGGCATGGGGGGCTGGCGAATCTGGTGTCGGTGTTCGGTCCGTTGATGGAGGTCGGGCCGGGTGTGGGGGTGTTGCAGTTCGCGTCGTTCAGTTTTGATGCGTCGGTTCTGGATGTGGCGGTGACGCTGGCGTGGGGTGGTTCGCTGGTTGTGGCGGGTGCTGCGGAGCGGGCTGAGCCGGGGTTGTTGCGGGATCTGGTGGTGTCGGCCGGGGTGCGGTCGGCGAGTGTGGTCCCTTCGTTGTTGGGGGTGTTGGAGCCTGCCGATCTGGCGGGTGTGGGTTCGCTGGTGATTGGTGCGGAGGCGGTGGAGCCGGGGCTTGCGGCGTTGTGGGCGCGGGGCCGGCGGTTGGTGAACACGTATGGGCCGACGGAGGCCACGGTGATCGTGGCGACCGGGTTGGTGGATCCGGAGGGTGTGGACGGTGTGGTGCCGTTCGGGTCGCCGATGGCCAATACGCGGATGTTTGTGCTGGATGGCCGTCTGGAGCCGGTGGCTGCGGGTGTGGTCGGTGAGTTGTACGTGGCGGGTGCGGGTCTGGCACGTGGTTACCACGGTCGGCCGGATCTGAGTGCGGAGCGGTTCGTGGCCTGCCCGTTTGGGCCGGCTGGTGAGCGGATGTACCGGACGGGGGACCTGGCGCGGTGGACGGTGGACGGGCGGTTGGTGTTCGCCGGGCGTGTTGATGAGCAGGTCAAGGTGCGTGGGTTCCGTGTCGAGCTGGGTGAGGTGCAGGCCGCGGTGGCGGTGCACTCGTCGGTGGCTCAGGTAGCGGTTGTTGCCCGTGAGGATGCTCCGGGTGACAAGCGTCTGGTCGCCTATGTGGTGCCGGGCGTGGATGTGGACCGGGGCGGACTGGCTAACTCGGTGCGTGAGGTGGTGGCCGGGCGGCTTCCCGCGCACATGGTTCCGGCTGCGGTGGTGGTTGTGGACGCGCTGCCGTTGACGGTTAACGGCAAGCTCGACCGCGGTGCGCTGCCTGTTCCTGATTACGCGTCCGCGAAGGCGGCGGGCAGCCGTCGGCCGGCGACGCCGCAGGAGGAACTCCTGTGCGGGGTGTTCGCGCAGGTGCTCGGTGTGGAGGGGGTTGGTGTCGATGACGACTTCTTCGCCCTCGGCGGCCACTCCCTCCTGGGCGTGAGGCTCGTCAGTGAGATCAGGGCCGTCCTCGGCGTCGAGGTGGAGATCCGGACCCTGTTCGACGCGCCGACGGTGGCGGGGCTCGTGCAGCAGCTTGGAAAGAAGAAGTCAGTGCGGCCGGCGTTGCGGCCCATGCGTAACCGGGGGGATTCCTGATGTTTCCGTTGTCATTCGCGCAGCGCCGTCTGTGGTTCATCGAGCAGCTCGAGGGGCCCAGTGCCACGTACAACATTCCGATGGCCCTGAGGCTTTCCGGCCGGGTGGACGCCGGGGCGCTGGATGCGGCGCTGCGGGATGTGATCGGCCGTCATGAGGTGCTGCGGACGGTGTTCGGAATGGCTGATGGCGAGCCGTACCAGCGGGTCCTCGACCTTCCGGACGTTGCGTGGCAGCTCCAGGCCCTCGACCTGTCCACCGCAGACGGGTCAACCGACGGCCTCACCGAGGCGGTCGTCGGGGCTGCATCGCAGCCCTTCGACCTGTCCTCCGAAGTCCCGGTCCGCGCTTGGCTGTTCACGACAGGGGTCGACGAGCACGTCCTGCTCGTGGTGGTACACCACATCGCAAGTGACGGCTGGTCGTCCGGGCCACTCGCCCGCGATCTCGCTGCTGCCTACGGGGCGCGTTGTGACGGCCGGGCTCCGGAGTGGGATCCGCTGCCGGTGCAGTACGCCGACTACGCGCTGTGGCAGCGCGAGCTCCTCGGCGACGAGAATGACCAGGAAAGTGTGCTTTCCCGCCAAGTTGCCTATTGGCGGCAGGCGTTGGCCGGGGCGCCGGAGGAGCTGAGGCTTCCCTTCGACCACTCGCGTCCCGCGATCGCCGGCTACCAGGGGCACCGCGTGCCCCTGGAGATCCCAGCGGAGGGGCATGCGCGTCTGGCGGAGCTGGCCCGCGTCGAGGGCGTGACGCCGTTTATGGTGCTGCAGGCCGCTTTCGCGGTGCTGCTGTGCCGGTTGGGTGCGGGTACTGACATCCCGATCGGGTCGGCGAATGCCGGGCGTACCGATGTTGCCCTCAACGATCTGGTCGGCTTCTTCGTCAACACCCTCGTGCTGCGCACCGACCTGTCCGGCGACCCGACGTTCACCGAAGTCCTCGGCCGTGTGCGGGAGACGGGCCTGTCCGGGTTCGCCCACCAGGACGTGCCCTTCGAGCGCTTGGTGGAGGAGCTGGCGCCGCCCCGCTCACTTGCGATCCACCCGCTGTTCCAGGTGATGCTGACCCTGCAGAACAACGCCGGGGTCGCCCTTGACCTGCCGGGTGTCCGGGTCACCGAGGTGGACGAGGAACTCAAAGCCGGCGCTTCGGCTGCGAAGTTCGATCTGTCCCTGAGCGTCGAGGAGACGTTCGACGCGCAAGGTGCCCCCGCGGGTCTGCGTGGTGGGCTGACCGCTGCAACCGACCTGTTCGAGTTCGGCACCGCCGTACAGCTCGCTACGCGCTTCGCGCGCGTCCTTGATGCTGTGGTCGGCGATCCGCGCATGCGGCTGAGTGCCGTGGACGTCCTCGACGAGGGGGAGCGCCAGCGGGTCCTGGGGGAGTGGAACGACACTGACTCCGTGGCGGTTGCGGTCACTGTGGCGGGGTTGTTCGAGGCCCAGGTGGCACGGACGCCGGATGCGGCGGCGGTCGTGGCCGACGGTACGGAGGTGTCGTACGCGGATTTGGACGCACGCGCCAATCGCCTTGCGCACTACCTGGTTGGTCAGGGTGTTGGTGCGGAGTCGGTGGTGGGTCTGTGTCTGCCGCGTGGTGTGGAGACCATCTCCGCGATCCTGGCGGTGTGGAAGGCCGGTGCCGGCTACCTTCCCGTGGACCCGGGGCAACCCGCCGAGCGCGTGGCGTTTATGCAGGCGGACAGCGGTGCCGTGACGCTCCTGACCACCTGTGCCCTGCTGGATGGCCCCGCGGCCCAGGCGCCGTCCGTGCTCGCTTTGGACGCTCCTGAGGTCGCCGACGCGATCGGCGCCTGCGCCGCCATGGCGCCGCAGACGGATGTGGTGGCGGACGGGCTCGCGTACGTGATCTATACGTCCGGTTCGACGGGCCGCCCCAAGGGTGTCGCGATCACGCACGGTTCCCTGGCCAACTACGTCGCCACCGTCCCGGCCAGGGTCGGATTCGGCGCCCCGGGGGACAGGTATGCCCTGCTCCAGGCGCAGGCCACCGACCTCGGCAACACCGTGGTGTTCGCCAGCCTCACCACTGGTGGTGAACTGCACGTCCTGGACGAGGGCGCGGTCACCGACCCGGCGGCCGTCAGCCGGTACCTGGCCGAGCACCGCATCGACCACCTCAAGGCGGTCCCGTCCCACCTCGCGGCCCTCGGCACCGCCGACGGGCTGGCTGAGGTCCTGCCCGCCAAGTCGCTGGTCCTGGGCGGTGAAGCCGCCCCGTCGGCCTGGGTCCTGGACCTCCTGGAGGCCGCGGGCGACCGCGCCGTGTTCAACCACTACGGCCCGACCGAGACCACGATCGGTGTGACCACGACGCTTCTGACGACCGAGCAAGCGTCCGGCGGTGCAGCCCCCATTGGCTCGCCGATCTCCAACACCCGTGTATACGTGCTCGATCAGTGGCTGTCTCCGGTGGCGCCGGGTGTGGTTGGTGAGCTGTATGTGGCTGGTGCGGGTCTGGCGCGCGGGTACGTGGGCCGGCCCGACCTGACGGCGGAGCGGTTCGTGGCCAGCCCGTTCGGTACGGCCGGTGAGCGGCTGTACCGGACCGGTGACCTGGTGCGCTGGAGTACCGGGGGTCAGCTGGAGTACCTGGGCCGGTCGGATGAGCAGGTCAAGATACGAGGCTTCCGCATCGAGCCGGGTGAGGTCCAGGCCGTCGTTGCCGCGCATCCCTCGGTGGCGCAGGCGGCGGTGGTCGCCCGTGAGGACGTTCCGGGTGACAAACGTCTGGTTGCCTACGTGGTTCCGGGCCATGTCGGCAGCGACGATCTGGCCGCGTCTGTGCGGGAGTTTGCCGCTGGTCGGCTGCCGGAGCACATGGTGCCGTCGGTGGTGGTGCTTGAGGCGCTGCCACTGACGCCGAACGGGAAGCTGGACCGCAAGGCCCTGCCCGCCCCGGAGTACGCCACTGGTTCTGGGCGTGGCCCGTCGACGGTCCGCGAGGAGATTCTGTGCGCGGCCTTCGCTGAAGTCCTCGGCGTGGACAGTGTCGGTGTCGATGACAGCTTCTTCGCTCTGGGTGGTCACTCCCTCCTCGCGATCCGGCTGGTCGAGAACCTGCGCGGCCGCGGCGTGTCCGTCTCGGTGCGTGCGCTGTTCCAGACTCCGACCGTGGCCGGCATTGCGGCCGCGGCGTCCGGCGCGGAGAGCGTCGTCGTACCACCGAATGCCATTCCGGAGGACTCGCGGGCGATCACGCCCGACATGCTTCCTCTGGTCGACCTGACCGTGGATGAGGTCGAGCGGATAGTTGCGACCGTGGACGGTGGCGCGGCGAACGTCGCGGACGTCTATCCGCTGGCGCCGTTGCAGGAGGGTCTGCTCTTCCACCATCTCCTCGCCGACGGCGGCGAGGACGCGTATGTGAGCCCGGTCGTGGTGGAGTTCGACTCGCGGGCACGGCTGGATGCGTTCGCCGATGCGTTGCAGCGGGTCGTGGACCGGCATGACATCTACCGGACCGGGATTGTGTGGGAGGGCCTGCGCGAGCCGGTGCAGGTGGTGTGGCGAGACGCCCAACTCCCTGTCGAAGAGGTCGTACTCGACCCGCTCGGGGCCGAGTCGGTGGAGCAGCTCCTTACTTCCGGTGGCCTGTCGATGGACCTGGACCGGGCACCCCTGATCGGACTCCATATCGCTGCCGAGCCGGATTCCGGCCGGTGGCTCGCCCTGGTACGGGCACACCACATGGTTCGTGACCACATGGGTCTTGAACTCTTGCTTGGTGAGGTGGAGGAGATCCTTGCGGGGCGGGGCTCGGATCTGCCGGAGGCGTTGCCGTTCCGTGACTTCGTCGTGCAGGCGCGTGGTGGGGTGGATCGGGCCGTGCACGAGGAGTTCTTCGCCGATCTGTTGGGTGATGTGACGGAGCCGACCGCGCCGTTCGGTCTGGTGGATGTGCGTGGTGTGGGTGCGGATGTGTCGCGTGCGGTGGCTGATTTGG
>NZ_JBHXQN010000088.1:0-16991 GCF_042717785.1 Streptomyces sp. NPDC058619
ATCCGTCAGCCCGGCCTCACGGAAGGGGGCCCCACCGATCGACTCCCAGTCGACCGGGTGCTCCGGGCCGGTCCAGCCGCACGAGCACACCGCCCGCAGGACCGCCGCTTTCGGCGCGTGCGGCCAGCGGCCGTCGTAGACGCTCCAGTGCCCCACCGTCTCCCCGCCCGAGCCCGACCCCGAATCGAAGTACACCGGCCCCGGCACGGTCCCGTCCGCGAGCAGCACACCGACCGAGCCCTCGTGCGAGGCCCCGTACTCGTCCGTCGTCCAGGTCTCCTCCACCCGCAACCTCCCCAACCAGCCGAACCTCCGCACCCGCTCCGGGCGCCCACCGACCATCCCGCACCCGGCCCGTCCGCACGCCCGAATCAGCCGAATCCCCACCGGCCGAGTATCCGCGGGCCCTCCAGGGCGTACTGGCGGGCCCGCGGCTGGCTGCCGCCGGGGCGCTGAGGCGCACGACCGGGACCGGCAAGGCGCGCCCGCCGCAGCCGGTGCCCGGGGTGACGGCCGGGCCGGTCCCGGCGTTGTTCCGGCATGGACGAGACCCTGGATCTGCTCGACGTGCTCCTTGACTCCGTGACCGAGCCCCGGCTGAAGCTGATCAGCGCCGACGAGGCGCGGGCCCTGGTGGTGCCCCTCGGGCTCCTCGACGACGACAGCCAGCACGAGGAGGTACGCCGGGCGGCGGGCGACCTGAGGTTCCGGCTCGGCTCCCGCCTCGCCTGAACCAGCCCAGCCCGCGGCCGCGCAGCGGCGGTTACCGGGCCGGCTCGTAGACGACGGTGGTGTTCGGGCAGTCCTCGGCGACGCCGAGGAGGGCCTGGCGCTCGGCGTCGTCGGCGTCCAGGTCCCAGCGGAGCTTGGTCGCAGCCCACCGCGCCCGCGTGCGCGTCCCCGAACTCCGCCGTCCACCAGTCCCACTCCACCAGCACACCACCCTCCGACGTATTCCCGCCAGCCACTCTGCCCCGCCCGCGCCGCCACCCACACCTGCGGCAGCCCAACAGCGCTCGTCGTTGGACCCACAGGGTCCCACCGGGGTCAGGAGCAGTTCGGGAGCACGGCAAAGGGCCGCCACCTGTCGAGGTGGCGACCCTCACCTTCGGGGGTGTTCTACGGGGCGGGGGTGAACTCCACGTCGGTACCGCCGCAGCCGGCCGCGATGTCGAGCAGCCGGTCGCGCTCCGCCTCATCGACCGCGAGGCCCCACCGCAGTTTCGTCGCGGTCCACTCCGCGCCGTACCGGCACAGCGCGTCCGCGGACGGCGGCAGCCACTGCGCCGGATCCTGGTCGGCCTTGCTCCGGTTCGAACGGGCTGTCACCGCGACCAACGAGGCCAGCTGGCCCTGGTCGTTCGCGTACGCCTCCCGACGCGCCGCCGTCCAGGCGGAAGCGCCAGCTGGCGGGGAGCGTCATTCGAACCGGGCGGTATTCCTGCCTGGCCCTGGTAGCCCATGTCCGAGCCCACGCCGTCCAAGCCCTCCAAGCCGTTGCCACCATGCAAAACGTCGTCGCCGGGGTGCTCTTGGGAGTGTTCGACTGTTCAGCGGCCGAGACGAGTGGGCCGGTGCCCGAGCGGGCCAGGGCGAGGGAGGTAGCTGGTGGCGACTACGGCTGGAGATCTGAGCGACCGCGTACCCCGCGGAGGAGCCCTCAGGGAACGACGGGCCAACTGTCCCGAACATGCCGAATCCGCGCCGAGTGGCGACGCGTCACGTCTCGGGCCGGTCGCGGAGGCCGAGCCCGCGGCGCGCGGGGGGCGCGGGGACGGGGGTGCCCTCGCGCAGATCAGGGGAGGCGGCCGCGGCCTTCTCGTGCCATCGGCCGTACCGCTCGGCGAGGGGTACGGCCGAGACGCCGTGCAGGAGAACGCTGAGGCCGACGGTGATCGCGACCACCCTCCCCAGGAGTTCCACCCCCGGAACGTGTTCCTCCACTACGAGCAGCGCCAGGACCACGGACGCGAGACCACGTGGCCCGAACCAGCCGATGTACGCCACCGTGCAGGGCCTTAGTCCGCTCCCGGCAAGTGAGAGGGCCACCGGCAGCATCCTGACGACGGTGAGGCTCAGCACCGCGTACAGAATGATCCGCCAGCTCAGATGCTCCAGTGCAGGGCCGAGCAGCACCGCCCCGAAGACGAGGAGGCTGATCGCCGCCAGGAGTCCCCCGAGGGTTTCGCTGAACTCGACCGTGCGGTCCGTGTTCTCCTTCTCGCCGCCGGCCGGGAAGTGGCGCAGGGCGAACCCGCAGGCGAAGCCGGCCACCCAGGCAGCGATGAAGCCGCTGCCGTCCGTCACCACGGCGAGTGCGTACGCCCCTGCCGCGACGGCCGGCAGATAGACCTGCCGCCACTCCCATGCGACCCACCCCCGGGCCCGGGACCACTGCAGCAGCCGGCCTCCCAGCCACCCGATCAGCAGACCGATGGCGGTGCTCAGCACCAGGGCGCGCCAGAAGACACCCGCAACGCCCTCCTGAGCGTAGTGCGTGCCCGGAATGGCTGCGAGGAAGAGGATGAAGAAGGGCAGCACCATGCCGTCGTTCAAGCCGCTCTCGACATTCAGTCCGTGACGTACGAGCGCCGGGACCCGCGGGTGGGACATCGCGGTCTTCCCGAGGGCGGCGTCGGTCGGGGCGAGGATGGCACCGACAAGTGCGAGCTCCCACATCGTCAGCCCCGGCAGCAAAGGCCACGCAAGGAGCCAGCCCGCTCCGATGCTCAGGGGCAGTCCGATACCCAGCAGACGACCGGGTAGAAAGCCACCGGTCCGAAGGTCCCGTCTGCGCACCGACATGGCATCGGTGAACAGCACGAGCGCCAGAGTGACTTCGAGAAGCGCCACGATCGGCGCGGCGTCCTGCTCCAGGTCGACGATGTCCAGCACGGCCGGCCCGAGGAGAACGCCGCAGCCGACGAACACGATCGCCGACGACAACGGCGTCGAGGACAGCCGACGCGAGCCCAGCGCGTACGCGGCCGTGACGGCCGCCACCGCCGCCACGGTCCAGGCGCCACTGCTCATGTACCAGCCCTCCAGATCCACCCGCCGGACCCTCCCGGCCGGTCGTCGCCGCCCTCGGCCCAGTCTGCGACGGCCCCGCTGATCCCGCAGGACCGCACCCGTGACCACCTTCTACAGGTCGACGCAGCGCGACAGACCGACGTCGGCAAGGACACGCCGCGTGGGGCCACCCAGGAGCTGAAGCGGCGGGGCCTGGCCACGGCACGCCCGTGCGGTCCCGCCACATATGTGCAGGGTCGAAGCGGTACGGCACCCGCCGCGGAAACCCGATGTGGGTCCACTCGATCGATGGTCGGCAGATCGCAGGCATCGACCACGTCACTGCACCGCGTGTCATCCGGATGCCGCAACGGGGACTGCATCACCCGTCTGGCCGACCTGAAGTGCCGTCCGCTGCCGCACCCGGAAGTCTAGGATCCGCCACTAGACGGAGGGACGTCGCCTACCCCCGTCGGGAGTCGGTGGGCCACCTCGTGATCGGAGGAGACGGAATGCTGCTCCGCGTCGGCAGGACCTCCTGGAAGCGCTTCGCCGCCGTTCTCGTCCCCAGTGTCACGGCAGCCGCGGCCCTGGGTATCAGCATGGCGCAAGGGGCACTGGCTGCGTCGTTCTTCATCTCCGGCCAGAAGTTCCCGGTGTCCGTGGACACTCTGAACGCCCATGGACTGAGCATCTACGGCATGGTGGACGTGACCAGGAAGGGCGCCCTCGTGCCGGTCGTGGTCACCGGGGCCAGCCGTGCGGAAATCAGCGGGCTGTGCCTGTCAGTGGTGGTCCCGATCCCGGTCCTGGGCCCGTACACGCTCAGGCTCACCGGCGGGGAAAAAAGCCAGGTCCAGGCGAAGAACTTGTTCCTCGACGCGACCTCCTTGTCGATCGGGCAGGCAAATTTCGACGGCATCGACATCGGTGTGGCGGCCGGAGCCGTCAGCAAGGGCCCCATCAATCCGGCGGACAGGAATTCCCGGTTCTTCGATCCCAACGGCTTTGCACAACAGGCGGATTCGGCCACCTTCAGCGACGTGCACGCGACCACGGTCGCGGTCTCGGCCGCCACGTTCAACATTCCGGACCTCGACGTGAAACTCACGCCAGGCCAACACGAGTGCTTCTGACCCCCGGAACGGAACACACACCTTTCACGCCCGCTCGCCACATGCACCCGCCCGCCGCTCACGATGGAAAGGCCACGTGTTCCCCAATCTATTCGGCAGACGTCGGAATTTAGGCGTCGCTGCGCCGACGCCCGACAGCGGTTCAGGATCTGGCGGAACGAACGTCCCTTCTGGGCGGGACTGTTCACGCTCGCGGCGGGGCTGCCCATCATCTACATCCCGTACGCAAACCTGAATTTCGGCGCCATCCCGCTGGCACTGTCGACAGTGGGCGGCTCGGGGTCGCTGATCATCGGGGTGCTCCTCGTGGCCCTGGGCATCTCCCTCTGGTTCCACCAGCAGGTGCGCGTGCTCGCGGGGATCACGGTCATTCTGCTTTCCCTCGTCTCGTTTCCCGTCGCCAATTTCGGGGGCCTCCTGATCGGGTTGTTCTCCGGCTTGATCGGCGGGTCCCTGGCCTGTGCCTGGATCCCTCCGACGGGCACCGCCGAGCCGCAGCCCGCAACGAACCGTGCACCAACGACCATCCCCGTGGGTGAGGAGCACGTTGAGAAGTGACGACCTGACCGGTCGTGCAGCAAGCGGACAGGAATCCGAGCCCGGCCATCTGAGCAGTGCGATGAAGAGCCGCTTGACCGGCCGACTGCTGAGGCCCCTCGTCTGCGCGCTGGCAGCAGCCGCGCTGTCTGTGGTCCTACCGCTCGCCACACCAGCGGCCTCGAAGGCGTTACTCGCCGGCGGCATCGGCACCTCCAAGACATCAGCCGGGACCGGCACGCCGATTGACCAGCCTCCGGCCCGCCCGGCGAACGCCCCCTGGGTGCTGCGCGCCGGCAGACTCGTGCTCCACGGCAGTGTCTTCCACGGTGTGGTCACCGTGCGGACTGCGGCCGGGTCCGAGCGGGCCCTGAAGTTCACCGTACGGTCGCTGGACATCGACGATCTCGATCT
Source organism: Streptomyces sp. NPDC058619 (assembly GCF_042717785.1). Taxonomy (NCBI): domain Bacteria; kingdom Bacillati; phylum Actinomycetota; class Actinomycetes; order Kitasatosporales; family Streptomycetaceae; genus Streptomyces; species Streptomyces sp. NPDC058619. Next base: position 5,100 of record NZ_JBHXQN010000088.1, read on the forward strand.
GACGGTGGGCGGCGGCGGCGCGGCTATGCGCCTGCGGGCCAAGCCCGCGACCACATCTACGGTCACGGGCAAGGACGTGGTGACTCTGTACACCCAGAAGCTGTCCGGCACAGTGATCGGCCTGGGCGGCGCTCCGCTCCCGGCGGACCGCAGCGTCACCGTCACACCCGACGCCCTGCCCCCGTGGCTAGCTCACCCCGCTGTTCCCACCCGCACCCTCACCTTCGAGAACGTGACCGTCTCACAGATCGCCCCGGTCAGCGGCAACGTGTCCATCACTGGGCCGGCCCTCAGCACCGCTGACGGGTAACCCGCGCAATTCGGCTGCCCGCGGACAGGGACGCGTGGCTGGACACTGCGCTCACCCTGCGGGCGAGGTCTCCGACGTGCAAGTTCCCCCAAACGCTACAGGCGGTGGCGTACTGCGGCGATGCTGGGTGCGTGCCAGGCTGCTGAGGCTGAAGGGTCTTACTGTGGTGAGCGTGGCATGCGGTCCAGTCGCTGCATCGCTTTGCCGAAGGTCTTGTCCACACGACTGCGGCCGGCGCGCATCAACAGACGTACGGGCCGGGGGCCGTCGGCTGCCATGGTCCAGCTGACCCGGGTCTGCGTCTGGGACAGCGGGGTCAGTTTCCACTCTTCAACCATCGCGGCGATGCCGGGCGCGTTCGTTTCCTCGATGCGGTAGGCGAAACGTTCGCCCGGGTCCCAGGCGATGACGGCCTCATGGAAGCGTAGGCCGCCGGCGACACGCAGGTGCCGCATCGTGCCGACGCCGTATGGGGGTGCTCCTTGGTACTGGCATTCACGCGCGAAGCTGAGCCAGCGTGGCCAGTGCTGCGGTTGGGCGGCGAGCTGTTCGAAGAGGAGGTGCGCCGGGGTATGGAGGTCTCGGGTGCATGCTTGCCGGACGGGTGCGCGTTCAAGGAACCCGAGGTTTTCGAAGCGCAGCCGGTGAGTCATGGTGCCATCGTCGGGCGTCCTTGCCGCGTGCGCAGCACTGGTGCTTCCGAAGGGGTACGGGGTTCGTCGCTGGTGGTGCCGACGACCAGGACTGGGGGCGGCCCTCGGCTTGGACGCGGTGCGTCTTCTGCGCTCCGGCGGGCCAGTCCTTGCAGGTGAGCTCGGCGAGGACGTTGGAGGTGCCGTGGGCCCCGGCCTCGCGGTTCGCCCGGTCGGGCAGGTCCCAGTAGGGGGTGCGGGTCCTTGGGGTGCGGTTGGTCGAGGCAGTCGACGGCGATGAGGGCGCCGGAGGAGTTGGTGCCGTAGGACCAGCCGAGGTAGCTGATCGCCTGGCGGCGGTGGACCGGTGGAGGCCTCCACCTACTCGCGTATCACTGGGGGTGTAGGCAAGAGCGCTGCCTCCCCGCGGCTTCTCGCGGGGAGGACACCAGACAGCGCACCCCGCTCGCCGTGGTGATGGTGGCGTCCTAGCGTGGAGGAGCCCGGGCGCCCCTGCCAGGGCCAGGGCACTCCTGCCCGGCCGTCCGATACGGATCCCGGGTCGGCGGCAGGGCTCTGGGTCGTTGCAGGCCGCACAGCCGCACACACAGCACCGGTGTTCGCACCGGTGGTGGGACGGAGACAGATGGCGCAGTCGTCGTGGAGTGAGTACGGGCCGGGGCAGCGGTTCCCGGGTGTGGTCGGGCGGACGACCGATGAGTCGAGTCCGGCGTGGCCGCAGCCGGTGCGGGCGGGGGCGGGTGCGCCGAACGTGCTGTTCATCGTGTTCGACGACACCGGGTTCGGTCAGCTGGGCTGCTACGGCAGTCCGATCGAGACGCCGAATCTGGACGCGCTTGCCGCGGGCGGGCTGCTGTACAGCAACATGCACACCACCGCGCTGTGCTCGCCGTCGCGCTCGTGCATCATCACGGGCCGCAACCACCACGCGAACGGCATGGCGGCGATCACGGAGCTGGCCACCGGCTACCCGGGCTACAACGGACAGATCCCGTTCGAGAACGGGTTCCTGTCGGAGATGCTGCTGCAGCGCGGCTACAACACGTACATGGTCGGCAAGTGGCATCTGATGCCCTCGGAACAGGAATCGGCGGCGGGCCCGTACGACCGGTGGCCGCTGGGACGGGGCTTCGAGCGGTTCTACGGGTTCCTGGGCGGCGACACGAGCCAGTGGTATCCGGACCTGGTGTACGACAACCACCAGGTCGAACCGCCGGCCACGCCGGAGGAGGGCTATCACCTGACGGAGGACCTCGTGGAGCGGGCGATGTCGTTCATCGCCGACGCCAAGCAGGTCGCCCCGGACAAGCCGTTCTTCCTGAACCTGTGCCCCGGTGCGACCCATGCCCCGCACCATGTGCCGCAGGAGTGGGCGGACCATTACCGGGGGCGGTTCGACGACGGCTGGGACGCCTACCGCGAGCAGACCTTCGCCCGGCAGAAGCAGCTCGGAGTATTGCCCGCGGACGCGCAGCTGTCCCCGCGCGATCCGGACGTGCCCGCGTGGGAGTCACTGTCCCCGGAGGCGAGGAGACTTGCCGCGCGGTTGATGGAGGTCTACGCAGGGTTCCTCTCCCACACCGACCACCACCTCGGGCGGCTGGTGGACTTCCTGAAGGAGACCGGCGAGTTCGACAACACGCTGATCATGGTGGTCTCCGACAACGGGGCGAGCGCCGAGGGCGGGGTGACCGGCACCACCAACGAGGTGCAGTTCTTCAACAACGCGCCCGAGACGCTGGAGGAGAGCCTGGCGCGGATCGACGAGCTCGGTGGCCCCACCACGTTCAACCACTACCCGTGGGGATGGACGTGGGCGGGCAACACGCCGTTCCGGCGGTGGAAGCGGGAGACCTACCGCGGTGGCGTCAGCGACCCGTTCCTCGTCCACTGGCCCGACGGCATCCGGGCCCGCGGTGAGATCCGCGACCAGTTCGCGCACATCATCGACATGGTCCCCACCGTCCTGGACGTGCTCGGCGTCGAGGCGCCCGCGACCATTCGGGGTGTCACCCAGTCGCCCCTGCACGGCGTCAGCTTCGCGCACACCTTCGACGACGCCGGCGCGGCGAGCCGCCACCGCACCCAGTACTACGAGATGCTCGGGCACCGGGCGATCGACCACGACGGGTGGCGGGCGGTCTGCCCCTGGCCCGGCCCCTCATTCGCCGAGGCCGAGCGGCCGTTCGGCACTCCGATCACGATGGCGGATCTCAACGACCTCGACGCCCAGCACTGGGAGCTCTACCACGTCGACGAGGACATCGCCGAGACCCGGAATCTCGCCCAGGAGCACCGCAGCAAACTCATCGAGATGATCGCCCTGTGGTACGTGGAGGCCGGCAAGTACAACGTGATGCCGATCGACGGCAGCGTCCTGCAGCGCATCATGACCGAGCGCCCGCAGATCACCCAGAACAGCACCAGCTACACCTTCCGTTCGGGCACCCAGGCCGTGCCCGCCGCAGTCGCACCCCGGGTCCTCAACCGCCCGCACAGCGTCACCGCCGACGTCGAGATCCCGCCCGGCGGCGCGCAGGGCGTCCTGCTCTGCCAGGGCACCAACGCCGGCGGCTGGTCCCTCTACGTCAAGGACGGCCACCTGCACTACGCCCACAACTACGTCCAGCGGGCCCTGCACCACGTGGTCTCCAGCGAGAGCCTGCCCGAGGGGCGGCACGCGCTGCGTTTCGAGTTCGAGCCCACCGGCGCCCCCGACATCGCCCACGGCAAGGGCGCACCCGGCCGCGCCCAGCTCTACATCGACGGCCGCCTGGTCGGCGAGAGCGACATGCCGGTCACCACCCCGATCACCTTCAACCCGGGCGGCATGGCCTGCGGCGCCAACCCCGGTTCTGCCGTCACCCCCGACTACCAGGCGCCGTTCCCCTTCACCGGCACCCTCCACAGCGTCACCGTCGACCTGTCCGGCGACCTCATCCTCGACGCCGAAAGCGAGATGCGCATGCACATGGCCCGCCAGTAAGCCGGCCGCCCCACAACGGCCGCTCACTGGCGAGTCCACGCGGGGGCAGGTACAGGCCCGCACCACACTGCCGTCCGGGCGCGTGGTGCAGGCCCGCACCACACGGCCGTCCGGGCGCGCCGCCGTACTCAGGACGGGCGCCCCTCTGATGCCCTGGTTCCGGGGATGAAGGTGCTCCTCCACGCCCGGACCCGATAGGCACTCGCCCTCGCGCCGTCGGTGCAGTGCACGCGCAGCTTCTGCCTGAGGACCGGGGAAGCTGCTGGCCTCATCCCCGAAGACTTGGCCACGGGTTGCTACCCCGACTTCCAGCCGACGGGTATCAAGCCCACCGACTGCGCCCAGCTCATCAAGCACAACGGGGATGTCAACAAGGACACCGAAGCCCCCGGGCATTCGAGGAACGGCAACTTCCAGCGGGCTGCCGAGCTTGCCGCCCGAGACGTCACCCGTCCATGGAACGACTTCACGGCAGAGCTCGCTCATCGAAACCTACCCGGACAACAGACGCGGTGAGCAGATGCTTTGCGCGCTCACCCACGACTCCCCTGTGTCCCGCTGCCCCTGAATCCGAAGACGCTGGGGATCAGGCCGCTGGCAGTTCTTGCGCCGGTAGCCGCTCTGCGCTCACTGCGTCGACCAGGATGTTATGGTCACGTTCGTTCTGGTCGGCGTACGCTTCGGCGAAGGCGACGAGCGCCCGGTCGAAGACTTCGCCGCGGCCCAGGTACGCGGCGATCGCGATCCGGTCGCCGGACCGCGCGTGCGCACGGGCAAGAGTGATGCCGCACACCTCGCCGAACGTCTCCAGCTGCCCGGGCGACATCGTCTCCGGCATGGCGATCCCCTTCCAGTCGTGCAGCTGGCGGATGTAGAAGTCGCGCTGCTTGCCGTCGATCCCGTCCACCCGTTCCCAGCCGAGGAAGATGTCGCTCGCCGCCTGCATCAACCGCTGTCCCGAGACCACGCGCTCGCCCTGGTTGCGGTACCGGCTCGCGCCGACGTGGGCGGCGAGCACGGAGGTGTCGGCTTCCTTGGCCTGCAGGAAGAGCGGGTCCCGGCCGTCGCGGCCGAGCAGCAGCAAGATCCAGCAGCGGGTACCGACGCTGCCGACGCCGACGACCTTGCGGGCCACGTCCGCCAGCCGATAGTCCTCCAGGAGTACCCGCCGGTCGGTTGCCATCGTCAGGCCGTAGCGTTCCAGCAGCCCGCGGAACCGACGCTCGAGCGCGCTGCGCTCGACGTCCGGCAGTAGGTCCGCGACCGGTACCAGCAACGGGGGGTCCGCCGCGATCCTCGGCCGACCGTCGACGAGTTCCGTGAGTTTGTCGAAGACCTGCAGGGTGTCGTGCGTGCGGGCCTTCGCCATGGCACGGGTCAGTTTCTTCCGTCCGCCCTTGTCGAGCTGACCCGTGGTGAGGGCCTCCAGGCGGTCCGCGTCGATCTTCGCGTACCAGACGTCGAGGTTGCCCATGCCGGCGAAGCCGCGCATCGCCCCGCGGTACGAGCGCACGGCAGACCTCACGATGCGTGCGCGCTCGGCGTCGTCGAAGCCGTTCGCGCGGGCGGCGATCACCAGGCTCGTTGACAGTCGTTTGACGTCCCATTCCCAGGGGCCGGGCAGTGTCTCGTCGAAGTCGTTGATGTCGAACATCAGCCGCCGCTCCGGAGATGCCAACAGCCGGAAATTCAACAGGTGCGCGTCCCCGCACAGCTGGGCCGTGATTCCCGAGTCCGGGCTGCCGGCCAGGTCGGACGCCATGATCGCGGCGGCTCCCCGGTAGAACCGGAAGGGAGACTCCGACATCCTGCTGTAGCGGATCGGGACCAGCTCCGGCACCCGCGCCAGGGACTGCGCCTCCAGGATCGCCAGCGGGTCCGACCTGTCCGGAGACGGCCGGTACACGGCGTGCTCAGACCGTGGCGCGCGGCGCCGGGCCTCCTTGCCGTAGGCCGCGCGTTCCTCGGGCGTGCTGGCAGGCACCGCACGCATGGCGGGGCTCGAGCTCTGAGACATCGATGCACTCCTGCCTGGCCCTGTGGTCCTCAGGATGGAAACGGCTGCCCGGCGTGCCGAGGTGGGCTGCGTCAGCCCTGGGCTTCGATCTCGGCCTCGGCGGCAGCAGGGGCGACAGTGCCACGGCGATGTCTGCCGACTGCTCCATGACGTGGCCGGCTGACGATGAGGCGATCGCGACCGCCGATGCCCCGCGCAGGAGCGACGAGTGAGAATGCCCCTGATCACTGGTATGTCTTCGTTTCAACCCTAGAGCCTCAACGGGTCCTGCGCATGGGGGCACAGGATCGTTGCGTGCGGTGTCCTCGGGCTCGGCCTCGCCACTGCGGTGTTCCTGTCCCAAGGGCATCGGGGCAACGTCATTCAGCGCAACTGAACACGCGGATCTACGGCGACATGTGCCACATATGCGGAAAGGACTGACTTCTCACGCCGTTCCGGGAGTGCCATGAGTCTGCCGTCCGAACCGTCCCATGAGGTGCCGGCATCACGGAAGGCATCATCGCGGACCGGGCGGAAGTGGTTCCCCCCGGTCGACGCGGACGAACAGACGAACAGCGGGCTGTCGGTACGCTCGGCGGCCGCGCGGAGCAGGTAGCGCAGCGCGGCGAGGACGTCGACGCCAGGACGCAGGGCGGTCGGTGGGTGCGCCTGCACTCGCGGGAGGAGCCAGAAGCCCGGCACCGGCCGGTTGGGGGCAGAGGTGTCAGAGCGCGCCCTCCCTCGGCACGCCATAGGGCGCCTCCACCGGAAGGGTGCCGCTGTCCGCGATCACAATGTCCCGCAGGGGCTTGTCCCGGTTGCCCGTGAGGTCGTCCTCGAGGGAGCGGACGACGTCCATGCCGCGGACGACCTTGCCGAAGACGACGTGCTTGCCGTCCAGCCACGAGGTCTTCGTGAAGCTGATGAAGAACTGCGAGCCGTTGGTGTCCTCACCGGCGTTGGCCATCGAGAGCCACCCGGCCCCGTAGTGCTTCAGATTGAAGTTCTCGTCCTCGAACCTCTCCCCGTAGATGCTGCGGCCACCGGTGCCATCCCCTCGGGTGTAGTCCCCGCCCTGGAGGTGGAAGTCCCGGACGATCCGGTGGAACTTCGAACCCTTGTAGCCCTCGCCCTGCGGCTTCTGGGCCAGTTCCCTGAAGTTCCTGGCTGTCTTGGGGACGATGTTGCCGAACAGGCCGATGACGATCCGCCCGGCCGGTTCCCCACCGGCAGTGAGGTCCATCCAGACCTCATCGGTGACCTTCGGGTCCGCGGCCATCTTCGCCGGCCGGGCCTGACCCACGGTCGGCGTCGTCAACAAGGCACTGACCGCCAAGCCGGCGACGGCCACCAGCACGGTGCGTCGAAACACGAGGACATCCCTTCCACCGGGCCGGCCCCGCGCGGATCGCGCGACGGCAGTTCCCGTAGTCCGCCCACACCATGACGAGCAGCGGGGCCAAGAACAAACGGACCATCCGCCAAACGAGCTACCTTGCGTGCCCCCGACGAGCCCGTAGCAGCCGGTACCGCCCCCAGGATCATGCAGGGTTCGCAGTGGTCAGCCTGGTCGGCTCGGCGGCGGACTCGGTGGGCTGCGCGGCGGGCCCCAGTCTCGGTAAAACGCCTGCTGGATTCGGAGGTCGGGACCTGGCGGAGGGCCGCAGGGTGTCCGCGGTAGCACCGCGTGCACTCTGCGGCCCCAGGTGGGCCGGTATCAGCAGCTGGTGAGGGTGTCGCCGGTATCGGCGGTGCAGGTGTCGGAGCCCAGGCCACCGTTGGCGGTGTCGCCGCCGGCCCCGTCCGCCACGTCGATGTTGTCGTTGCCCAGGCGCCGCTCATGATGTCGGTGCCGGAGGTGTCGACGAGGACGCCGTTGGACCAGTCGGTGTTCGTCAAGGGTTCCTGGCGGGGAGCGTCTCCGTTCATGAAGGTGTTCGCGACGGCGTAGCGGCCGCTGGAGGCGATGCGGTACCCCAGCCGTGAAGAGCGCGCGCCGGCGGCGGTCGGGGCGGCGCGGGGCGGGACCTGATCCTCGGGCCATTCGGGTGGCTGCTTCGGGCGGGTGGCGTAGCGCCAGGCTGTACGGGGGGCTGCGGCGGGAAGGGATCGCGGCGTCATGATCGACAAGTGCAGAAGGAGCGTTCCCCATGGCTGAGAACATGTGGAGCTACAACCCCGAGACCCACTACACCCCTGGCACGAGCCTGGTGGGCTTCAAGGTCCAGGCGTCGGACGGGCACATCGGCAAGGTCGACGAGGCGACGGAGGAGGTCGGGTCCTCCTACATCGTGGTGGACACCGGTCCGTGGATCTTCGGCAAGGAGGTCCTGCTGCCCGCGGGTACGGTCGTGCGGGTCGATGTTGCGGAGAAGGAGGTCCAGGTCAACCTGACCAAGGACCAGATCAAGGACTCTCCGGAGTACGACAAGGACAAGCACCGCGGTGATGCCGCATACCGCGCGCAGGTCGGCGAGTACTACGGGCGCAACATCGGCATCTGAGCGTGGCGGTGGCCGGACATCGGTGGCGCAGCCTCGTCCGGCCGCTGGCGTGACGACGGCCCCGTCGCCGGGCGGGGGGCGGGGCCGTCACACGGATACCGGCCCGGGGTGGGTGGGCCGGCTGGCACGTGTCGCCGTCTCAACGCCTCGGCGGCGCGAGGTCACGCTGCGGATGACCGGGCTGGCGGGCTGCGGCCCTCGTTGCCAGGGCCGTGGCCCCAGCGGATTCCGTTCGGGTATCTGCTGGGCTCAGGCGCTCTGGGGTGGCTTCCGCTTCGCGGCCGTCTTCTTGGCCTGCGCCGCCGAGTTCTTCTTCGCGGCCGTCTTCTTGGAGGTGGCCTTCTTCGGGGCCGGGAGATCGTGAATGGTGGCGTCGGCGGCGCCGGTGCGGGCACTCTTGGCGTCGGCGACGGACCTTTCCAGCATGGCCATCAGGTCGACGACCTCGGCGGAGGCCGGCTCGGCCGGCTCGGCGACCGCGGGGCGCTCGCCGCCGGCTTTCGCGGCGATGACCTGCTCCAAGGCGGCCCGGTACCCGTCGCGCAGCTCGCTCATGTCGAGCCCGGACAGTGTTTCGGCGAGGGCCACGGCGGCGTCGACCTCGGCTTCGGTGACGGTGGTGTCGGGGACGGGGACCTGGTCGGTGGAGCGGATCTCGTCCGGCCAGCGCAGCCCGTGCAGGACGATCACCTTGTCCATGACGCGCAGGAGGCCCAGGCGCTCGCGGTCGCGCATCGCGAACTTGGCGACGGCGACCTTGCTGCTGCGCTGCAGGGCCTGGCGCAGGAGCTCGTACGGCTTGGCGCCGACGCCGTCGGCGGCGAGGTAGTAGGAGGCGCCGATCTGGATCGGGTCGATGCTGTCGGCCGGGACGAACGCGACGATCTCGATGGCCTTCGCGGTGGGCAGCGGCATGTTGTCGAGGTCGGCGTCGGTGATCTCCACGAGCGTGCCCGTGGCGGTCTCGTAGCCGCGGCCGATCTCGTCCTGCCGCAGCTCCTGGCCGTCGACCTCGCAGACCTTCCGGTTCCGGATCCGTCCGCCGTCGGCGAGGTGGATCTGCCGGAAGGACACCGCGTGCGACTCGGTAGCGGGGTAGACCTTGATCGGAATGGTGACCAGCCCGAACGAAATAGCCCCTGACCAGGTCGGACGCACACAAACCTCCACGCTGCTGTGCCCCTCCTCCAGCGTCCCACCCGACCAGACCACGCGCCGCCGCGGTACGGCCGACCAGACCGCCGGTACAGAGCGAGCCTCCAGCCGGTGTGACTTAGCGCCGTAGTTGGCCCGTCCGGCCAAGTCCGTGCTCAGCCTCGGAAGACGAAGACAACGACGACGACGCCGGTCAGGGCGTCGGTGAGGCCCCAGTGAGTGACATCCAGTCTCGGACCGTCTCCTGGTGCGAACCGTTCGCTGTGCTCGCGGCCACTGCCTCGGCTTGCTCAATGGAGCATGGTGCTCCTGCGCGGGTGAGCAGGACGAGTGGCCACTTGGGTCCCGTGCCGACGGGTTCTCCGTCGAAGGGCGTCCACTCCCAGGGCCCGTCGAACCGCCATGCCCGGCCAGTGACGTCAGCGACCTCGTCGCCCGGGTCGAGGTGGGTGTACGGCCGCATCAACAGTTCAAAGCTGAAGGGGATCCCGTCGCCGGGATAAAGATCGTACCCGGAGCCGTTGACATGACTCCCGTCGGGAAACTCGCGGTAGGACAGGCCGTGGCGCAGCACGGTCACCGTCCGTTTCGGGCGGGGGAGCCAGCCCGTCTCCAGGGGTGGATCATGGTGGTCGACGGCTGTCACGTGCACCACGGTCGGGGGCACTCCGACCCTGCAGATGTCTCCCGCCTTCAGATGGTGGGGCGGCGGTTCGGTGCGGTACAGCTCTGCCTGCACTTCAGGCGCGACGTACTCGCCAGTGTCCACGCCCAGGCCAACGATGCCGTTCCAGTGGATGAAGTCGCTGGCGCCGTCGATTTCCCACCAGGGCCATCGCACGGACACGTTGTCCCAGGTCACGCCCTGCTCAACCCTGGCCGGCGTGAACGGACAAGCGACCGACAACACATCGCCGACCCGAAAGTCCCGCGCATCCGCATCCATCATCGGGCCAGGGTAGAGGGGGCCTCATCGCGTTCCACCTCGGGCCTACCCGCCGGGTTGACTCGGGCCTTTGGCCAAGTACAACGCTCACCGGGCCAACAAGAACGCTCAGGGGCCAATTACAGCGCTAAGTCACAGCCGGTCGGCGAGGGAAGGGCGTGCCGCTCCCCTCTGAAATCGAACACATGTTCCACTTGGTGGATGGAATCGTTCCGTTTCCCCGACGACCTGGTGGCGCTGCAGGCCGCGTGGCTGCGTACCTATGACGCGCTCGCCCGTGCCCAGGCCGGGGCGGGCACCGCGGTGCTCCGGCGGCGCCTGATCGTGCTGTCCTGCCGGCTGTACGGCCACCCGTACTGGGCGGCGCCGGGCCGCTCCCGCGCGGGCGGGGCGGAGCTGTGCCGGCAGGCTCGCGCCCGCGGGTGGACGACCGCGGCGTGAGCAGAGACCCGGGCGGCCCGAGACCCTCCGACCGCTTTCCCCCGGATCTGGTTGCCCTCCAGCAGGCCTGGATGCGGCTCTACAACCGGCTCGCCGGGCACCCGGGCGCGGGGGCGGCCGAGCTGAGGGCGGAGCTGTTGCGGCTCTCCTGCCGGATCGGCGACCACCCGTACTGGGCGGACGGCGACCCGGGCCGGGTGGGGCGTACGCGGCTGTGGCGAGCCGCCCAGGACGCGCCCGGCGGCGAGCCGGAGGTCGTGGTGCGGCTCATCGGCGGCAGGTTCGTGGTCGAGCCGGAGGAGGAGGGTGATCGTGGTGGGTGAGCTGGAGGCCCGGCTGGAGAGCTGGCGGGCCGTGGCGGAGTGGCTGGCCTGGCAGCAGCGGCAGGCCGCACAGACCATCGCCGCCCTGGAGGCCGAGCTCGCCGAGGTCCGGGCCCGGCGGCCGCCTCCCGCGCCGCCTGAGTGGAAGGTCGAGGGGATCCGGACCGGCAGCGGGCTGAAGGGGCTCCGGGTCCACGCCGGGACTGCAGCATGGGCCGCGGCAAGCCCGCTGACGCCGAGCAGGTGCGCCGGATGCTCGCCGAGGGCATCGAGGCCTGCCCGTACTGCAGCCCTGACAACATGCTCGGCGTCACCGGGTAGAGCACTGGGCGGCGAGGTGGCGGGTGTCGGCAGGGTACGTTCGGCCGTACGGGGGTGCGGCCTTGGCCAGCAGGGCCGCGACGGAGGCCGCACACCCGGCGCCCCACCGGAGAACCCCGCGCGGCGTTTCCGTCGCGTCCGTCCGGCCGGTCAGCGGTAGGGACTCCAGCGGCCGTAGCGGGCCAGCAGCTTGCGGGTGTTGGCGGCGCTGAGGCCGAGCGCGGCGGCAGCCTGGTCGGGCGGGGTGTCCTTGT
>NZ_JBHXQN010000089.1:0-16260 GCF_042717785.1 Streptomyces sp. NPDC058619
CCGGTCCTGGCAGGGTGGCTGCCTGGGGACCAGCCCGACTGAGACCCGTACCAACGCCGTGGCCGCCCGGGTGGATGACCTCGGTGCGTGGATCGGCGAGCTGAGTTCGCGGCGTTCTGCGGCGGTGAACGAGGCCGGTGGCAGCAGCAGCATCCGTTGGGCGGACTTCGATGGTGACCGCAAGCCGGACTACATCACCATCGCCGACAACGGCGCCGTCTCCGTGTGGCTGAACCGCGGTGGCGACGGTGCCGGCGGGTGGACCGAGCTCGGCCAAGTCGCGGTGGGCACCACCACCGACCGCAGCCGCGTGCGCCTGGCGGACTTCGACGGCGACGGGAAGTTCGACTACCTCGTCGTCAACCCCGACGGCACCGTCAAGGCATGGCTCAACCGCGGCGGCGACAAGGTCGCACCGTGGGAGGAGATCGGCCAGGTTGCTTCCGGCGTGACCGCCGACGTCAGCAAGGTCCGCTTCGCCGACTGGGACGGCGACGGCCGCACGGACTACATCGTGTTCAACGACGCCAACAACTTCGAGGTCTACCTCAACCGCGGCGGCGACAGCGTCGCGCCGTGGCAGGGCATCGGCAAGGTCACCACCGCCACCAACGACCGCGCCCGAGTCCGGTTCGCCGACAGTGACGGTGACGGCAGGGCCGACTACTTCGTCGTCAAGGCCAACGGTGGGGTCGACCTCTACCTCAACCGCGGCGGCGACGTCGTCGCCAACGGCTGGCAGTGGGTCGGACAGATCACCACCGGTGCGACCACCGACCACACAAAGGTCCAGTTCGTCGACTTCAGCGCCGACACCCACGCCGACTACGTCCTCGCCGACAAGGACACGGCTGGCAGCGCCACCGTCTACCGCTGGAACGGCGGCGACACGTCCGGCCCCAACGGCTGGACCAACATCGGCAAGGTCGCCTACGGCGGCGTGTGACTCCCGGCCCGCTGTGAGTCCCATTCCCAGGTGACCCCGCTCGCCCGGCAGCCCGGATAGGAGCCGCCAGGCAGCCGTGGACCTGTCAGCCCGCCCGTCACCTCGGCTCACGTGGTGGCGGGCGGGCGCGTTCACGGGCCGGGCGCTCAGCGGGCGCCCGGTCTTCCCCGTCCTCCGGCCCGCGCGGAGTCAAGCGCCCCTTGGCCTCCGGTGTCCGGGCCCGCTCTACCGAAGGCCACAGACCGACGTGACCAAACACACCGTGTCCCTGAGCATCACCCTCATCGGAGCTCTGGGCCTGCTTGCCCTGGGCGGCGGGACAGCCGCCGCTGCGCCGCAGCCGACACCGCCCCTGATCAAGATCATGCCGCTCGGCGACTCCATCACCGTCGGTGTCGGCAGCTCTCACGGCGCCGGCTACCGCTCCCCCCTATGGGACCTGATGAACGGCCAGAACCGTTACACCGCGGACTTCGTCGGCTCAGGAGCCTCCGGCAGCGTCCAAGACCCGGACAATGAAGGCCGCAGCGGCTGGACCATCGACGGCATCCGGTCCGGCATCGACCAGTGGCAGACCGCCGCAGACCCTGATGTGGTGCTGCTGCATCTGGGCATCAACGACCTGAGACACCACAGCGTGAACCCCCTCACGGCGGCGGCCAACCTGTCGGCACTCGTCGACCGCATCCAGGCGAACCAGCCCGGAGTGGACATCATCGTCCAGGGCCTCCTCCCGGACACCCCCGGACTCGAGCAGCAGACCAGGGACTTCAACTCCTCCATCGCCGACGAGGAAGCCGGCCGCCGAAGCCGCGGAGAGCACTTCCGCTACGTCGCCCCACCGCGGCTCGACGTCGCGGCTGAGCTGCCCGATCAGCTGCACCCCAACGACGCCGGCTACCGCAAGATGGCCGCTGCCTACCATGCCGGTATCGAGCAGGCCGTCACCGACGGCTGGGCCGTCCGGCCGCGCGTCTCGCGGACCGGAACCGAAGCCGGGGGCTCCGGGAGCGTGCGATGGGCCGATTTCGACGGCGACGGACGCCCTGACCGGCTCACCATCTCAGACGACGGCAAGGTACGCGCCTGGCTCAACCAGGGTGGACTCCCCGGGGGCGGATGGAAGTCCCTCGGCACCGTCGCCACGGGAACGACCACCGACCGCGGCCGTGTCCACCTCGCGGACTTCGACGGTGACGGCCGTAGCGACTACTGGGCCGTCAACACCGACGGATCCGTCAATGTCCACCTCAACCGGGGCGGTGACACCGGCGGTGGATGGGCAGACCTCGGCAAGGTCGCCTACGGGGCGACGAACCGGCCCGAGCAGGTCCGCATCGCCGACTTCGACGGAGACGGCAGGGGCGACTACCTCACCATCGCCGACAGCGGAGCCGTCCACGCCTACCTCAACCGGGGCGGTGACAAGGTCGCCCCGTGGCAGCACATGGGCCAGGTCGGCTATGGAACCACGAGCGACCGCAGTCGCATCCGCCTCGCCGACTACGACGGCGACGGACGAGCCGACTACTGGACCGTCAAGCCCGACGGCAGCCTCACCACCCACCTCAACCGCGGCGGCGACGGCCACGGCGGCTGGCAGCCCTTGGACCAGACAGCCACCGGAGTAACCACCACCCAGGACCGGGTCCACCTCGTCGACTTCAACGCCGACACCCATGCCGATTACCTCCTCACCGGCCCCACGGGCAGCATCACCGCCTACCTCTTCAACGGAGGTGATTCGTCCGGCCCCAACGGCTGGACCCACATCGGTACCATCACCGACAACACCACCCCCTAACCCGGCCGGCAACGGCAGCCGTGCCCAGGCCGGAACGTGGGCCAAGTCCACAACTCCGGTCCCCTACGACCACAGCGCCCCGCACACCGAGCAGATGGGCGGAAGCCGTGGCTCGGTCGGGGGGTGCGGAACCCACCCACACCCAGGCGCCGCCCAACAGAGTCCCCCTGTCCCCCGCCGAAGAGACGGAGCAGGGGCACCCTGGACTCGTCTCCGCGGGCCCCCTGCCGGCACTGGGAACGTTCGGTGAGCGCGTGGCGATCGCACTGGCCAGGAAGCAGGGGTGCTCGGTAGCGCCAGTGCACGACGCCGAGCCGACTGGTCAGATGCCTACACGGGTGGGCAGAGCGTCCGCCCGTCCGTAGCCGAGCACCTGGGCGAGGACTTCGCGGAACAGGACGATGTCTTCAGCCGGCGCTTCGATGACAGCCTCGATCTCACTGTCGGTCAACCGCAGGTCTTCCAGCGCATCAGGGTCGAGTGAGACGCGGAGGACGTCGCCCGTCAGAACAGCTTCCCGCACACAGCCATATGCGGTCCCTTGCCCGGCTGTGACCAGGCAGTGCGTGTCCATCCCCAGGGCGACCTCTTGATCATCAGGCTCCTCCTCTCCCGCCATGAACGTCAAGATGAAGCCGCTTCCGTCCTCGCCCTCGGCAAGGGCGGCTTCGGTGAAGTAGCCGTCAGGGTCGATCTCGGTTCGCGCGGCGCGGGCGGTGAATCGATACGTCATGACGGGGTTCTATCAGCGTGTCCAGCTGAGCAATGAGGCAGGGGCGGGCCCGGTGTTCCAGGTAACCCGGCACGCCGAGGACGTCGGACGCCGCAGCCCGCCACCTCGCCCGCAGATTCCTCGCCGACGTCCAAGACGTCCACCACCTGCCGGTCAGCGAGCGTGCCCGGGACGTCGTGGAACTCGTCGTCAGCGAGCTCGTCACCAACACCCGAAAATACGCGCCCCCAGCCTGCTGCACCTGGAAGTCCGGGACGGCTTCATGGATGTGGCGGTATGGGACAGCAACCCAACCCGCCCGCGATCCTTCCCACCGACCCCCTGCGCATCGGACAACAAGGACTCGCGATCGTCATGGGCGTAGCCCGCGCCTTCGGAATCGAGCGCGGACCCGACGGAAAGCACATCACCGCGACCATCGCCCTCACCGACGACTGAAGGGCCGGGACGAACGGGTCGACATACCGACTTCACCCTGAAGAGCCGAAGTCAGTAGCCAGCCGCTGACGAGGTCGCGGCGACGCCCAGGACGGGGCGTGCTGGACCCGGCGCACCTGGTCGCCCGCGAAGTCGCACCCAGTCACCGTTCGGTCGGCCGTTTGCCTCGCGCGGTCCTGAAGTTCCCCCTCTGATCTGAACTGCTTCCTCCGGGACCCATACGTCCCAGTAGCAACCTGTCCAGATCAGAGGGGAAACTTCACATTGGACACTCCCGGGGTGGCGGTCAGTCGGCCTTGCTCACCGCGGCGTCGAGGAGGGGGCCGAGTTCCCGGGTCACCGCCGTGAGAGCGCGGATGTCCCGCTCGGCGCGGGCGATGAGGATCGCCCCCTCCAGGGCGCTGATCATGAGGGTGGCGAGCGCTTCGGTCCGCTCCTCGGGCACGCCCATCTCTGCCAGGGCCAGGGCCGCCGAGCCGTTCCAGGTGCTGAAAGCGGCGGATGCGGCCTCCCGGGTGGACACGGTGGACTCCGCGCAGTCCACCGTTGCGGCGGCAACGGGGCATCCACATGCGAAACCGGCGGCCTCGTACTCGTCGGTCCACTGGCGCACCATCTCGGCGAACAGGCCGCTGGGTGTCGGCTCGGGCAGCGCGGCGAGGAAGCGGGCGATCCGGTTACCCGCGTACCGGCCAGCCCAGCCCACCGCCTCGTTGACGAGCTGCTCCTTGCCGCCGGGGAAGTAGTGCTGGAGCGAACCGCGCGGCGCCTCAGCGTCGGCGGCGACCTCGCGCATACCCGTTGAGGCGACCCCGTCGCGCCGGATGAGCTGGGCCGCGCTGAAGACCATCCGCTCACGTGGTCCGCGTCGGGACATCTCTGTTGCCGCCATCCTCGACCTCCACCACCGTTCCACCGTTCCGGGAGTCTTCCAAAAGACCACCCTATGACCACCGTCGTAGGTCCGAGTACTATGACCGCTGTCATAGCCTGCAGCAGTGAAAGCTCGGTCTCGTCGTGGGCCGGAAACGGCGGTGCATCATGTACGTAGGCTTCTTCGGTCTCGGGGTCATGGGGAGGCCCATGTCGCTCAACCTCGCGCGAGCGGGGACGCCCCTTGTCGTCTGGAACCGCACCGCGGCCGAATGCGAGCCCCTGCGAGCCGTCGGAGCCGAGGTCGCGGCGAGCCCTGCCGAGGTCTTCGAGCGAGCCGACATGGTGATCCTCATGCTGGCCGACGAGACCGCCGTCGACGCGGTCTTGGGACGCGGCACCCGGGACTTCGCCGCATGCGTCGCCGGACACACCGTCGTCCACATGGGGACGACCTCGCCGGAGTACTCGAGCAGCCTTCAGGACGACATCCGGGCTGCGGGCGGGAGATACGTCGAGGCCCCGGGTCTCCGGTTCCCGCGTCCCGGCGGAGCAGGGGCAGTTGGTGTCGATGCTGGCAGGTGACGCCGACGCCGTGGAGGCCGTGCGGCCCTTGCTCGCCCCCATGTGCCGAGAAACGTTCGACTGCGGCCCGGTCCCGGACGCCCTGCTGATGAAACTCTCGGTGAACCTGTTCCTGATCACGCTGGTCACCGGTCTGACCGAGGCGTTCCACTTCGCCGACCGGTACGGACTCGACCAGCGCCTACTCCTGGACGTCCTGGACGCGGGCCCGATGGCCAGCGCCGTCTCCCGCCTGAAGGCCCCCAAACTGCTGGCCCGCGACTTCGCAGTCCAGGCGGCGGCTACGGACGTCCTGAAGAACAACCGGCTGATCGCGGAAGCCGCCCGGAAGGCCAAGCTTGCCTCTCCTCTCCTCGACGTTTGCCACAACCTCTATGAGGAGACCGTGGCGCAGGGTTACGGCGGCGAGGACATGGTGGCCGTACTACGCGCACTCGAGGCCCGGACCGACAGCACACGCCTCAACGGCGCCGCTTTGTCCGTGAGTTACGGCTCTGGTTCACTTTCTGTGGAGGCTCACGGAAAGTGATGTCAGCGGGGTGTGGTGGGATGGCCGGACTCTACCGTTGATCTGCTGGGAGGCCATTGACAGAGACGGCCAGCGGAGAGCTCATCGTGGTGAAGAGGTGGACGAAGGATCGCGGCGAGGAGACCCGGCGCAGCCCCCTGCCCCACCAGGAGGATGTTCACGGGCTCGGGCATGGCCTCGGCCGGCACGAGGGGTACATGTACCGGTGTGACACGACTCCAGTGGCCGCGCATCGGGGCCCGCGCTGCCGACATCGTCACCGGCTACGACCAGGTCGGCGGCTGTCTCCGGCAGGCCTTCTCTTCGCGCACTGGAAGAGGTGGGCGTGGTCGAGCGCCACGCCCACAGCGAGCGCCCACTGCGCTTCGAATACCACCTCACGGAGGCCGGCCGCGATCTCGCACCGGTGATGATCGACGTGCGGGCGCCAGGATGGGATCGGCCCGGGCCGATCGAAGGCTCCTGAACTCAGCTTGACAGTCGGGGATCTTGGATCGGTCGAGGTCAGGTGCCGAGGGTTCGCCAGGACTTCGGCCGGGGTATCTCGCGCTGGTCGAGTCACATCTGCGGTCCCCCGCTGAAAAGCAACCCCGGCGCCGACGCGGAATGGTCACGGGTTCGGGCAGCACCGGGCCTTCCTCGCGGGCCGAGCGCGGCGGGGTCTCAGCGCCAGTCGTCGATCACGTAGGCGTCGGGGTGGCTGTAGCCGGGTTCGTTGGGCCTGTGCATGGTCACGCCCTGCAACCAAGTGCGGAAACCGCGGTCGACCATTCGCCGGTAGGCATCCTGGCGGGCCAGGTTCATTCCGGCGTCCAGTTGCCCCAGGCCGCGCTCGGCGGCGAGCCGCTCGCACGCGGTGAGCAGTCGTTCGAACCGGTCAGACGCCTCCGGGCCAGGGCGCACGGCGCCGAACTTGACGAAGCACACGTCCTCTCCGGCCTCCGACCCGGCTCCGCAGTGGCAGACGGCCAAGCCATCGAGCTCGGAGCCGGCCCCCTGGAGCAGGATGGTGTCACCGAGTCCCTGCGCGTGCGTGGCCACGATCTCGCGTTCCACGCTCAGGCCCTCGAACACGCCCCCGGTCAGTGTGCGACAGAGGCTCAGGGCGTCGAGTCGCTCGGCGGCAGCAAGCTCGCCGTACAGCACTCGGCCGGGGACCCCTGCGCTGCCTGCGACCTGCTTCTTCATGATGGCTGTGAGGAATCGGGGCCAGAAACCGTACCGACGGTAGAGCTCGAGGTGCTTCGGACTGTGCGAAAAGGTGAACAGGCCCAGGTGGCGGTTCTCCCAGGTGTCGAAGCAGTCCATGACCGGCTCCATGAGACGCCTGCCGACGCCCTGGTCCCACAGGTCCGGACGTACGGTCAGCGGGCCGAAGTACCCGACGCTGCCCCAGTTGACGGCGAAGTTCGATGCAACAACTTCGCCCTCGACCGTCGCTGCGAAGGCCGCCTCTGGATCGGCCGCCCAGCGAGTGCGGACGTAGTCGGCGGTCCCGAAGAACGTCTTCGGCTCGGGAGCCCCGAGGAACGTCCCGAAGGCGACCCTGAAGATCTCGTCGGCCCGATCCAGGTCCGCCTCACCCAGCGGGCGGACCGACACAGGGCCCGTGCCACTCTTGCGCTCCCCTGCCGGTGGGATCATCGCTCTCTCCTTCCCGACCCCCTGTTTCATCGCACCACGGGCGTGCGCCGCAGGCGAGGCGAAAGGTCCGCCGATACCCAGAAACCGAGGACCCGGCCAGTCTGCCTTGCCTTTCCGCCGGGAACTGCAGCCGTAACCAGGCCGAATACCGACTGGTCGAACAACGGCTACAACGGGTAGCGAGGCCCAGGAAGGCCACCCCCCGCCCTAGACGGGGAGTCAGTCGACGGGTGCTGTCCGTTCTTGGCAGCACCGGAGCCGCCGATCATTCGCAGCAGTCGCACCCGAAACGGCAACCGCACGCGTCGGCCTCAGCCACCGATGTGGTCGCAACGGCGGCGGGGGCCGCGCAGCAGCCCTTGCCCTGCCAGGCGTCGCGGCTTCCTTGACCGCGATCGCGGCGATGACGAGGGCGGCGATGGGGTCGGCCCAGGACCAGCCGAGGGTGGCGTTGAGGACCAGGCCGACCAGGAGAACGGCGGACAGGTAGGTACACAGCAGGTTCTGCTTGGAGTCAGCGACGGCGCTGGCGGAGCCGAGCTCGCGGCCGGCCTTGCGCTGGGCGGCGGACAGGAACGGCATCACGGCCAGGGACAGGGCGGCGATGACGATGCCGGGGATGGAGCGTTCAGCCTCGCCGGTCCCGGCCAGCGCGCGGACGGCGTCGATGCTGACGAACGCGGCGAGCGCGAAGAACGACACCACGATGATCCGCAGGGTGCGCTTCTCCCGCGCCTCGCGTACTGCGGTGCTCGCGGGCGGAGAACTGCCAGGTCACGGCGGCCGCGGAGGAGACCTCGATCACCGCGTCCAGGCCGAAGTCGATCAGCGCGGTGGAGGAGGCGATCGTCCCGGCGGTGATCGCGACGGCCGCCTCGATGACGTTGTAGGTGATGGTGGCCGCGACCAGCAGCCGTATCCGCTTGGCGAGCGCGTCCCGGCGGACCGGGGAGGGGTCTATGCCGATGGATATCTCAGCGGTCGTCTCAGCAGCAGCCCTTCTCGTCCGCGTCCACACAGGTCTTGTCGGCCTCGACCGCCATCACGGCGGTGCGCAGGTCATCCAGCGCGTGCCCGAGGCGTTCGTCGGCGAGCTCGTAGCGGGTGCGGCGGCCGACCGGCACCGCGACGACCAGTCCGCAGTCGCGCAAACACGCCAGGTGGTTCAACAGCCGGGTGCGGGAGATGCCCAGGGAGTCGGCGAGGTCGGCCGGGTGGGCCGGGGCCTCGCGCAGGACGAGGAGGATCCTGCAGCGGATCGGGTCGGCGAGGGCGCGGCCGAACCGCGCCAGCACCTCGATGTCAGCAGCGAGAGTCAGCACGCAATGACGGTACACGAATGCCTGAATTCACAGAATCCTGCATTATCGAATCTTGCGCCACCCTCACCACAGGTGCCTGGCGACACCCCGCCTGCACCGCTGTTGCTCCCGGGCGGCAGTGGCAGGCGTAGCTCACGGCGGTCCAACTTCGCTGGCAACGGATCCAGGTTCCGTGTCACAGGACAACCGGTCACCCGGGGCATGTCAGGCGCACAGCCCGGGAGGACCACCACACCTCCCGGTCCATCGGGTTGTCGGGGCCGGGCCGACGGCTGAAGTCGCGGGTGGCCCTCACGCGGTACTCGTAGCTGCTGTCCGAATAGGGACCGCGGACCTCGAGTACCTCGGCGGTTCCCTCGGGTGTGATCGAACCGGTCGCCCACTGCTGGCCGATGTGGGTGACGCGGGTGCCATGGGGCAGCGGATGGGTCACAAATTCTCCTTCAGGTCGGTACCGGGCGCCGTCGTACGGCGAAGTCACCGGCGCCGCGCGCGGCGTCCGGGGCAAAGGGGACGGGGCGGGCGCGAAGTTCCGCCGACGGGAGGTCAACCGGAGCTACCGGGCGCCGTTTCGCGAAGCGCGGCGGGCGCCGAGGTCCAGGCGGGGTGGGTGAGGTAGGCGGCCAGGGAGCGTTCGAACGCCGGCTCGGGGTCGTCGGCGCAGAGGTCGTACGGGCGGGCTCCGGGCCGGAAGGAGGCGGCGCGGCACCGGGCATATACCGGCCGCGCTCCACGTTGCAACCACGTCCGGAAGATTCCGGACTTCTGGGCGACCGGGCAACCAGGCATGTAGGCCCGCCGACGATCTGCCCGAGACCGACTCGACCTCGAACGGGCGTTGAGGGTACCACCGCCCACCCCAAGCGGCCGGTGTGCGGCGAGTCGCTGGTCTGCATGGGTTCGGCGGCTGGCAGTCTGTCGCATCTCCCCAGCATCCGAGCGCGGGTGAGCTGAGTGCGGTCCCGGGTGGTCCTGCCCGGGGCCACGCCCGGGCCGCTGGTGCACGATGCCCCGGGTCGGACGACCGCCCTCGCCGATAGGGCCAGAGGAGTCCAGCGGGGGCACTCCTGCCCTTGCCAAGTTGCTGTTGTGGCGTACTCCACTCTGCGCTGGCCACGAAGCCGCTCCTTGTCCCCCGAGGTGCCAGCCAGTCGAGTAGGTATGTGAGGATCGGCGTGAGGGCAGTCTGTGACTGCTTCGTTCGGGGCTGACCGCAGCCACAGGCGTGAAGGGGTACAGGGGCATGGACAGCGAGGGCATGCTGGTGCTGCCCGATGAAGGCGACACGCGGATCATCGTGTGCCGGGGCGATCTCGACATGGACACCCTTGCCCCGTTCATTGCCGCCACTCAAGAGGCTGTGGCCGACGAGGGCGTCAGGCGGATCATCATCGACGTGGCGCAGGTGACCTTCGCCGACTCCTCCATGCTCAACGCCCTGCTGACCACTCATCGCCGTGGATGCCTGATCCTCGTCGGCCCCCTGCAGGACCAGCTCGCCCGCCTGCTGGAGATGACCGGTGCAGACACGGTCTTCACCATCACGGGCAGCCTCGAGGCCGCCCGCGCCCAGCCCCTGCGCTGACCTCGAACGTCGGGGACGTACGGGATGGGCCCCGCCGTCGGGGCGTTTGAGGCGGTTCCTCGCCCGGACCATGCGCCTGTACTCGTCTACCGGAGCGGGCGTAGCCTGGTGCTGCTGCGGCGGCGGGACCGGGGGAGGTCATTCACCCCTCCCGCCGCCGCACTCCACGGCTCGACGGTTCCCGGGTCACC
This sequence comes from Streptomyces sp. NPDC058619, assembly GCF_042717785.1. NCBI lineage: Bacteria > Bacillati > Actinomycetota > Actinomycetes > Kitasatosporales > Streptomycetaceae > Streptomyces > Streptomyces sp. NPDC058619. The sequence continues at coordinate 10,651 of NZ_JBHXQN010000089.1, forward strand.
CGAGAGCCGCCTATGCGCACGCGGGCCCAGTCGGCGGGAACACCGGTCGACTGGCCCTGCCGCCCGCGGATGAGGGCCTTTTGCCCTTCGTCGGATCAGGGAGTACCGCCGTCCCAGAGGAGCGGTCCCTCAGGATCGGCTTCGCAGGATCGGCTTCGGAGGGGCTGTAGAGCGCCCGGCCGCCGGGGCCGAACAGCCCCAGGTCAGTAACCAGGAGCACGCCCTCCGTCCGCTCCTGTACGGACCAGCCGGTGACGTCGAGTAGCTCGCCGTCGAGGGGGCCGCCCACCAGGTCCACGTACTCGTGTCCCGGGACCGGCTCACACGGCCGTCGTCGTCTGTGCCGTACACCCGCCGTGCATGCGTCTCACTCACCCCGCCAGCCTGCCCGCTGCCCCAGCCCGTCCACCAGGCGAACGGGTGAATCAGGCGCCCGCAGCGTGAACAGAGCAGCCGCGATGCGCCGGGGCGCAGGCATCGGATCCATGGCCGGACTAGGTGTATTGCCCCGGGAGGTTGCGGACGGGTGATGGAGGTCTCGGCTAGGTGTCTTGAATGGGTGAGGGCCTTCCGGGTTCGGTGTGGATTGCGACATCTACACCGACCGAAAGGCCCTCATGCCCCACCGTAATGCACCCCTGACCGAGACCGGACGGCTGCGCCTGGCCCGCTGTGTGGTCGTGGACGGCTGGACCTACCGCCGGGCAGCCGAGCGCTTCCAGGTCTCGCCGACGACGGCCCAGCGGTGGGCCGACCGCTACCGCGATCACGGCGAAGCGGGCATGCGCGACCGGTCCTCGCGTCCCCGCCACAGCCCGCGCCGGACCCCGACCCGCACGGAGCGCCGGATGTCGACGTCCGCCTCGTCCGCCGCTGGGGACCCGCCCGCATCGCCCATCACCTGCGGCTGGTGCCCTCGACCGTCCACCGCGTCCTGACCCGCTACCGCCTCGCCCGGCATATGACCGCAAGAATCGTCGCGATGAGCGACAGGGCGGCAAGGGCTGCGAAGAGGTGTGCGTAGCCGCCGAGGGGACCCGCGAGGGCGGCGCCGGCCCATGGGGCGAGGGCTGCGGCAATGTGGGCGGGGGCTCCGAGGAGACCGGAGAGGCGGCCGTAGTGCGTGGTGCCCCAGCGGTCGGTGACGGCGGTGGCCTGGAGGAGGGTGAGGTTGCCGCGGACGATTCCCGCCAGGAGGGCGAGGACGACCAGCAAGGGCATCGGGCCAGGGACGAGGGCAAGAGCGGCTGTGCTGGCGCCGCCGAGGGCGATGAGGGTGGCCGTGCGGGACGTGACCGATGTGCGGGCCGACAGGCTTGCGTACACGGTGCGTCCGAGGGTCTGGCCTGCCCCGCCGAGTCCCAGCGCCCAGGCGGCTGTTGAGGCGCTGGCGCCGCGCTCGGTGAGGAGTGGGATGAGGCCGATGACCACCGCGTACATGGCGAAGCTGGAGAGGGTGAAGGCCGAGGCGAGGAGGAGGAAGGGGCGACTTCGGGGGATCGGGGTGCGGTCCGTTGTTGGTGGCTGGGGTGGGGCGGCAGGCCACGGGGCGCGCAGGGCCAGGGCGTGTGCGGGGATGGTGATGGCCGCGAGGATCACGGCGAGGACCGCGTACGTCTGCCGCCAGCTGAGGTGTTCGGCCAGGACGGCGGTCAGCGGGGCGAAGACGGTGGAGGCCAGTCCGCCGGCGAGGGTGACGATGGTCAGGGCGCGGATGCGGTCGGGGCCCCACCAGCGGGTGAGGGCGGCGAAGGCGGGCGGGTAGAAGGTGGCCGCCATCGCAATGCCCGCCAGCATCCAGCCCAGGAAGAAGACGGGCAGGCTGGGGGCGGCCGCGATCACCAAGAGCGCGAGCACACCGATGACCGAGCCGACGGTCATGACCGCGCGGGGACCGCGCTGATCGAGGACGCGGCCGACCGGGATGCCCACCACGCCGGAGACGAGAAGGGCCATGGAGAACGCGCCCGTTGCCGCGTTAACGGACCAGCCGGTGTCGGCTGTCAGGCGTGACAGGAGGACGGGGAACGCGTAGTAGACGATGCCCCAGCTGGTGATCTGGGTGGCGCACAGGGCGGGCAGCGCGGCGCGCGGCCGCGACCGGCCCCCCGTCCCGATCGCGGCCGCGCCGCTGTGAAGGTTTGTCACTTTGCCGGTCAGCAGCCGCCGGAAGAGGCCGGGGCGCCGATGGCGAGCGTGGCGGGCGCCGCGCAGCAGCCGCCACCGGTCGCTTCGGCAGCCTCGGGCTCGTCGAACAGGCCCGCACCACCACAGACGCCGGTCTCGGGGAGGGTGAGCTCAACTCGCTCGGCGGCCTCGATGTTGCCGGCGAGGGCGGCGGCGATGGAGCGGACCTGCTCGTAGCCGGTCATGGCCAGGAAGGTGGGGGCGCGGCCGTACGACTTCATGCCGACCAGGAAGACGTCCTTCTCCGGGTGCGAGAGCTCGTTGACACCGTGCGGGTAGACGGTGCCGCAGGAGTGCTGGTTGGGGTCGATCAGGGGGGCGAGCTCGGCCGGGGCCTGGAGGCGCTCGTCGAGGCCCAGGCGGAGCTCGTTCAGGAAGGAGAGGTCGGGGCGCAGGCCGGTGAGGACGATGACCTCGTCGACCGGATCCAGACGGCGACCGTCCTCGGCGACCAGGACCAGCTGGTCTCCGGACTTCTCGACACTGCTGGTGCGGAAGCCGGTGACGGCGTCGGCATGGCCGTTGTCGATGGCCGCCTTCGCCGCGAGGCCGAGGGCGCCACGGGCGGGGAGCTGGTCGGCGGTGCCGCCGCCGAAAGTGGAGCCGCTGATACCGCGGCGCAGGATCCACACGGCGCGCGTGCCGGGGGTTTCCCTGGCGAGCTCGGCCAGGTAGGCGAGGGCGGTGAAGGCGGAGGCGCCGGAGCCGATGACGGCGGTGCGCTTGCCGGTGTAGCGGGCGCGGACGACCGGGTCCTTCAGGTCGGGGATCCGGTACGAGATCCGGTCGACCGCCACCTTCTCGCCGAGGGCGGGGAGGCCGTCACCGCCGATGGGGCTGGGGGTGGACCACGTACCGGAGGCGTCGATGATGGCGCGGGCGGTGATTCGCTCCTCGGTGGCGTCGGCGTTCAGGATGTTGATGGTGAAGGGCTGCTGCTCGCGGTCGGCGTCCACGATCCGGTCGCGGCCGGCGCGGGAGACGCCGGTGACGCGTGCGCCGACGCGGACGCGCTCGCCCAGGACGGCGGCCAGCGGCTGCAGGTACTGCTCTGCCCAGTCGCCGCCGGTCGGGTAGGTTGCCTCCTCCGGCTTCACCCAGCCGGTGGGGGCCAGAAGCTTCTCCGCGGCCGGGTCGACGACCTCACCCCAGGTGGAGAACAGCCGTACGTGGCTCCAGTCCCGCACGGCGCTGCCGGCGACCGGTCCGGCCTCCAGGACCAGGGGCTCGATGCCCTGGTCGACGAGGTGTGCGGCGGCGGCCAGGCCGATGGGGCCGGCTCCGATGACAACGACGGGCAGCTCGATGTTGGCAGGCGCGTTCACGGTCGACTCCTCGGTGTTTCGACATCTGTCGATGGCTTGCGCAGCCAGCATGACACCTGATTCGATGAACGTCAACATAGACATTCGTCGAATCGGTAGATCGTTTATTGGAACACGTCGACGTCGTCGTCGTCGGTGCAGGCCAAGCCGGACTGGCGACGGCATACGCCCTGGTCAGACACGGGCTGAAGCCGGTCGTCCTGGAAGCATCTGACCAGCCGGCTGGATCGTGGCCGCCGCACTACGACAGCCTCACCCTGTTCTCGCCGGCACGGTTCAGCTCCCTGCCGGGGATACTGTTCGACGATGGGGACCCGGACCGCTATCCGCACCGGGACGAGGTCGTTGCGTACCTCGCGGCCTATGCCGCCCGGCTCGACGCCGACATCCGTACCGGTAGGCGCGTGGCGGGGGTCCAGGTGGGTCGCGGGGGCGGGTTCGTTGTCGCGCTGCAGGGCGGTGGCCGAATGTCGGCCCGGGCCGTGGTGTCGGCCTCCGGCAGCTTCGGAACCCCCTACCGACCCGCGCTTCCCGGCCTGGATCAGTGCGAGGGTGCGGTGCTGCATGCCTCCGAGTACCGCAGTCCGGAGGCGTTCGCGGGCCAGCGGGTGATCGTCATGGGCGCGGGCAACACCGCGGTGCAGATAGCGGTCGAACTCGCCTCCGTGGCCCAGGTCACACTGGCCAGCCGCAACCCCGTGAAGTTCGCTCCCCAGCACATCCCCGGCCGCGACATGCACTTCTGGCTCGTCCGCTCAGGCGTGGACTCCGCCCCCATCGGGCGCTTCCTGCACACTCCGCCGACCCAGCCGGCCTTCGACACCGGCCGATATCGAGCCGCCGTCGACGCCGCCGCCCCGGACCGCGACCCGCTCTTCACTTCCATCACGGGCAAGCAGGTCGCGTGACCGGACGGTGTGAAGGAAGAGGTCGACGCGATAGTGCTGGCCACCGGGTATCGCCCCGACCTGCCGTATCTCGAAGACCTCGGCGTCTCTGGCGCCAACGGGCGCCCGCTGCATCGTGACGGCTTCTCCGTTGCGCATGGTCGGCTCGCGTTCGTGGGGCTGGAATGTCAGCGCAGCCTGTCGTCGAACTCGTTGCGCGGGGTCGGACGACACGCCGAGCGGGTCGCTCGCCGCATGGCCTCCGGCCTTCGCGGGTGAGACGCCCCTGGCTGACTAGTTCGACATGTGTCAACATAGACGCATGTCGAATGTGAACGTGTTGCCGCTGCTGGAGCCGGAAGCCGTCGTGCCGTGCTGCCCGCCTCTCACCGAGCGCCCGCTGACCGCGGACGAGGCGGCGCGCACGGCCACGATGTTCAAGGCCTTGGGCGATCCCGTGCGCCTGCGGCTCTTCTCCGCAGTCGCTTCGCACGAGGGAGGCGAGGCCTGCGTCTGCGACATCTCCGACGTGGGCGTCTCCCAGCCGACCGTCTCCCATCACCTGAAGAAGCTCAAGGAAGCCGGACTGCTCTCCTCCGAGCGGCGCGGCACCTGGGTGTACTACCGGGTCGAACCGGCGGTCCTCGCGGCCATGGCCCGGCTCCTGACCCGCGCAGCCAGCGTGTAGGGGGAACCCGGCTCGGCGTCGCGCCCAACCGGAAGCGCCAGCCTGCGTGCCCCCAGGCGATCAGTCGACCTTGAGGAGCGGACCGAACGCTTGCCGGCCGATCTCGATGGCGCGGCCCTGGCTGACGATCTGCCCGCGCACGTCTGGGTGCTCCCGATGCCACAGCTCTGCTGAGGCGCGGCTTGTAAAGAAGTTCACGGAGTCGCAGCACACCGTGACCGCAGGACCATCACCAGCGCGACGGCCGACGAAGACCACCGCTATCGCCGGCTCCCATTCGGCTTCATCGCCGGTGAAGGTGACGGTGACCGGCTGCCCGTCGACCGGATCGGACGAGCGGATCAGCACGTCCTGACCGAGCATGGCGGACATGATGATTGGCTTATTCGCGTAGCTGACTGGCGGTCATCGGCGCGCTCTGTCGTTGGTATTGATCAGAAACTCAAAGGGTTCTCGTCCAGGACGTAGCGGACGTGTGGGCCGCCGAAGTAGCCGCGGACAATGCGTGGCTGACGCTGGCGTC
>NZ_JBHXQN010000090.1:0-15325 GCF_042717785.1 Streptomyces sp. NPDC058619
CACCGAGCTCCACGACGCGTTCGTCTCCCTCGCCTGCAGCCTCATCTGCTGGCGACGCCTCAACAAGTCCGACTCATGATCGTGTTACGAGCTCTTAAGGACGCCGCCCACCTGGCTTTCCCGAAAACTGCGTGCCGAACGGCACACCGCTCTCTTGACGGCTACCCCCGACCCGCCGCCGCGGCAACCTGATCCCGGTCCGGCGGACTCCGTGAGCGCCAGCCGATGGCGAAGTCGGCCCGGCGTCTTCCCCCTACATGCAAGAGGATCTCGGCCGACTCACACGATCGTGACGCGCACCAAGTGCCGCGCGAACGAGCGGCTTAAGCCTCGTCAATCCCATCGAGCCGGCGGAACGTACCACTGGATCCCCAGTCAGCCAAACCGGGGAATTTCCGGATCATTGAAAATCCACCGCCACCCGTGCCCGACCCGTCGAGAGGCAACGCCACGAATCCAGTTCACCGCTCCACCGCACTCCGCATCCTGCCGCCCCGGCTCCGGGCGCTGGCCTATCCCGCCAGCGCGTAGCTCTGCCGGAAGTAGGCGACCGCGCGCTCCAGGTCCCGCTCGGCCTGAAGCGTCAGCTCCAGGTCGCCGGTGCCGTGGTGCCCGAGGCCCGTCACGTCGCGCGCGAAGCCGGGTACGAGGTCGACCGTCACCGGGTCGGCCTTCAGATACACCAACAGCTTGGCCTTCTTCGGCGGCACCAGGCAGGCGTAGTTCTGCATCCGTCGGTAGGCCGTGTAGGTCTGGTTCGAGACCTTGGTCAGATGCCCGCCCAGCCCGAGCAGGACCTCGTCCAGGGCCGAGGCCAGCTCCGCCATGGCCCCGGCCGATGTCGCGGTCCGCTGCGCCTTGGCTGTGCCCCTGCTTCGGCTGCCCGCCCCCGGCGCCGCAGCACGGCCCGCGAAGGAGGCGACCGTCTCAAGGCCGACGTGCGCATTGCCGAAATAGCGGTAGCGCACCAAGTCGATCGCGTGCCGGTGCTCGCGGACGGCGTGGATGTCGTAGCGGGTGAAGTCGCCGGCCACGCAGATCAGCCTCGGTGCGCTCCAGAGCACCTGGGCCGCGGCGTGGGCCCCGAGCCGGTCGCGCACCAGGTACCGGAAGGCGTCCCGGTGGTCAACCAGCCAGGCCATGTAGAAAAGTCCCTGGTTTATGACGCCTGCGTCGGTGCCGCGTTTGTACTCCACTTTACCGACCGCAGGAGCTCGGATACCGACTCTGAACTGCGACGATTCATAGAATACATGTCTGTGACGGCGAGTTGTGGTCGCTGGCGTAGCTCGTCTGGGTGGTCTCATGGGACGAGTCGTTGGGAACCTGCCTCAACTCATGACTCCAACGGAACCATGCACGGTCCACTTATCTACGTGGAGGAGGCCCAATGCGAGGCATACGGCGCCGGTCAGCCCCCGCGCGCCGTCTGTGCGCTCCTCTGTGCTCCCAGTGGCACGTAACGATCCCAATGACCCAGGCGTGCGGCCGGTGTTGGGCTGTCATCATCAGCGGCTATGACATCACTCGTGAAGCAATCCGCCTTCACGCCTGACACCTGCGACAGTGGCGTCGGCGGAATCGACTGGAGCTCTATAGCCTCCGCGGAATCGATGAGTGCCTTCTGCGGGATCATGGCGGGCTTTGTTTTCGCCGGCTTGGTCACCGTCATCGGTCAGAGAAATGCAGTCAATGGGGACGGGCACGCCTCGCGCGGCCTGAAACTTCTCCTCCCCTGTTTTATCGGCCTGGCGACGGCGTCGTACCTGTACGCGCTCACATCCGGGGAACTGGTGTGCATCCGCGCCGTCACGGAGCAGTTGTTCTCCGGCGCTATCCTCGCGGCCGACGCTGTCGTGGTGATCATCGCGCTTGCCTGGCTGCTGCCAGCCTATGACCGCAACAAGCACGGCGAAGTTGTTTTCTTCCGCGGACTGATCCAGTTCTCGGCGCAGTTCTCCTCTCTGATGCTCATCGTCTCCTCGGACGCCTTCAAGAACTCCGTTCTCCATCAAAGCGCTGCTGGATGGTCAACCGCAATGGTCTGGGGCAGCGGCGTCGCTCTCATGGCCGCTGTCTTCTTCTGCTGGTGGAAGCCCCTTCCCGCAGCACCCGTAGTACCCAGCTCACCGCCACCGGGGGTGACGACGACGGCCGAGTGGTCTGCACACTGGCGCGACGAAATCCTCCTCAATGGCCGGGTACGCGTGGCATCTAGGACCACCGTGGCAGTAGGCGGCTTCCTTGCAGTAGCGGCCGGTTGCGCAGTCGGAGTCTCGTACGATCACTGGACGGCGATGCCTCCGTGGCTGGTCTACACGCTCGCCGAGGTCGCGCTCGTGTTGCCCGGAGTCGTCATCGTGACCGCGGTCTGGGCCGTTCCACGAGACTGAACCAGCTCGCATGCCCTTAGGGGAGCGCCGGACGCGTTGAATTGGTTAGCGTGCCGCCCACCACGATTTCCCCGACCACCATGCGGTGGACCACGTCACCGAACTGACGACACGTGATCACTTCGCACCGGGTGACGGTTCCGGCGATGGCGTACTCGATCATCGTCAACACGCCCAAGCCCTCTTCACACATGTACCTGTCCAGGTTCAGCTCCCGCGGGCCGAGCCAGACTTCATCGTCAGCGTCGAACTTCCCCTTGAATGCCTGAGTGGACAGCACGACACCTTCGCCCAGGGCATCCTCCTTGACCTCTTCCATGGCCTCCTCCCACACCCTGAGAGCATCGGTGGACATGGCCTTGAGAACACGCTGAGCCTTGAGCCGCACCTCGGTGTCGATTACGTTTCCAGGGGCAGGGAACTGCATGGTCAACTTGTATTCCTTCACCGGATTCGGGGAACAATGAGGCGTCCTCATTGTTCCCCGAATCCGCGCTCAGCGGGACTGGATCACGTCGCTGATCCCGGGGCGGCGATACGGGCTTCGAGATCGGCGACGCGTCGGTCTTGGAAGCGGAGGTTGGAGCGGGCGGCCTTGAGCCGTTCGTCCAGGATGCGGTTGTCGGTGGTGAGTTGGCGGACCCGCTGCTTGAGCGTGGTGTTCTCGGTGGTGATCCGCTGGATGGCCTCCTCCGTCCGCTCGGCTTGCAAATCGCGTATCTGACCGAGGAGTTCACCGATGCGGGTGCGTTGGGTGAGGATCTCGGTGTGGGCGGCCTTGAGGGCGTCCTCGGCGTTCAGGGCGCGTTCGCGCCAGGTCGCCTCGCGTTCGTCGTCCTGTTCAGCGAGCGTGCGGGATGGGTGTTCGCCGGCCTGCGTCATCGCCGCGGCGACTGCGGCTCTGGCCTCGACGTTGTCGTAGAGGAAGGTGCGTGAGACGTCCGCTCGGCGGGCGATGGCAGCGACATTGACCTGGGCTTTCTCGCGTCGGAGCCGGGCGATGGCCTGGTGGACGCGCTCAAGGGCGGCTTCGGTCTTGCGTCGGCGGGCGGCCAGAGCCGCCGCGGTGCGGGGTTCGACAGTGACGGTGTTCATGCGGCTTCCTGTTCGGGGTCGTCGCCGTCGGCTGTGCACGTATCGCTGTACTCGTCCGGCTCGTCGCTGCCCGCGTCGGCGAGGTCGGTGGCGCGGAAGGCGGTGGACCAGACGCGGTGGAAGTAGTCCTGGGGTTTGCGCAGGTCCAGGGCGAGGGCGTCGTCGAGGAGACCGAGGCCGGCGAGGGCCTTTTCCAGGCCGTCGATGGCGCGGGCGGTGGGTTCGAAGTAGCGGTGGAGGTAGTCAGCGGTGGTGTCGTCGGGGGCGCCTTCGGCCAGCAGTCGCCACTGCTCGCGCTTGCGACGCCAGTAGAGCAGATCGGCGCCGGACAGGACGAACTTGTCGCAGTTGTGGCAATCGAGGTTCCAGGGGCAGACGCCGCCGTCGACGACGGGCTGGAAGGTGCAGAACCCGCCCTCGGCGGGGGTACTGCGGCGAGAGAGGTCGATGGCCAGGGCCTGGGCCTGCTCGCGGGTGAGCGGGGTGGTGTTGCTGGTGAGGACTTCGCCGGGGTGGGCGGTGCCGGGGCCGGCGACCCAGACGTGCTGGAGGACGTCGTCCAAATCGGACTGGGTGAGGTGGACGTAGTGCTCGGCCATGCGGTCGGAGACATGGCCGAGGTAACGGCGGATGTGCGTCAGGCTCGCGCCGTGCCGTAGCAGCCGGGTGGCCAGCGTGTGCCGGGCCTGGTGGGCGACGTAGTGACCGCCGAGGTCAAGCTCGGCGAGCCAGCTGCGGAAGCCGGTGTGGAACCAGGTGTAGGACAAAGCGCGGCGGCCGTCGGGGTTGAGGATGTCGGTGGGGAACAGGGCCAGGTGAGCGCGCTCGGCAGCAGTGGGCGGGCGGCCGGCGTGCCGGTCGGCGTAGTGGGTCAGGGTCTTTCGGCGGCGTTCTTCGAGCCGGTCCAGGAGCTGGTCGGGGATGCGGACGGCCGCGTTCAGGTTGCCGACCTTGGTCTGGTCGTGCCAGAGCAGGGGCAGCCCGCCGTAGCGGCCGATGCAGTCCAGGCGGAGCTGGATGACCTCACTGGCGCGCCGGCCGGTGACGATAATGGTCTCCCACATATCCCTAAGGCCGCGGTCGTGCGGGTCGTAGCCGTCTGCGAGCCGCTGCAGGTTGGCCTCGTCCGCAAGCGCGCGGGCGACTTCGTCGGGGAAGGGGTTACGGCTGCGGGGCGTGCCCGGGCCGCCGACCGGCATGGCGGCGATGAAGGCGCGGTCCAGGCCGATTCTCTCGGCGCTGCCGCGGTCCAGCGCGCCACGCAGCAGGGCCCGGCCGTAGTTGAACACCATCCGGCGCGAGTTCTCGGTGACCTTCGCCCTTTTGCCGTCCAGGCGGGCCTGTCCGCGGAACGCCAGGCCGAGGCGTTCGCGGTTGCGCAGGTCCGCGACGAAGCGGTGTGCGTGCTCGCCTCGCAGCACGGACGGGTCGTGGCCGCCACCCGGCGCCTCCGCCTCTAAAAACGCGGACAGTTCGGCGCCGGCGCGGCGCACGAAGTCCACCGGCTGGGCGCTGCGCGGGCAGGTGGGCGAGCGCAGCACGTCGGCGATGTGATCCCACAAGAGGTCGCGCAGCCACCGCTGGGAGATGCAGGTCAGGTCGACGTAGCTGGAGCGGTGGGGGAAGCGCACCCCGAAGTGCTCGGTCTCGATGTAGCCGGCGTCCCGGGTGTCGGAGGGGATGAAGTAGATCTTCCGCAGGGCCTGTTGCATCTCCTGGACCATGCGCTGGTGGTAGGCGCGGCGGAAGACGGACGCCTCCAGGCCGGCCAGGGAGTCCACGTCGCGGCGCTGGCACTCGTCCGCGAGTGACTGCACCCACGTCAGGTTCCACACGGCGACGGGCTGGAGGCCGTGGACATACATGCCCCACTGAAACTCCGCCCGCAGCAAGGGCCGCAGCCCGCGCAGGTTGACCGTGCCGGTGCGGTGCACCGGCAGTTGTGCGCGGCACCAGGCGCGGAAGGCGACCTGATCCTCGCAGGTCACTGGGACAGGGCGATCACGGTGCTCGTAGGTGGCGAAGAAGTTCTTCGGCGGCTTCGCCCCGCCTGGCCGTCCGGCCCGGATGTAACCGCGCTCGTGCGCGCCGCACAACCCCAGCGGCGAAGCGGCCAGTTCGTCGCACACGTCCGCGCGGCACTCTCCGTAGCCCGGCAGCGACGGCTGGTCGGCCAGCCACCGCTCGAACTCCTCGTCCCCACCGGGGTGCCGCTTCAGGTGGCTCAGCCACCGGTTGCGGTGCCGGAAACACAGAACGAGTTGCAGGCTGAACGCTGGCCGTTGCGGGCAGATCCGGCACATCATCGCCTCCGGCATTTCCGTGACCGGCAGCGGCTCCGCGGTCCGCAGGAACTGAGCCCGGCTCATGCCGAGCGCCTCCGTCTCCTGCCACTGCCCGGCGTGCACCGAGCACATCGCGTAGCGCCGCCAGCGGGGCCGCGCGCAGTCGACAACCGTGCAGCTCCACGGATAGACCGGGTGCGTCGGCGGGATCTTCAGCACCCCGCCGCGCAGCACCGGGTCGAACTCGGGCCCGTTGATCAGCGCGGTGAGCACCTCCAGCCGGTCCCGTCGCGTGCGGGCATCCTGCTGCGGCAGCAGCGACGGCGCCGTCACTTCGTCTCACCCCAGACCGTGCGCAGGGCGGTATCGAAGACCGGGTCGTGGACATCGACGTGGCCGTAGACCTCATCCACCATCGCGGCCGACGCCCAGCCGCCAGCGTCCCGGGCGATCAGCGCGTTGCCGTCGGCGGCGTCGAGAACCGCGGAAGTAAACGAGTGCCGGAAGGCATGGGGTTTCACGATCCCCAGTCCGGCCCGCTTCCCAGCCCGTCCGAGCATCCGCCGGGCCCCGACCGGCGCCCACGGCTGTCCGGTATCGGCGCCGTGCAGCTGGACCAGGAGCATGCCGTGCCCGGCGCCGCGCGGGTACTCGGTGGTGACGTACTCGAAGTAGGTGTGCACCATCGCCGGGCTGACCCGTTTGATCAGCCCGCCGGTCACGATGCCGTGCTCGACCCGCCAGGGGTGCTTGCTCTTGGCCTCGGCCCGGTTCGGATTGCCCGGCCGGTGGCAGACGTGCAGGTGAGGGGCGCGGCACTCGCCGCAGGCCGCCTTCTCCCGCAGGTGCAGGTCAACCAGGTGCAGCCCGCAGAGCTCACCGATCCTCAAGCCCCCGTCGGCGAGCCAGGTGACCACCATCCGGTCCCGGGCGGCGTTCACCGTCTTCAGCAGCCTCTCCCGGGCGCCGTCCGGAAGCATCTTCGGATGCCGGCGGTGTGGCCCCTTCGGCGCCAGCGGGTTGGTGGGCAGCGACGATTTCACATGCCCGAGGAACGAACGGCGCCGGTCCACCCGCGACGGCAACCGCGACTTATCGAGCTTCTTGCCGAGATCCCCGTTCACGCCGAGGGCGGACTGATGCAGGTAGAAGCCCTTCAGACAAGCCGCCGCGGTCGACAGGGCGGAGTGACCGTATGGGCGCTTGCCGACCCGCCACGGCTCGCCGAGCAGCATGCGGACCTCTGCACCTACCAGGCCCATGTACCGTTCCAGGTCCTGCAGTTGGACCGCGGCGAAGGCCAGACACTCCCGCTCCAGCCACCGCAGATGGTCCACCAGCAGATACGCGTACGTCCTCTGCGTTCCCGAACCATCATGCAGACGCAGGAACCGATCCGCCTCCGCATGGACTGTCCCCTCGGGCCACACGATCGTCCACGACCGCCGCCCGTCCTTCCGCTCGATCTGCTGGACCCTCAGGTCCCCGACCACCACGTGCCGTGCCACTCGTCCTCCGTACCGACTCCAGAAAACATGACAGACGCCCCGGACACGGTCGGTAAACAAGCCTGGGACGTGCTGGTCACAGTCCCAGACGGACATCACGGGCAGGACTACCTGCGGTCGGTAAACTCGACGATGACCGGTGCGCCGTTCTCGTCGATGCCCAGTGAGTCGATCCGGCCGCCGTGAACCGGTCCGGTGCTGTACTCGCTAGCCAGGAACCGGACGCCGAGCATCGTCTCCATGTGCGCCTCGACGAGGTCCTGCACATCCGCCTCGGCCTCGGCCAGACGCGGCGCGACCTCGGTCACGCCGCTTTTCGTGTTGAACAGCTTCAGGCCCGACACCTCCCCCTTCTCGACTCTGCCCCACTGCAACAGCGGACGGGTCAAGATTGTTTCCGGGAGGGTCTTCGGCCTCGTGGGGGCCGTGTGGGAGGCTACGTCCGGCGGCTGGGGCGGTTCCCGTCCCAGATCCCACATGCGTCCCACGCTTCCCCTGATTAGGCGTCAGGGAGTCGCGTTTTCGCAGGTCAGCCCCCGCAGCTCAGCGGATAGAGCAGGCGCCTTCTAAGCACCTGCTCCATTAGCGTGGCTCAACCCGCGACTCCGAGTTGGACGGCAGCCGGGTGCGGCCTTCTCCTGACGCCACCAGGGCGAGACACGCGGCCGCGACGGAGAGTGCGGCGAGGACGACCGGCAGCGGGTTGGGCCCGGGATGAGGGCCAGCGCTGTCGTGGTCGCGCCGCCGAGAGTGATGAGGGTGACCGTGCGGTTCGTAACGGACGTCTGGGCGGCGGGCCCGTGTACAGGGTCCGGCCGAAGGTCTGGCCCGCGCCACCGAGTCCCAGGGCCCAAGCCGCCCTTGACGGGCTGGCACCGCGCTCGGTGAGGAGCGGGATCAGGGCCATGACGACGGTGTTCATGGCGAATCTGGAGAGGGTGAAGACCGCGGCCAGGAGATAGAAGAGGCGACTACGGGGGCCCGTGCTGCGGCCGGTGGTGGCTAGCGGCGGCGCGGCCGGCCATGGGGCACGCAGGGCCAGAGCCTGGGCCGGGATGATGATGGCGAGGATCACGGCCCAGGAGGGTGTAGGTCTGCCGCCAGCTGAGGTGCTCAGTCAGAGTGGCGGTGAATGGGGCGAAGAGGGTGAAGGCAAATCCACCAGCGAGGGTCCCATGGTCAGGGCGCAGATGCGGTCGGGTCCCACCAGCGGGTGAGCTTGACTCGGGCGTTTCCCCCAAGGCCAGGTAGTTAGCGTTTTCGCAGGTCACGCAAGGGAGTTGGTCGGCTCTTGCGTAGTGGCTGTGTAGATGCCGGGGCCGTACTTTCGGAGGTGGCCGTCCTCGGTCCAGCGGGAGAGTTGTCTGTACATGGTGCCGAGGGTGATGTCGCCGAGGTGCTGTGCGAGCTCGCGGGCGGGCCAGCGGCGTTCGGGGTCGGCCCGGAGGAGTTCCAGGACCCGTTCCCGGCGGCTGTGTGGTGACCGGTGAGTGTGCCGGTCGTCTCGTGAGACGTCGGGGAGGGGGCGCTCTTCGGCTGCGGGTTCGAGGACGGTGATATCGAGGTCGGTGACGGTGCGGCTGGTGTCGGGCCTGCCGTCGTCTCGTCGCCCGCTGTATCGAGAGATCGGTGATTTGACCTTGCGGGTGCTGACCCGCTGCCGCCGGGGTGGGAGCAGAGCGGCCAGAACCCGGCGTCCGATGAGGCCGGTCGGCTCGGCGGTCGTGGTGACGATATCGGCGGCCTGGACGACCTGGTCGCGGGCGGTCTGGAGGACGATGGTGAACCCGCAGCGGTCCGGATCGGTGCCCGGGACGGATTCGGCAGCGTCGACCATGACCGTCCGGAGCGCTTGGTAGAGCGTCAGCAGGGACCACATCTCCTGTTCGATGCCGACCGGGTCGCCCGAGCGCAACAGGCGCCCGCCCGTGATCGTGTGACGGAGCGCGTAGTACGCCGATTCGTGTTCCCACCGCTGGTGGTAGAGACCCGTCAGCGCGGCAGCCGGGTAGCGGCGGGCGTCGGTCAAGGTCGTGACCAGCCGGTAGAACCCGGTAAAGACGGTGCCGTCCGCGCAGGTCACCGAGATCTTCGCGTCGATGACCCGCACCCGCACCTTGCCGATCACCGACAGGTACGAGCCGTCGACAAGACGGGACAGGACCGGGGTGCGCCGGTTGCTGCGGAGCCGGCCCAGGACCCGGGCATGGGTGGCGCTCACCGCGGCGAGGAAGTCGTTGCCGTCGAACCCCTTGTCCCACAGTACGAGCATGTCCGGCCGCAGCAGGTGCAGCAGACGGCCCGCATAGCTCGTCTCGCCCTCGGCGGTAGGGCCGAACACCGCGCCGAGCAAGGCCCTGGTCCCGGTCTCGACCAGCGTCATCAACTCCAGCGTCGGATAGCCATGGTGGGCCGTCCTCCCCAGCCAGGAACGGTTCCGCGAGGTGTCGGGGACCTTCTGCGAACTGCAGCCGTCGAACGACACCGTCCGGTAAGGACCGAACCGCACCCCCGGCGTCCTTGGCTGGGCCAGCGGCCCGGCCAGCACCTCGAACAACGCCCGCACCGGCGCACTACCGAGTCTCCGGCGCAGGTCACTCAACGCCTTCGCGGTCGGACAGACGACCGGCATCCCGGACAGGCCGGCGGTCAACTTGTCCCAGACCAGCCGGTAGCCGACCTCGGGGAACAAGCACATCGCGAGCAGGAAGTAGACCCCGACCCGCGAGGGAAGATCACGCAGCCTCCGCTGCACGGTCCGCGTCTCCGACAAGACAGCATCGACGAGCTCGAACGGCACGATTGCCGTCAACTCCCCCAGATGGCCGGGCGCGAACCGGCCCCCGGCCACAGTGACCGTACGGGTGATGGTCGTCAGCAGACGGCAGGACACAATGAAGGGGCAACGGAGCTCCTTGCGGGACAAGCTGTCTTGGACGACTGCCTGTACCAACGAGCTCCGTTGCTCTGCATCGAAAGTCCGTCAACACCCCTTGCGTGACCTGCGAAAACGCTAACTACCCGGCCTTGGGGTAAACCCCACCCTGGCGATATCCCCTCCGTGTCGCACCTCACCCGGCCCGGCTGCGCTACGCTCCCGGCCTTCCCCGACGGCCCGGTCTTCATGGAGAGCATGCGACAGTGGCCGAGCGCTTCGGCGTCGAGATGATCGATTACGACATCGTCTCTGTCGACCTGACCGGCACCATCAAGACCGTCACCGACTCCGAGGGCACCGTCCGTCGGGCGAAGGCCGTGATCATCGCGCGACCGTTACCGGCTACCGCAAGCCGGGCCTGCCCAGGGAGGAGGATCTCTCCGGCCGCGACGTCTCCTGGCACTCGACCTGCGACTTCCCGTCGTGGCAGAGCCGCTCGGTGTAGCGGGCGGCGAGGGTCTGACGCAGGCGTTCGTGGCGGAACCGGTAGAAGGCACCTGACTGGACGAGGAGTTCACGGCTGTGGGCGTCCGCCAGGAACTCCCACAGCCGCCAGGGCAGGCGGCCTCTGAGCGGGAGCCACAGGCGGCCGAGGATCACCCATCGTCCCCAGGCGTGCGCCGCGACACCGAAGGCGAGCCCTATGACCGGACCGGTGACGAGCATGGCTTTCAGCCCGCCCAGCACCCCGGCCGTGACCATATACCCGCACCCCACGGTGCAGGTCTGCAGGAGCGCGTAGGAGCGGTTGTCCACCAGGAGTTGCCGCGGCGCAACGACGGTGTCGATGGCGGGATGGGCCTTCATCCCGGAGCCGACGCCGACCATCGCACCGATGGTCAGCCCGAGCGTGAGCCAGTGAACCCACGGGCCGAATGGCCAGTCCATCAGCGTGCCGATGAGGGCGATGGCTCCTCCGCCCGCGGCTCCCCCACCGAAGCCCGTGCCGATCGCAATGCGGCGGTCTCGCCCGCCCTCTCCCCGACCCCAGCTGGACAGGGCGCTACCAAAGGCGTTGCCGACCGCAGCGACCGGCGCCAAGGCCCACCAGCCGAACTGCTGCACGGCCAGCCAGCCGGCACCGCCGACGGCCAGTCCACCGGCGAGGGCACTGCCCACTTCCCACAGTGCCTGACGCCCACGACCGGCGAGCCGCGGTACCACCCGGACCGGCCGGGGCGCTCTGGAGCTTCCCGCGAGTCCGGCCATCAACGCGAGCCCCGCCGCAGCCGCGACCGCCGGAACGGGTTCCATCAGCAGCAGGCCCGCGACGGAGCCGACGAGAAGGGACAGCAGGACGAAGACCAGGACGCGCTGGCGACGGGGGACCAAGTCCGCGGTCTGCCACCAGCCGAAGTCCTGTCCGCTGTGAGCCAGGAAGCCAAGCCAGTGAACGGCAAGTTCGGCCCGATGCTGCCGCAGTGCCTTGCGCGGTCCGGTGGTCCCGCCCGGTCCAGGGGCGCCGGTGCGGTAAACGTCGTCGACGTACTGGTCCAGGAGGTGCTGCTCGAGCACCGCTGCCGATCCGAACCGGCGCACGTCCAGGAGCACGTGGGGGTCTCGGTCGCCGCTGTACACAGTCCGGGCCAACCCGGTGATGAGCGGGGTGGCCAGCGCCACGCGGAGCGCCGCGCAATCGGGCGCGTCCGGCGCCTGACGGACCCGCTCCAGTACCGCGCTCCACCGGTGTCCGGCCAAACCCGGTGTACGGGGCAGATAGCCGGCGAGGTCGTCGGTGGTGAGGTCCTCCAGCGTGATCACTGCGGCACCGGAGACGGGGCCCGCGGTCCGAACCGCCGTCATGTAGGGCTCCGGCAGGCTTGTCAGCACGAAAGGCAGCCGCCCGCGGCCGTGGATCTGCCGCAGCAGTTCGGTGTGCGCTACGGCCCCGATCTCGTCGAAGCCGTCCAGGACGGGCAGGATCAGTTCAGCATCCACCAGGGCCCCGGCGAGCGTGCCCACACCGTCGGGGGCGGGGGCGTCGAGGCCGCGGTAGTGCTCCGCGAGGGCCCCAGCCAGCCAGTCGCGCAGGTCGCCGACAGCGTTCCACCTCTTCAGGTCGAACACGACCGGCACCCGCTCGCCGTCGGTTCTGCGGGACAACCGGTCCTGGACGAACCTCCCGGCCAGCACCGACTTGCCGGAGCCACGCTGCCCCAAGACCACCAGCCGCGCAGAGGGCACCTGCTCGAAGGTATCGGCGATGCGGTCGTACCGCCCTGCCAGGTCGAGCGGTCCGGCTTCCGTTTCGGCTCCGGCCGGGAGGCGGTGGATGTTACTCCAGTGGTCCTGCAGCTCCTCCCAGACATGCCATCGCACCTGGAGGGCGAACGGGTCTTCCGTGCGGCGTGCTTCTCGGTCCGTCTCGCGTTCTCGGTGCACCGCACGGGCCAGTTGGGCGGCTGCTCGTAATAGCGCCGGGGCGGGCGCCCGCGCGCTCCCGGCCGCGCCGGCGGGCCGGTCCAAATCCCTGAACGTGGTTTCGGATGCGGAGTTGGGAACAGAGGCGGGCGCGGTAGCGGTCGTGGTGAACCTGCCGGGGAGTCCACCGCACCGTTCGTAAACCGCCGCCCATTCGAGGACGAGCTCCTCCCTCGGGGCCCCGAGCTGTTTCGCCACGATCAGCACGAGCAACTCGATCAACGGCCAGCTGTAACGCTCGGGGCTCTTGAGCAGGTTCACCCATGTGTTCTTGGACGGCGAGAGCTCCTGCCCCGGGACGGGCCACGTCTCGTCGTTGAGGATCTCCTGCCCCCGGCGGTGGAGGTTCTCGTACGAGGTACCGGGCGCGCTCCTGCGGAAGCCATTAAGGGCCTCCTGGAAGCCTTGCCAGTCCCCCGGTTCCAACCCTGTCAGCAGATCCCGCCAGGCCTCTCCCATGTGCTGTGCAACCTCCTGCGTGGTGCTGGGCGACCAGGATCCCGAACAGAACGGCGTGGTGCAGCCGATTGTCCGCAATTGATCGACTCTCGCGCGGTCGTGCCCTTCGCTACCTGCGCATACGCCCCTGGGGACACGTACCAAAACCATTCTGGTACGCCGCTGGTATGGCACCCGACGGGCACGTGCCGGTCTCCTGGGCCCAGGCCACCTGGTCAGGACCGCGCCTCCGATCACCCGTCAGCGCGGCCCACCCCACTACCGATAGACGAATCGAGTCACGATGCCCCGTCCCCGACCCCACGCACCCACGTCGCACCCTCACACGACGGCCCAGGAGACTCCCCCGGCACGCCCAGGGGGATGGCCTCAGCGGACCACGAAGGTCATGGCGGTCGCTATCGCGATGCTGTCCGGTGTCGCCGCCGCTCTGGCCGCCACGCTCTTGGCGCTCCATTTCGGGGCGACTCCCCTGCAGTCCCTGTGCTCGGCCGGGGCCTCTTTCGTCGCGGCCACGACCCTGGTGACCGCTCTCCTGGAGAAGCTCGGCGTGCTGTGAGGTCCTGTGGGGACGGCCGACTCGGGGCTTACACGCCGCAGGCCTCGGGGCGCAGAATTCAGGGGCCCACCCGTATGCCGTCTATGAGGGCACTGGATCGCTGACGATCGAGACGACGTCGACCCTGTACGCTCCGATCTGCTTGACGAACGTCCCCGTGGTCGACGCGACCACGGGGATCGGCGGCGCAGGGGCCGCGAGCCGGGCACCGACTGCTCGGGCGGCGTGGGCAGATCTGCCCCAGCCAAGCGCCAGAGCCATCGCAAATCCGATGATCGCGCTCGAATTGCGAGCCGAGACCGCCTGCCTACCTTCCTTCCTGCCGAAGGGAACCCGAAACGGTAATCAGTTGAAGTATCTCCCGGGGTCTCCTGCCCTCCACTCGACAACGGCACACCGGATGCCGGGGCGCCCACGCAAGCTCCAGCCCCTCAGGTACGGGTTCACTCCGGGGCTCGGGACTGCGGGCCGCCAGCATTCCCGGCAGCTCCCGATCCCCACAGGCAGCTACGGAACGTGATCGCCGCGCCGGGGTCAGCCATCGCGCCCACAGTGCAAGCCGGAACCGTCCAACCACATGGAGAGCCGCCTCTTGGTGCGGGCGGAACACCAAGCCCCAGAGGGGGCTTTACACTCATGACGGCCCGTCAGTAAATGTGTCCGGCGAGCGTCAAATGAGCGTCACGAGCGTCATTTCAGCGTCAAGATATCGCCCGTAACGCCCACAACGCACATAATGCGCACCGACAAACCTGCAGGTCAGACGCCCTTAGCCGCCGGTTCAAGGATCGCCACGCACTCCACGTGGTGGGTCATCGGGAACAGGTAGAGGGCGGCTTCTGCAACGCATCCGGGTCCTGCTGAGTCCGCAGCGACAGCGTCGGCAGGGTTGGAAAGGGCGCTGCTCTCGCATCGACTGAGGCAGTGATCCAGTAGGTGTCGAGATCGTCGCGCAGCTCCTGGTTGGTACCCCTGCTCGCCGCTGCCCTCAGCAATCCGCGAGGCCCCAACACCGCGGGGACCGACAGTCCGGGTTCTGCCCGTTCGCGGCGTCGAGCAGAAAGCCCGTGACAAGATCCGGCACGATGCACGCAGCCCTGGTCATCGTCTGACTCACCCACGGCACGAGCAACGCCGCGTACGGATCTGCCCCATCCTCTTCTGCTACCAGAGAGGCGTAGCCGGTGACAACGACGCTCCAGTCGAGGCGCGTCTCGGGACCTATATCATCGACCTCGTAGGCGACAACGACCGCGGGGCATCAGGTGTCGCCACGAGCTAGGCAAGCGCTCCGCCGCCCTGGAGCCGGACGACGATGTCTTCCTCGTCCACGATGTGGCTGACCGGCCGCACGGACTGACACACGCGCGCCAGCGAGCCTTCTCGTCAGAGGCTAACCAGCTGTGTTGACAGCACGACCATCGGCGGGCGAGGGACCACAGTGACGGACTTCCACCTGCTGCCGGCCGTTGCTATTGACCTGACACGTCGCTTGAGCCCGGCGAGTTGATCGAGCCCGGCGAGTCACCGATGGTCGGCGGCCTATGACTATGAACCCTTGAGCTTAATCCTCTAGTAGTACTTCGTTAAGTCAAGGCGGCTGCTCGGGTTCGACGTGTGGGTTTCTTTGCGGGAATCGGGCGTTGGCAGGTGCGGCAGATGCCGGT
>NZ_JBHXQN010000091.1:0-15315 GCF_042717785.1 Streptomyces sp. NPDC058619
TCAGCCGCCTGCATCCGCACAGACTCCCGACGCCGACGCACCGCAGGAGTCAGCCCGCCCCCATCCGCATATCTCACACACCACAGATACAGCCATTCGCCCACACCACACAGGCACTTCGCAAAGAATCACCCCAACGAGCCGAAGTCAGTAAGGCCCTTCACAGTCGGTCCTGCAGGAGACGAAGTGGTCGAATACGGAAGGTGCATAGCATCGGTAGAGGGGGACCGAGCCCGGCACCGCCTTGGTGTACACATATCCGACCGCGCCGAGGGGTTGTTGGTTCTCGCACCCCGGGTCGGGGGTCAGCAGCGAGTGGTTCGCCACCTTGCACTCGTAGAGCCGCACCGTGACGGGCGCGGGGTCCCGCAGCAGCTTCCAGACCCCCTCGTGGGTGAACCCTTCGGGCAAGGGACGTGAGGACGCCAGGTGCCCGGCGTAAGGGCGGTGGCCGCGGACCAGCGGTACGTACGGGGTGGTGTGGCCGCCGGCTCCCTCCCAGGTGCGCAGATAGCCTTCGGCTCCCTGCATGAGCTCGTCCACCACGTCCTGGCCACCGGTGACCCGGATGTCCTCGATTCAGTCCGGTACGAGGCCGTAGTGGGTGCCGCAGCCGTCGGTGTTGACGTCCCAGACGCGCGAGCCGGTGACCTGGCGGTCGAGGACCGAGCCGCCGTCAGGGCTGCGGAAGGGGTAGCGGACGGGGTTCCCGGCCGCCGCCCGGGGACCGGGGAGCCAAGCGAAGCCGTTCATGTCGGTGCCGATCCCGTACCCGGCACCGTACTTGGCGCGCAGGGCGGCGTGCCTGCGCGCCTCGGCGGTGCAGGCGGGCGCCTCGTACATGTGTCCCGTGATGAAGCCGCCCAGTCGGTAGACCCGCTCGGTCCAGCTGTCGTCCATCCGGCCGTGGGTGGAGAGCACGCCGGAGTAGCGTTCGGCTTCGAGCACGCGCAGCGCCTGGTTGGCCGCCTTGACGCTCATGTGCCGATCGGGTTGTCGTGCTCGGCGCCGGGGCAGGGCTCCGTGCTCCAGAAGGTGCCCGTCGACAGGAACTGGCCGACGTTGATGGCCATGCCCTGGGTGCCCGAGTCGAAGCGGACGCCGCACAGGGCGTTGTCGAACTTGTGGCACAGGAACATGCTGCGCACGCCCAGCCGGTGCCGTTCGTCGAGGCCGCGGTCGATGTCGGCCATGGTGCAGCGGGCACCGTCCAGCACCTGCTTGCAGCCGAACGGTTCGGAGGTCTCCACCCCGAGGACGCCGGCGAGCTTGCCCTCCTGGGTGACCTTGCGGGCCTGGCCGGGCTCGGTGACGACCCGGAACCATCCCTTGCCCGCGCCGCCGTACATGGCGTCGACGTGGTTTTGGAGCTCGTACGTCTTCTGGATCTGGAGTCTGATCGCGGTCATCTCGTCGCAGCCGCGGTCCTTGAAGAAGTAGAGCGAGCAGATGACGCCGTTGGTGACCATGTCGTTCACCAGGATCCGCTGGCCGCCCCGCCAGGCCCGCTCCACCCAGGCGTAGTACGTCTGCTGGTGGGTGGAGGAGTCGTGGGCCGGCCAGTCGCGGAACGTCGGCCAGCCGGTCGGGTCGTGGCTGCCGTCACCGCCCTTGGTAATCATGTCGAAGAGGGCGAGGTCGCCGTTCGGGTAGTGCTCCGGGCAGTCCTTGAGGGCGTCCGCCGCCCCCGCCGGGGAGAAGACCTTTCCGCAGACCAGCCGTCCTCCGAAGCCCTCGTTGGACATCAGGTGGACGTGCCCGTCGACGTACCCGCGGACCCGGCCCTGGGCGTCGGTCCCGGTGAACGGCTCCCCCGTGACGTTGACCTGTGAGTCCGGGGCCGGGCGCGCACGGGCGGGTCTGTCAAACGAACGGCTCTGTTCCGTAGTCGGTGGTGACGGTGGGTACTCGCCTGTGATCATGAGGCATGGATGATGCCAACACGCTTGCGGGAACGGTGTTTTCGGGGTTATCAGAGCTGGTCATCGAGGATGTGACGGACGGTGGCGAGGTGGTTCGGGTCACGGCCCGCACCCGGGATGTCCCAGTTCCGTGTCCGTTGTGCGCGGTGCCGAGCGGGAAGGTGCACGGATATCACCGTCGAACGGTGAGGGATGTACGGGTCGATGGCCGCCAGGTCCTGGTCCGGGTGAGGATACGGCGGCTGGTGTGTCCGGCCCTGGGCTGCCCTCGGCAGACCTTCCGTGAGCAGGTCCTCGGGCTGCTGGAGCGCCATCAGCGCCGCACCACGCGTCTGACCATTCGCAGGTGGTCAAGGAGTTATGCGGCCGGGCGGCCGCCCGGCTCACCCGCTCGCTGGCCGTGCCCGTCTCGTTCGCCACCGCCCTGCGGCTGCTGCGACGCATCCCCGTGCCGGCGGTGCGGACCCCTCGGGTCGTCGGGGTCGACGACTTCGCGCTGCGCCGCCGCCACCGCTACGCCACGATCATCATCGACGCCGAGACCGGCGAGCGCGTCGAGGTGCTTCCCGACCGCGAGGCCGCCACCCTGGAAGCCTGGCTGCGCGGGCATCCCGGCATCGAGGTCGTGTGCCGGGACGGATGGGCCACCTATGCCGAGGCGATCCGCCAAGCCCTGCCCGACGCGGTCCAGGTCAGCGACCGATGGCACCTCTGGCACAACCTGTGCGACAAAGTCCAGGCCGAGGTCCGCGCCCACACCCCCTGCTGGGCCACCGTCAACCCGCCCCGCCCGGGCGGAGTACGCGAGCAGACCACCCGCGAACGCTGGCACAAGATCCACGACCTCCTCGGCCAGGGCGTCGGCCTGCTCGACTGCTCCCGCCGCCTGGGCCTGGCCCTGAACACCGTCAAGCGCTACGCCCGCATTCCCGAACCCCAGGCCCTGCGCATCGCCCCCCGTCTACCGGCCCTCCCTTGTCGACCCCTACCGCGAGCCCCTGCGCCGGCGCCGTGCCGAGGAACCGGCCGTCCCGGTCACCCACCTCCTCGAAGAGATCCGGGAGTTGGGCTACACCGGCAGCGCCAACCTTCTGGTCCGCTACCTCAACCAGGGCCGCGCCGAAGGCGACCGTCCCGTCACAACCCCACGTCACGCCAGCCGCCTCCTGCTCACCGACCCCGAAAACCTACGTCCGAAGGAAACGACCCTGCTGGAGAAGATCGCCGCGGCCTGCCCGGAGATGACCGCACTCGGCGATCTCGTACGCGGCTTCGCCGCCCTGCTGAAACCGGCCGAGGGCAACGACGTGAAACGCACCGAGTGGATCACGGCCACCCGCGCCGTCGACCTGCCCCACCTGCGCAGCCTCACCAACGGCTTCGAAATCGACCGGCCCGCCGTGAACGCCGGCCTCACCTTGCCCTCACAACGGCCGCACCGAAGGCGTCAACACCCGTACCAAAAGGATCATGCGCCAGATGCACGGCCGCGCCGGATTCGACCTCCTCCGCCACCGCATCCTCCTCCAATGACAACGGAACGTCACCACTGACTACGAAACGGAGCCGTTCCTTTTACAGACCCCGAATGAGTCCGATGTGATCAGTCGTTGTCGATGAGGTTGAGGCCGTGGTTGAGGTGGGCATGGAACGTGGGCCGGGTGCCGGTCGGACCGCTCAGGACGAACTCGTAGGCGGCGTCATCAGGGTCGTCGGGGTCCAAGAGGTGTCCGCGGACTTCCACTTCGTACCAGCCGGGTGGTACGGAAATGCGACGATGCCGGGGATGGTCGGGCGTCCACTTCGTGAGGTACCCCAGGCCACAAAGCAGCAGCTCTCCTGACCGGACGTGCAGAACCCACCCGGCGGATGTCACCTTGGGGTCCTGCCACGGTGAAGGGCTCTGGGCATGGCGTACGAGCACGGTGTAGAAGCCGGGATCGATGTTCTGCGCGGGAATCGCGATGCCGTCACGTACGACCTGATCGCCCTGCTCATGCGCACTGAACAGCTGCAGCAGATTCCTGCCGACAGGGCTTCCGGCACCGACGTGGTCGAGCCCTGTGGCATCGAGCAGCACGAAGCCGAAGAGCTCGGGAAAGCATCCTTCGAACCGCGCGGTGGGAAACATCATGGCCGAACAGTAGCGAGTTGCGCCTGCACGCAGCCTCCCGCGGAGCAGGGTACGGCCCGGGCTTCGCCCTCGCCCCTCGCAGGAAACGGTCCGGCTTCCCGGTCCGGCTTCCCGGTCCGGTCACGGAAAAAGGGGCGAGGGCCTCGATGATCCGTTTGTGACGACGGACCTTGAGACCCTCTTGACCGCACGGTACGTGAAGATCGACGACGAGATCGGGAGGAACGCGCTGGACGGGACGACCGCCCCTGCTCAGGGACTCCGAACTGTCTGCCTGGCCGTAGCCCAGGCCCTGCTCGGCTTCCACTCTGAGGCACGTTGGCTGCGCTTCACCCGCAAGCGCCTGGCCGCACTGCTCCCGTACCTTCCACAGCAGTCTGGGTACAACAAGCGCCTACGCGCGGCGTTGCCGCTGGTCAAGCGTATGATCCGGGAGCCGGCAACAGACAGCGACTTCTGTACGGACACCGTGTGGATCACGGACTCCACCCCGGTGCCCTGCGGCATGTCGCGCCCGACCGTGCAGCGCTCGAACCTGGCGGGCTGTGCCGGCTACGGCTGCTGCGCCTCCCACTCCCGCTTCTTCTGGGGCCTGCGCCTATACCTGGTGTGCACACCAACGCGCATGCCGATCATGTGGGCGCTGGCCGATCCGAGAATCGGCGAGCGGGAAGTCCTGGCGGCGATGTTCGAGGTCGATGCCGAGCTTGTCGCAAGACGGCAGGACATCCTGCTCAACTCGGACAAGGGCACATGGGTCACCGGCCGCTCCGTTTCTACGCCGCCGCCCCGATCACCACCCGTGACGGGCACCGGCTGAGCACCGTCAACATCCTCGACACCAAGCCGCGCCTGATCACCGAGGACGACACCGCCAGCCTCGCGGACCTGGCCGCGCTCGTGCTCGACGAGCTGGAGATGCGCCTGGCGGCCTTGAACGCCCTGCGCAGCGAGCAGGAGCGGCGCATCGAGCAGGAGGAGGCCCGCGAGCGCGCGGAGCGGGACACGGCATGGTCTCGCAGGCCCCCATCGGCATCGCCCTGCTCGATGCGGACCAGCACTACCTTCTGGTCAACCCGGCCCTGGAGCGCACCAACGGGGTCCCGGCCGCCGACACATCGGCAAGCATCCCCGCGACGTCCTCACCTTCCTCGACGTGGAGACGATCGAGTCCGCGCTGCGCCAGGTGCTGCTCACCGGCACACCGGTGATCGACCAGTACACCGTCGGCCGCACCCCGGCCGACCTCGACCACAACCACGCCTGGTCGGTGTCGTACTTCCGCATCGAAGGCGCCAGCGGCCGGTGATCGGGGTCGCGAATTCGGTGATCGACGTCAGCGAACGCCACCAGGCAAGCACCGAAGCAGACCGGGCCCGGCGCCGCCTCGCGATGACCGCCGACGCCTCCGCCCGCGTCGGCACCACCCTGGAGGTGGAGACGACCGCCCAGGAACTGGCCGAGGTCGCCGTGCCCGACCTGGCCGACATCGCCACCGTCGACGTCCTCGACGACGTCCTCGCCTTCCGCCGTGCCGCACCCTCCCGCGAACCGGGCCCCGAGATGTTCCGGGTGCTCGTCGTGGCCGCCGCCTACCCCACCCCCGCGACCACCGCCGCCCTCGCGGTCGGCGACTTCGCGGCCTACGGCGCGGACCGCCTGATCACCCGATGCGTCCACACCGGACAGCCCATCGTCGTCGCCCACGCCGACGATCTGCAACGCATCGCCCGCGATACCGACGCCGCGGCCGCCTTCGCCCAGGCCGGCGTGCACGCCTACCTCGCCGTGCCCCTGATCGCCCGCAACGAGGTCCTCGGCACTCTCGACCTGCTGCGCGCCCGCAACCCCCTCCCGTTCGACGAAGACGACGTACTCCTCGCCAGCGAGCTGGCCACCCGCGCCGCCGTCGCCATCGACAACGCCCGCTGGCACCAAAGTGTCCGCAACACCGCCGAAACCCTCCAGCGCAGCCTCCTGCCCGGCCACCCGCCCCCGCCCCCGCTCCCGCTCCCGCTCCCAGGCCTGGACGTCGCCTCCCTCTACCAGCCCGCCCAGACAACCCACGAGGTCGGAGGCGACTGGTACGACGTCATCCCCCTCGAGGGAGACAAGACCGCCCTGGTGGTCGGCGACGTCATGGGCAACGGCATCGACGCCGCCGCCACCATGGGACGCCTGCGCACCGCCACCTGCGCCTACGCCGACCTCGACCTCGACCCCGACCAGGTACTCCAGCACCTCGACAAGATCGCCCACGGCCTCGAGCACTACATCGCCACCTGCATCCACGTCGTCTACGACCCCCGCAGCTACCGGTGCCGCATCGCCAACGCCGGACACCTCCCACCCGTCCTCGTTGCGACCGGCCACCGCCCCCACCTGCTCGACCTGCCCACCGGCGCGCCCCTTGGTGTCGGCGGCGTCCCCTTCCACACCACCGCCTTCGACCTCAACCCCGGCGACCGGCTCGTCCTCTACACCGACGGCCTCGTCGAAACCCGCCACCACCCCATCGACGAACGCCTGAACACCCTGCTGAACCCCTCGACGAACCGCGCCTGCCCATGGGCGACACCTGCCAGTGGCTCCTGCACTCCCTGCGACACCCCGACGACGGTTCCGTGAGGTGGCAGAGATCCTGCTGGCTTATTGTGCGGTGTCCTCCGACTTGCGGTCAGCTTCGACTTGAGGTCGTTGAACCATTTCTTGACGTGCGGCGTGGCCTTCGCGGCAACGATGCCCGCCGCGCCCAAGCACTGGGCTACCACGACAAGAGCACCACTCGCATCGCCACCGAGGCCGGAGCCCACCGGAAGAACTACGCACCCGGCGACCACACGCGATGACCGGCCCTCTTGAACTACGCGCCGGGCGAAAGATCACACCGCTCGGCTGTCTCCACCCCACAGTGGTGACCATGCTGAACCGAGTAGCCGTTCTGTCCGACATTCACGGAGTCCTGCCGGCTCTGGAGGCAGTGCTCGGCGAACCAGACGTCAGCACCGCCGATCACATCGTGCTCACCGGTGACATCACCGCCGGCCCGCAACCGGCCCAGGTTCTCGACCTGCTGACCAGCCTCGGCGACCGCGTCATCTGGATCAGCGGCAACGCCGATCGGGAACTCCTTGAATACCGCCGCGGGCAACGCGACACGATCCCCGACACAATCGCCCCCTGGGCAGCCGAACAGCTCCGCGAGGACCATCTCGACCTTCTCGGCTCGCTTCCACGGTCACTGTCCCTGTCCGTGGACGGCCTGGGAAAGGTGCTGTTCTGCCATGCCACCCCTCGCGATGACGAGGAGGTCGTCCTGGTCGACTCCCGCCTCGACCGCTGGAAGGAAGTCTTCGACGGACTCGATACCGACATCCGCACCGTGGTCTGCGGCCACACCCACATGCCGTTCGTCCGCCTCGCCCACGGCCGACTCGTGATCAACCCCGGCAGCATCGGCATGCCCTACGGACGAACCGGAGCACACTGGGCCCTCCTGGGCCCGGGCGGCGAACTCCGCACCACGCACTTCGACATCCAGGCCTCAGCCACCCAACTCGACCAGGACTCGTCCTACCCCGACATCGCCGAGTGGGCCGACTACTTCCTGCACGCTCGCGCGACCGACACCGACGCCCTCACAGCCTTCGCTCCACGGGACGGACGCGACCACAGCCCGTGACACTCGCTCCCCATCCACGACAGCGGGCAGCCGAACACCGACTACACGATCAACGACGCCTACCTGCGGGTCGGCGCCCGCCCTTGTTGCCCTTCGTCTCAGCGGCGCGCAGCCCGTCGTAGGTCAGCTCCCGCGGGAGGTCGCGCTGGAGTTCGCCGGCGGCGGCGAGGGTCTGCACCATGAACTTCACGGTGGGAGCTCTGCCGACGCTGCGGGACAGCACTCCGACTGCCTGAGACCCTGCGCGCCCGGTGGAGGACGAGGGAGCCGGGGTACGGCGTACCTTCGAAGGGCGTGACGGACGGGGCAGCGTCGGCGGGAGCCGTGATGACCGCGGTTGGAGTTTGCGGACGGCGCGGATGCCGCGGCCGCTCCGGGATGGCTGCGCATGGCGGTGATAGTCCTGGCCGTGCTGGTCCTCCTCCACAGTCTGGACAGGCACAGAAGCAGACCCCCGCGAGTCACCCGATCGCCGGTGAGGCCGGGTCACGGCTCGCGGGCGGCCCGCCGCGCCGCTCGCCGCACCGTCCGCGCGTCACGGCGTCGCCCGACCGCCTTCAGCCAGGTGACCAGGTCCTCGGCGTACCGGACGAAGTGGTCGCGGTGCGTCGCGGGGGCCTCCGTGGCGAGGTCACGGGCGAGTTCGACCGCCTGTTCCAGCGCCTCCACGGCCTCCTCGCGCCGTCCCGCCCACCACAGTTCCCACGCGAACTGCCTCATCTCGTAGAGGTGGACCGGCTCGTAGGTCACGGGGTCGGCGTCGGCGAGTCGACGGCCGACCTCCAGCGCCTCGGCCAGGTACGCCAGATCGCGGCTCCCCTCGCGCGAACCGCCGCGGTGCGCCGCCCGCAGCAACACCATCAGGTCGGGCCCGTGGACCGTCACCTCGGTGGCGGCGAGATGGCGGTACAGACCGATCAACACCTCCTCGACGGCGTGCCACGTGCCGTGCTCCACGACTTCGGGTGCGGTCCACGGCTGCCTGCGGGGGTCCATGCTCCTCTCCAGGCCGTCCGCCTCGTGACCGGTCACGCGTGCCTCGTCCCGCAGCCCGACGGCCTCCTGCACCTGGGCAAGCGATCGGAGTGCACCGGCGAGGTCGGCGTCGAGCGCCGCCGGATTGGCCCGTGCCCCGCGGCGGCGGATCTCCACGGCCTGCGTGGCGGCCGCCAACGCCTCGGTGCGCCATCCCCGCAGGCGCAGCAGATCGTCGCCGGGCACGCCACCGCTGCTGATCACGCGCGCGATAATGATCTCTTTGCCCCGTCCCGCACTCGCCAGCATGGCGGCCAGATTGGTGAGGCCCTGGGCCAGCAGGCCCTCGTGCGCGGCCGGGGCGTCGTGTGCCCGCGGCCGGAGGACGGCCACCGCGCGCCGGGTGGCGGCCAGCGCGGCATCGACACGCAGGGCGCTGTTCAGGGAGCTGCCGATGTTGACGAGGGTGGCGGTGAGATCGTGGTCGTACCGCCCGGGCCGGTCCGCGGCCACCTGGGCGTACAGCGTCAGGGACTCGCCGTCGGCCCGCAGGGCCTCGACCCGCCGCCCCGCGCGCTGCATGCGGATCGCGTAGTTCGACAGCGACAGCGCCAGGTCGGCGGTGTCGCTGTCGTGACCGGGGCGCAGCCGTCTCCGTCGTATGGCGAGTGCCGACTCGATCGCGCGCAGTGCCTCGTCGCCGCGCCCCTCCCGGTCCAGCTCCCTGGCGAGGTTGTTCAGGGCGCGGGCGAGGTCCGGCTCGTACCGCTGCGGATCGGCGCGGGCAGCCCCCTCGTAGAGCGCCACCGCGCGTTCCACCGCGGCCAGGCTCTCGTCGTAGCGGCCCGCTCCGGAGAGGTTCCAGCCGAGATTGAGTTGTACGGCGGCGTGCTCCGCCGGGTCTTCGGTCGCCGCCATGCGGTGCTCCGCCAGCCGGACTGCCAAGGCGGCTGCGGCCGGATCGAGTACGGGGTCGTCGCGCCGCGGCAGGTATGCCTCGACGGCCTCCAGCAGATCGACGTCGATGTCGTCCAGCGCCACCAGCGCGCCGAGCGGTGCGCCGCCGGCCGCGACGGCCAGCCAGGGCGCCTTCCGGAGCAGGGGATAGAGGTGCTGTTGGCGGACGTGCGGCCAGCGGCCGGCCGCACTCGTCAGAACTGTCATCGCGCGTGATAGCCAGGGCGCGGCCGGGGCTGCGTCGGTCTGCGGCAGGAGTGCGTCCAGAGCGGCTGGCGCCCAGTCGTGCGCCGGGTAGTCGGCGGGGTGACCCGGCAGGGTCAGTGCGACGAACTCCTCGGCCAGCCGGTCGGGCGTCAGCGGTTCGAGCACCGTGGGCAGTGCCGGGTCCGCGGGGGGATAACAGGCCCCGTGGTCGGCGAGCACGGTCTCGGTGGAAAGCGGCAGCCGCAGCGAGTTGACCGCGGCCGTCCCCGTACGTCGTTCTACCGCGCCGGTGAGGGCGGCCGCGAAGACCGCGCGGTTCATCACGGCTGGCGGCGTCACGTGGCCGGGTGCGTCGGCCAGCCGTGCCCAGTGCCGCTGCTCCCTGTCCAGCAGGTACGTCGTCAGGCCCGCCGCGTCGGCGGGCGGGCGGCGGCCCGTCCTGCGGGCGTCCACGGCCGCCAGCGCCGCCATGTGCACGGTCAGCGTGAGACCGAACTCCGGCTCCGCCAGTGCCACCGGCGGTCCGATCGCGCGCGGCGCCGGGAGCCCGTAGCGGTCGGCGAAGGCGTCCCGGGCGGCCCGGAACATGGCGGCCCGGTCGCCGCCCTCCTCCCCGTCGTCGGCCAGCGGCTCCAGTACCTGGCGCGAGGTGGCGGCCTCTACGTCCGCCAGCGTCGCGCGCACCGCGGGCCAGCCGGTGGCGTCACGGGCCAGCAGCAGGATTCGCGCGGGCAGCCCGGGCCGGTGAAACAGCGCGTTGCTGAACAGCCAGGCCAGGTCCGGCAACGGCCAGTGGTCCGCGTAGTCGACGATCAGCAGGACCCCGATCGCGCCCTCCGCCCGCAGATCCTGGCTCCCAGGAGGGGGCAGCACCGCACCCGATCCGTGCACGGCGACTGTCACGAGCCAGCCCTCGGCGCAGGACTCGGCGCCGAGCCGCGCGGCGAGACGACTCTTGCCCTGCCCGCCGGGGCCGTGGACCCAGCGAGCCGCGAACCGACGTGACGTGTCGCGCCACGTCCGCAGCGCGGTGACATCCCTCTCGCGTCCGGTGAACGGCACGACCTCGTGCCGGGCACTGAGCATCCTGCTGGGCAGCTCCAGCAGCCACTCGGGATCGGCCGCGGGCGCTCCCGCCCACCTCCGCAGTACGTACACCGGCCGGCCGTCGCCGAACACATGGATGTCCGCGCCGATCACCCCGTACGCGAACCCGCCCTCCGCCCGCACCACCTGCCGTACGTAGGACTTGGGGCCGGAGCCGCCCGGCACGGGGCCGCTCACCGCTGGGGACCGTCCTCCCACGTGCCGCCCCGGTGGATGTGGACACTGCTGCCCGGACCCTGCGCCCCAAGCGCCGTGCCGCCCCCGTGCGCCGTGACGTTCTGCGTCCAGTGCTGCTCGCTCCGGGGCAGTGCGGCCGCCACCTCCTCGACGGCCCGGCGCAGCTCCTCGGCGGCCTCGGGGTGCTCCCGCAGCAGCGCTGCAAGCCGGCGCGCCCAGGGCCGCAGGAGGTCCTGGCGAGTGCCGTAGGCGTCCTCCTCGTCAACGACCAGGCGCGCGTCGGCGTCCAACTGCGCCTCGATCGCGGCCACCCCATCGTCACCGCGCCGCCGGAACACCTCCACCACCCGCTCGCGCGCGCCCTCCCACGCGCTGGTGGCCATGGCCGCCACGATGCTGCTCGCTCCCGCCATCACGAGTGCCGACATCGGATCCGTCATCCCAACCTCCCCGTATCCCCCGCGTTGAGAGCCCAGCGTAGTCCCGGGCGCGGCAGCGAGGCATTATGAAAAACCCAAGGGGCAGGAGGAGTTGGCCATGAACACGGTCCGGAGCGTGATGTGGGACGACGGCCCCGGAATCGACCGACGGGCCGCCACGCACCTGCGCGACAGGCATCGCGGCGTGCTCCGGGAACTCATCACCTCCGTCCCGCTCACGGACGCGGTACGTCTGGCGCAGCGGTACGGCGACCGCTTCGCGGCCGGCGACGACGGGACCCCGCTGCCCGCGCGTCTCACCGCCGCCGGCGAGGGCCAGCTCGCCCGTCTCGCCGCCACCGACCAGGCCCTGGTCGCACGGGCGGCCGTCAGGGCCGCGCGGGCATCGGTCTCCGTCCACCACGTCATCACCGGCCCCGCCGCACGGCTGTCCTTCGGTGTCGGCGCGCCCGTTCTCACGCTCACCACCGTGGAACCCCACGGCGCCACCAGGATCACCATGCTGCGCGAGGGCGCCTGGCACGACATCTACCGCGGTCCTTTCGCCCACCACGCCGTCGCCTGCATCGATGAGGAGAACGTCATCGCCGTCCGCAAGGAACCCGGCCACCGCCGAACCCTGGTGCACTATGCGCAAGGCGACGTCCGCCCGGTCGCACAGGGGGCCGCTCTGACCGGGATGCGGCCCGCCGGTACGGCGGCCGGCTTCGTGGCGGGAAGCGCGTTGCAGCCGGTCGTGGTCGTCGCCGGCCCGCGGCTCGCCGCCGGGATCGTGGACCTGAGCCCGTTGGGGCTCGACGTTGCCCACCGCCTCGCCGTCGCCCCAGACGGCCACGCGATCGCATTCGGGGGCGAGCGGGACATCGTGGTCACCGACGCGAGGGCGGAGCACCTGATCGCCCGCACCGTTGTCCCGGTGCCGCACGGGCCGGTACGGGAGCTGGTGTTCACCGGCCCCGACACTCTGGTGGCCTGCGGCGCGAGCGGCGGACTCAGCCGCTGGCGCAGGGAACCGCACGAGGCCCTGACCCTGGAGGAGGTCGGCCACGCGCCACCACTCGGCGGTCTCTGCGCCGTCCCCGCCTGGGGCGTGGTGGCCGGACACGCAGGCAGCGAAGGCCGGTACCGCT
Source organism: Streptomyces sp. NPDC058619 (assembly GCF_042717785.1). Taxonomy (NCBI): domain Bacteria; kingdom Bacillati; phylum Actinomycetota; class Actinomycetes; order Kitasatosporales; family Streptomycetaceae; genus Streptomyces; species Streptomyces sp. NPDC058619. Next base: position 12,732 of record NZ_JBHXQN010000091.1, read on the forward strand.
TCTTCGATCCGGACACCCTCGACACGGCCGACGTGCCGCGCCCACTGACGGAGTCCGGCCACAAGCCCCGGACCATCCGCGCCGTCACCGCCTCCGCCGACGGCCGGTTCGCCGCCGTGGGCACCTACGGCGGCGTCGCCATACCCACCCTGACCGTCCACGACTTCCACCATCCACAGGCCCGGCTGCTGCGCCCACTGGCGTCCCTGACCGCGCACGACCTCACGGCCCTCAAAGGAGACAACGTCCAGTCCGCCCCGCACGATCCGGAGGACCTGAAGGCGCTGGCACTGCTGCGGGACCTGGTGGCACACGGTCACTGATTGTGGCGGGTGGGTCAGGTCGCAGGCGGCTGCTGCGGAATGCGGGTTGCCGCTTGGACGCCGAGGATGGGCGCGATCCCACATCCCCTGCCGTCCGGAGACCCCTCTGGCGGTCCTCGCGGACCACCACCACGGTGCCGGGACGCATCTGCGGCTCGGCGCCGCCGCGGGCTTCCCCCTCGGTGGCGGGCGGAGGGGCTACCGACGATCAGCAAGCACCTCGGGGCGGCGGAGAAGTTGGCGCACAGTTTCCTGCTCGCCGCCGGCCCGGACGGCTGGCACGTCACGGCCGGGTACCACAACCGGACCCCCTGGGGGCCCGCCACGCGAACTCCCCAGGTACAAGCCGAACAGGAACATGCCAAGGCTGCCCCCGGTACACCGGCTGAGGTACCAGCTGCAGGAGCTGTCGGCCGTTACTCCGACACCAGCCCCATTCTGCTGTGCACCGACGGCGGACACTTCGACAACCTCGGCCTCGTGGTCCTGTTGCGCCTGCGCTGCAGGACCATCCACGTCATCCACACCTCCGGGGACAAACCGCCCCTGGCCACGACCCTGGCGCAGACAGTGACCCTCGCCTACGAGGAGCTCGGCGTGCGTATCACCTTCGGGGAACAGAACCAGAGGCTGCTGGACCTGGTGCCGCAACCAACATGCTCCCGGCGGGTAACGGTCTGAGCAGCGTGCCCGCCGCAGGAGGGGAATGGCGGGCACACCCAGGCTGTGATGACCCTATCGCTCAGGGGCGCTGGTCGGTGTGTCCGCACACCCAGGCCAGTGCGTCGCGCACCCCGTGAATGTAGTCGCGAGGGACGGTGCGCTGGGTGGAATCCTTCATCTGCACCGTCGCAGCGTCCACCTCCGCGGTCAGATCCTTCAGAGCGGGTGCCTCGTCCACCGATTGCGCAGTAATCGGCGCAGGCCCGCCACGCCCCAGCGCCCACAGGTACCCGGTCAGGGCTCCCCGAGAGAACTGCGTCTGTTGATCCGGTCCGGCCGCCTCGGCCTCCAGCCGCCGAAACACCTCTTCGACTTCGGCGAAGGGTCGCACGCCGACCCGTACTTCCGCGGTACTCATCGAATGCGTCGTCATACTGGTATGCATTACCGCGCACTTCGCCCCTACACGCCAGGTACTCAGCCTCACCCGCCCAGCGGTAGCCGCCCCGGCGCACATCCCGGCGCATAGCCGTACCAGCGCTGTGGCGGCACGGGCCCCTGGGCACCCCGGGGGACCGAAGCGCAGCAGGTCACGCCCTCCTCGCCCTCGCTCTCAGTGACGCATTCGGCCAACGGCAGCCGTGCCTGTTCCGGCCTTTGCGGGCCAGGGCCAGGACGTCGGTCGCGGCCCGCTCGCCGCGCCAGTGTCCGGCGGGAAGAGCGCTACCGGCCAGCAGTCCGGTCGGTGCGCCGCCGGTGGTAGTCGACCAGGTGTCCAGGAGGCTCAGCGCCAGACCGATGCAGGCCGTGGTCGTGGCCGGCTGTTCCGGGCTGGGTTCCGGGCCGAGGGAGTCGAGCAGGCGGGCGGCGTGCCGGTCTCGCCGCGGAGATGGAAGCGACGACCTGGCGCAGGAGCGCGGCGGCATCCGCTCGAGCCCGGCCGGTGGGCGTGAACAGCGCCGTGTTGTATCGGGCGACGGCGCGGTTCAGGGCGGCCTGGAGCGTGGGCAGGTCGGTCGGGTCGGTGTCGGCAGTGATGCCCTCGTCGGCTAGGAGCGGCGCGATCTCCTGCCACAACTCATCTGCCAGGCCCGCCTGGTTCCGGATGACGAGCAGGGCAGGGGCTCGGGAGCGTCGAGGCGCAGGTCCGTCATGGCTCCCATGTCTCCCAGAGCCGAGGCCCGGATGCGGGGTTCACCCCAACGAAGGAACCGCGGCAGCGCGCCGTCCTTAAAGACCGTGGCCGCCGCCTTGGCGTAGCCGGGTCGCCGGCCCTGGGCAAGCTCCTTGCGCGGAAGGGCTTGCCCAGGGTCCCCTTGGGCTTGCCCGGCCGCTCAGGCTTGCCCGGCTGCCGGCTCCCACAGCGGGCGGGCAGGCCCGGTCCCGTCGCAGTGGAAGCACCGGCCGCCCCCGGGGGTGCGGCGGGCCGCGATGGTGCCGACGGCGTGGCGCAGGACGGAGTGTGCCGGTAGAGGAGAGCTCCCGCCGCCGTTACTCTTCGGCGCCGTGCAGCGCAGGAATTCAGTGAGTGCCGGGCATGGGTCGGCGTGTGCCGGGGCCGTGGCGGTTGGTGTCGTTGTCGCGGGCGGCCGAGGCGG
>NZ_JBHXQN010000092.1:0-15220 GCF_042717785.1 Streptomyces sp. NPDC058619
ACTTTCTTCGCCGATCGTTGATCTACCAGGCGGTCCCGTTGCACTGTTCAGCAGGGCTTGACGTACAGCTCAGGAGCCAAACGCAACGGTGTTGAGCTCTACGGTGTTGGCATGAAGAAGCGCACCGGCAGGTACCGGTCGGACAGTGTCTGTGGAGGAACCCGGTACCGCGGCTCGGAAAACCCCATCGTCAGCGTGGTGGCGATCCGACGGGTGAGCACGAATTGAGCACGGGGCCGGTGAGGCCGGCGTTCCTGAGCTGCCTGCCGGCGGTCTCCGTCCTGACGGGCTGCTCGGCCGGGTCGGACCTCGGCTACGACGACGACTACTCCCAGCACGAGCCATTGGCCGTGGTCGGATACCCGAGCCGGGGACATTGGAGATCACCCAGCGGGTGGTGTGGGAGATCGCCGACGGAAAGGCGGGCGAACTCGCCGCTCTCGGGCCGATGGGGAGCCCCAAAAGACCGCCGAGAACTGGGTCGCGGCGTTCGGCGAGGGAGCCCGTGGCAAGGTCACCGCAGAGTTCTACGACTCGGGTTCCACACGGCAGGTGGTCGTGCTGTATTTCCACGACACCAGCCAGATCAAGGAACTCCAGGTCCGGACCGTGGGCGACGACGGCTGGCGCGTGGTCATGGGCCAGCCGGACCCCAAGGAAGCCAGCGCCGTGTACCCGTGGGTGCCGAAGAAGCCGGGCGAAATCGGCTCTAAAAGGGGCGGGTGAGCTGACCGGCTCCCGGCCTGCATGAGGGGCGTCGTCCCCGTGGGAGACCACGGGGACGACGCCCCTCGCCTTGGCGGCCCGGCACGCGCCGAGATCCTCGCCGACACCGGAAGAGGCGGGATGGCCGTGGTCACAGCGCTTGCGGACGGGTGGAACTCCCGCGCCGTCTCCGACAGGCCGCGGCGGGCGGCCTTCTCCGCCTCGCCGGTGACCTGGCCGCGGCGTGCGGTCCGGTCCGGGGGCGACATCGGGGTGGGGCCCCGGCGGGCTTCGAAGACGCGGGCGGCGGTGTGCATCGCGGGGGTGTCGCCGCGTGCGCGGGGGTGCCGGCCGTCTTGCCGGGCGAGGGTCGCGGGGATCCCGATGCGTGACCGACCCCGCCGGGTAGGGGTGTGTGCGCCGGGGCCGGGCAGCGCACGGCCGGACCTCGTGACTGCGGCGTGATTCAGCCACCCTTCTCACACCTGGCCGGCCCGGCAGGATTAGAGTGTGCCCGTGACCGAGCAAAATCCGGAACTCATCGCCGGCCGGTACCAGCTGGTCGAACGCATCGGCCAGGGGGGTATGGGCCGGGTCTGGCGCGGACTCGACCAGCACCTCTTCGGACGCGAGGTCGCCGTCAAGGAGATTCTCTTCCCCCCGGGTATGGACGACGGCGACCGTGCAGCGCTGCTCCGGCGGTTCACCAGCGAGGCCCGCGCGGCGGTCACTCTCAGCCACCCGGGGATCATCACCGTCCACGATGTCGTGGACCACCACGGCGCCCCCGTCATCGTCATGGAGTTGATCCGCGGTCAGTCCCTGGCCGCCGCCATTCGCAGCCGGGGCCGGCTGCCGGTACGGCGCGTGGCCGAGATCGGCGCCGCCATGCTCGACGCGCTGGTCGAGGCACACGGGGCGCGGATCGTCCACCGCGACGTCAAGCCGGACAACGTTCTCCTGACCAAGGACCGCGTCGTCCTGACCGACTTCGGCATAGCCCACCTCGCGGACGCCACGACCAAGCTCAGCCACAGCGGGATTGTCATCGGCACGCCGCACTACATGCCGCCGGAGCAACTGGAGGGCAAGCGCCCGACTCCCGCCAACGACCTGTGGGCGCTCGGCGCCACCCTTTATCACGCCGTTGAGGGGCACCCACCGTTCGACGCAGAGGGACTCCACGCCCTGGCCGTGGCCGTGTTCACCCGCCCGCACCGGCCGCCGCTGCACGCCGGCCCGCTGGCGCCCGTGCTGGACGCGCTCCTCGCCAAGGACCCGGCTCAGCGCGTGAGCGCCGCGGAAGCGGCCGAGATGCTGGCGTCAGTGCTGCGGTCCTGCCCGCCCCGGGCCGACGCGCCGGGGAACGGACCGGAGACGCACGGGCCCGCCGCGAGCCCCGCGTCCGATCCGAGGACGGCACCCGTCCCGGCACCGGACGCGGCGGAGCACGTTTCTGCTGCGCCCACGCTGGAGTTGGCTCCGTCGACGACGCCGTCACCGCGGACGCCCACCGCCGTGGACCCCGGCGCGCGCCTCGGTGCCCGGCAAGACACCCGGCCCGAGGACCCGACCGGGCCGCCCGTGCCCCTGCCTCCGCCCGAGGACCCACATGAGCCGGGGACGACGGCCGAGCCGGGGCACGGCCGGCGGCATGCCCTCACCCGGCGAACCCTGGTCCTGGGCGCGGCCCTGGCCACGCTCGCCACGGGATCCGCCCTGACCTGGACCCTCACCCGCGATGACGACGCGCCTCGCGGCCGCGAGGCGGCCGGCGGCTCAGGCGCCTCCTCCGTCACGGTGGTGATCGGGGTGGACGCACCACTGACCGGCGGGCTGTCCGCAATGGGCGTCGGAATCAAGAACTCCGCCGACCTGGCGGCCAAGACGGCCAACGCATCCCGGTACGTACCCGGTGTGAACTTCGAGATCAAAACCCTGGACGACGGGGCCGACCCGGCCAAGGGCGGCCCCAACGCCGCCCGGTTCGTGTCCGACGAGAAGGTGCTGGGGGTCGTCGGGCCCCTCAACTCCGCAGTCGCCAAGACCCTCGTGCCACCGCTCCAGCGGGCGGACGTCGTGACGGTGTCACCGGGCAACACCGATCCCGCGCTGACGCTCGGCCCCGACTGGGCCGCGGGCACCAAGTCCCGTCCGCACTCCACCTACTTCCGCACCATCGCCACCGACGTCCACCAGGGGCCGTTCGCAGCCCGTTATCTGCACGGCAAGGCCAAGAAGACCAAGCTCTACGTCGTCGACGACGCGAGCGCCCACGGCACCGCCCTCACCTCCGGTCTCACGACCGAGTTCACGAAGCTGGGCGGCACCGTCGTGGGGACCGAGCAGGTCGATCCCGCGGAACGCGCCTTCGCGGGCCTCGCCGACAGGGTACGGTCCTCGGGCGCCGAGGCCGTCTACTTCGGCGGCTACTACGACACCGCAGCGCCGATCTCCCAGCAGCTCAAGCAAGCGGGCGTGAACGTGCCCCTGATGGGCGGCGACGGCATCTTCGACCAGCAGTACCTCACGGCGAACCCGCAGGCCGACGGGGACCTCGCGACCAACATCGGGGCACCCGCCGAGGAGTCGGCAGCGGGGCGGGAGTTCCTGGCCCGGTACGGTAAGGCGGGCTACCCGGAGGCGGCTGGCTGGTACGGCCCCTACGCATACGACGCGACCTGGACGCTCATCGAGGCGGTGAGAGCCCTCGTGGCGGCCAACGGCGGCACCCTCCCCCCTGATGCCCGGGCGAAACTCCCGCAGGCCGTGGCCCGTTCCGCCTTTGACGGTGTCACGGGCAGCGTCGCCTTCGACGGGGCCGGCGACACGGTCAACGACAGCGTGACGGTGTACGCCGTGGACGATGGCAGCTGGGTGACCGCGCCGAGCGGGAGCGTCGCCCCCCGGTGATGCCCGCCGGGACAACGCCCGCATTCAGGGCCCCGCGTTCTGCGACTCCATCGGGTTCACCATCCTCCTGCGCGCCCGACTCGCCGCCCTCAGCCGCGGCCGGACCCTGCGCCTGCGCCTGCGCCTGCGGGGGTCCAACCCCCAACTCCTCAAGCTCCTGCACCGCACCGTAGCCCTCACCCTCGGGACCTGCGAGTGGGCCGCGCTGGACCGTCGGCTCCGAGCGCCGTCGGGCCCGGCGAGGTGTCCGAGCCCGCCAGTGCTCCGTTCCCGACCCGGCGACCACGCCCTCCCCGCCCCGAGCCCGGGGCGGCATGGCCCGACGAGCACCGCGATCGTACGTTTCACGTACGCCTTGCGCACGCCGGGTCCTCGGGTTCTCCGGCGGGGGCGGAGCGGGTGTTCGTGGCCGGGTGCCGGGTACGGCCGGCCGGGCTGTACGGCGACGCCGTGGAGCACGATCCGCTCGAACTCGAGTGCCTCGAAAGCGGCGGCAGGCTGCTGGGGCAACGGGCTCAGCCCGCAAGCCACAGCGCGCCGTACGCCGGCGTCGGCGTGGTCGGCGTGGGCCAGGACGGCGGCTTCGGCGCGCGTACCGGCGTACGAACCGATCCCGGACAGGACGGTGGCAAGGACGGCCGGGTCGCGCTCCTTGTCCGACCAGTCGGTGAGGGCGTCGACGGCGAGTCTGACGAAGGGGGCCTCATCGCTGTCGGTGAAGACGACGATCAGCCGCATCAGTTCGGCACCGAGCAACCGGTGGGACGGGGCCGGATGTGTGCGCAGGGCCGCGGCGGCTGTCCAGGACTCGTGATCGCGCGGGTTGGCCGTGCCCAGCAAGATGGCGACGCCTCCCCACGCAGGGTGGTCCTCGTCGTGCTCCAGTGCGCGTTCCAGCAGTTCCCGGACCGAAGCGCGCATACCGAGCAGTTGCTCCAGGTGTGTGAGGATCGCCCCGTGCCCGTCCCGGGCGGTCATCCCGCCGAGGGTGAACTCACCGATGGTGTAGTGCTCGTCGTCGCGGGCCCGTGTACGGACGACGGCGTTCGTGCAGCCCGTGCGGCGGCGCAGTTCGGTCTCGACTCCCGTCTCGCGCCAGTGGCGTGCGAGGCCTCACCCGCGCCGTGTCCCCGGCCCGGACGGCGGAGATCAGCCGAGCCTCACTGTCCTCGGCGTCCCTCGGGTCCGTATCCGTTCAGATCCGCGCCCATGTCCCCGCTCCCCGTCGTGTCCTCGCAGCTCGGTCCAGGTTTGCCGCATGGCTGTTCGCCCGCCAGGGAGTTTTGTGCAGCGTGAGGCCGCGTTCCGTCCGGGAGGTGGATCGTCCCGCGGTCAGAGCTTGTACACGCCGCGCCAGGTCCACCCCGCCCCGACCACGGTGGAGCGCAGGGGGTTCTTCATGTCCCGCGAGTCGAAACTGAATGTCTCGACCCTGCGCCGTCGTCCGTCGGGCCCCTTTTCCAGGGCCCATTCCTTGTGGACGCGGCGGATCGGCCCGCGACCGCGCGCACGTCCTATGGTCCGGCCGGGCGGGGGGCCCGCGCGTGTCACCTCGTACTGCTCGTCCATGGCCCGTACCTCGCGCTCACGGGGGCACAGGCTCATCCAGATCTTCAGTGTCCTCTCGACCTGGCGGCGGGTGACCCCGGAACCCGAGGCGGGTTCCAGGAACCGCCACTCCGCCAGCAGGTCCGCTCCGCCCGTCCCCGTCTCGCGGATGCTGAACGGCACGCCGGTGCCGACCAGTTCGAGCAGCGCGGTCCGCAGCTCCTGGGTGGGAACGGCCTTGATCCCCGCGTCGGCATGGCGGGTGCCCATCCACTTGTCCCACAGACGGCTCACCGCTATGCCGCTTTCCCGGTGTCCGCGCGCACGCTCCGCAGGAACTCCTGGAAGTCGCCCAGCACGGCGTCGTGCTGGGCGGCCGTCGCGGTCAGGGCGAGCCGGATCACCGCACGCTTGCGCGGTTCCCCGGTGTCGACGAGGCCGAGGTGGACCTGGGACTGGACGAGATCGCGGTGCACGTCCCCGGTGACGGCCGGGAACACCAGGCGCTGGGTCAGGGCGGGGGCGTCGGCGCTGCCGAATTCGCGGCGCTCCGCGACCGTCACCGGCGCGGTGGCCTCGCCCAGTCGCTCCGCGGACTTGGAGGCGAGCTCCGCCGGCGTCCTGGCCTCCGGCGGGAAGCCGCCCTCGACGGTGATGTCGGCAGCGAACCCGGCGTCCGGCTCGGGATGCACAGCGGCGGACGCTACGCCGGGGTCACGGCCCTCCAAACGGGCCGGGAGCCAGCCCTCGGGCAGACGGAAATCGATCGGGACCGGCAATGACGTGGGCATTCAGGGTCCTCCTTCCAGGGGGTAGTACATCAGTTCCTCACCCGGTCGACGAAGTCGCCGGCCGCGTCACCGACGGCGCCGGCAGCGTAGCCCGGGGTGTCGGCGGCGCTGGATGCGGCCTGGGTGAACTTGTCGGTATCGAACGTGATCTCCAAGCCCAACACCCCGCCGAAGCCGGGGGAAAGTCCCCCTTGCCTCCGGTCTTGTACACGCCGGTCTCTTCGTCCTTCTTGTAGCCGAACCAAGCTTCCGCCCCGGGCCGGCCCGGCCCGCGCCGGTCACCCCCACGCCGATTCCGGCCGTCTCCGCGCCTCCGGCGCCGGTCTTGGCGACGAAGCCCTTGTCGGTGATGTCCAGGTTCCCGGTGGCCCGGGCTCCCGACTCCGTCGGGCGGCTCAAGCTCTCCGGAGTCGACGACCTCTACGCCCGGTAGCGGTGAAACCGGCGTCGGGCCCGGTGACCGTGACGCCCGGTCGGTCTTGGTGGCCGCGTTCTCCTCATCAGCCGGCAGGGGTTCGAACTGCCGGGTGGGGGTGGCGGCGGGACCCTCCGTCCTCACCCGACACCCAGCTGCTCGCCGTAATGATCGCCATCCGGGCCGCGCGGGGCGGCACCGGCAGGATCAAGGCCGCCGATGTGAGGGCGCTTCGGCCGGACGACGCGGACCGGGCCGTCGCTGAGCCGCGGGCTCCGGGCTCCGGGCTCCGGGCTGGCAGATTTCCGGCCTGCTCATAGACCAGGACACCGCTGTCCGGCTCGCCGTCCTGTTCCTGACGGGCCACGCCTCCGCCCATCTGAACGGCGCCCTCCCCGATGATCTGGCGCGGACCTGCCGCGACAGGCTGCTCGACCTGGTGACCGGCGGCATCCCCACCCGCCTCGACGGGGACGGGTACCGCCGTGGAGCACAATCCCCCGACCGGTGGCTCCTCCGGCAACACTCACCACGGGAAGACGGCCACTTCTGCGCGCCCCTCGCGGGGCAGTTCCGTGCAACGGATCCCTCCGCCGGGGTACCACTCAGTCACCGGCGGAGCGGCCGTCCCGCGCTCCTCGCACCACGAGGCCGGGACGATCCCGCCGCAGGCATGCCGCGCGCACGGGCACGCCCTGCCCATCGCGTACGCCAGGCTGTGTCGGCGTCGGACGCTCCGTCCACCGCGGCCCGGCCCACGCGGGCGATCTGCCCGACCTCGGGCAAGGAGCACCGTGTCCGCCTCCGGGGTGGCCAGCGCCAGGGCGGCGAGGGGTGAGGCGGCCGGGCGCGGTCCGCCGCAGGTGTCGCCAGTCCACCGCGGGGCGGGTCTGCGGCAGGAGCGCGACGGTGACGGCCGAGTACAGCGGGACCTGCACCACTCCCCCGGCCGACCGGCCGTAGTCGACGTCCGCCGCGCCCACCGGGGCCACCGGGGCCAGGCGCGCCACGGGGCCGAAGTCGGTGCGGCGGACGCCGAGTCGTACGGCGGCCCGGTCAGGGCCGAGGGGGACCCGACGGTCCAAGAGGCCGGTAGATTCCGTTCGGCAGCGCCACGGATGGTGGCCCGGGGGTAGGTCGACGTGGAGGACAGCGTGGAATTCTTGCGCGAGGGAGGCTACGGGCTGCTGCTGAGTTCTGTCGGGCTCATCGCCATATCGGTCTGTGTGGCTCTCGCGGTGCGGACCTGCAGCCGATGGCTGCTCGTCCGCAAGACGTTCAACGAAGGGCTACCCACCGAGGGCAGGGTGCTGGATGCCTACGCCCTGCCCGGAGGCCAGGGCCGGGCGGGCCTACAGCACGCCATCGTGGGCTTCCGTGCGGCCAACGGGCGCGAGTACCGGCTCGACATCGACACCGGCCGGCGACGGCCCCTGGGTGCGCAGGTGCGGCTGCGCTACCTCCCGTCGAGCCCGGAACGCGCAGTCCTCGTCGAAGCGGGTACGGGCACCATGCGCACGGTGCTGATTCTCCTGTTTCTGATGGTCCCCGGGCTGGTCGGCGTCCTCGTCACTGCGCTGGGACTGTCCTGAACCTTGCTTCCGGCCAGCGCGCCAAGCGCGTGGAGCGGCATCTGCAAGCGTCCCACGGCCTGCCCCTCGTCGTACGCCTCACGCTGCTCGCCCATCGCCCCGCCCTCCCCTTTTCGCACATCACCACGAACCCGACTACCGGGCCGTGACCGAAAGATTCAGGAACATCCAGCTTATTGTCAATAGCTATAATTTCTTGGGGAGTTGGAGGCGCACCGTACATACCCGTACGCGTATGCGAGGGGGCACGGACCGCGCTCGGTGTACAGGCCGCCCGGGCACCGGCTCCCGCCCCGGCGGCGGTCGGTACGGCGAAGGGTGGTTCGGGCAAGGCGCGGCAGCAGGGATTACAGCGGGGCGTGGAGGTGCTCGCGCAGTAAGTACGTCGCACGGGAAGGCGGCCTGACCGGGCGCCCGGTGGTCGAGGTGCTGCCCGACGGGGCCGAGCACCGCACGGGGATCGGGTACGGCAACCAGAAAGCCCGCCGCAACAAACTCGACGCCGGACAGCGGGCAGCACTCGCCGAACTCGGGGTGGAGTGGGCCCGGTAGCGGGGGCAGGTGTGGCGCGCGGTCGGCCGGCGGTTGTCGATGCTCGTCGGACGGCTGCTGCCCTGTTGAGCTCGGCGTGTCCCGGGGCCCGGGGTGGCCTTCAGTAAAGTGCGCCGGTGATCCCACACAGGGCGGGCAGACCACGGCAGCACCTTGTCATCGCCTGTGCAGTCCTCGTTCTGACCGCTGTGGCTCTCGGCTTGTACGGCACTCGACCCGTGCGGCCCCCTTGTGTCTTTTCCATCTCCAGAATCGCGGACGGCAATGCCGAACTCCCTGACGGGACTGGCCGGGTTCGACCGCACAAGCGAGCGGGGCACGGCGGCCGCACGGCCGAGCCCAGAGCTGGTAGGACGGCGGAACGCGGCCGAAGTGTCCCCACCCGTCACGCGGCGCCTGAAGCCTCTGGGTTTCGCGTCAGCACGTGACCTGAGCGTCTCTCGCCGCCCCATGCCCGTAGCCGCGCACCTGCTCTCTCAGCTCATGACAGTGACATCCCCGGCTCCGCACGCCTGGCGACCAGTGCGAAAGCCCCCGCCATGCGAACAGATCGGTGTCTCTCACCGTCGCTGTCCCGGAACCGAGAGATCGCAGGCAGGGTCGCTCAGTCTGTGGTTGTTGGGGCTAGCAGCGTGGCGGCCGCGGCAACGAAGGCCACGGATGCTTCCTTGGCCGCATGCCGCCGGGCATCCAGCTCAGCGCGGCCGGTGGCCTTGCGCAGCGCGTACGTGGCATCTGCTGCCTGCTGGGCGGGGCCGGCCAGCTCGGGAATCAGGACCTGAAGGCGGATGTGGGGCGCGGTGATCGCCGCCCGGGTGTCGTGGGACCTCGTCTGGGCCTCCAGCTGGTGCTCGGGGCCTGCCTCGGTCATGGTCAGTCGTTCCCGATGGAACATCGCGGAGCGGTGCGCGTCCAGGGCGGCCGCGAAGTCGGTGACGGCTCCGAGCTGGTCTTGGCGGTGGCTGTCGACACGCTCACGTACCAGCAGTTGGCCGACGAGCACGTCCTGGATCCGCTGGGGCTGGCGGCGGGCGCCGTCACGGCGAACCCCCCGGAGAACCGGCATCCGGTGGCACGCACCCTCTTCTGGCGGCGCCGCGCTCCATGGACCCTCGACGGGCCGATCCTGCCTGCCGGCGGCCTGTGGTCCACTCCGCGGACCATGGCTTCCCTCGTGGTCGGCCTGCTGGTCGAGCCCAGGCCGGGACCGCCGGCGCCCACGTGGCGCAGGGCGAACTCGTCGATGTCGTGGCACAACGGAGCCACCGGCGGAGCGTCCGTCGTCGCCGTGGCTCGACCCCCTCCGGGCCGCCTGGAGGCGGAGCGGCCTCCACCGCCTCCACGAGCGCGAGCAGCCAGCCTGACGGTCATCGCCACGGTGCAAGCGGCCCTTCCCCCGGTCTGACGGTCAGTGCCCGACAGCGGACTCGGCGTCGGGGTGGAGAGCGAAGACAAGGTTCAGGCCCACGACGCGCAGGACGCGCAGCGTGGGGGCCGGGACGGCCGCGAGGGCGATGTCGGCTCCGGCGGCCTGGGCGTGGTTGCGGGCGGCGATGAGGGCGCTGATGCCGCTGGAGTCGCAGAACTCCATGCGGGCGAGGTCCAGGACCAGGCGCTGGCCTCGTTCGAGGGGGAGGGTGGCGAGGAGGTCGCGCAGGTCGGCGGAGGTGTCGTAGTCGAGTTCCCCGATGACCTTCAGCACCGGGCCGGTCGGGGCGTCTCGGACGGCGATGTCCAGCGGGCTCATGTCGGCTTCCCGGTCGTAGGACTGGCGGTGCAAACGCCGAGGGCGAGCAGGGCGGTGTCGTCGTCGAGGCCGTCGCCGAAGCCGTCCAGCAGACCGGTCAAGGCGGCGATTACCTCGTGTGGGGACTCTCCGGCGTGGTCGGCTGTGAAGGCGTGTAGGGCGTCGTCCCCGTACAGGTCGGTGCGGCCTTCGCCGGTGCGGGCTTCGGTGAGGCCGTCGGTGTAGAGCAGGAGAGTGTCGCCGGGGCCCAGGGTGGTGGTGGCGGAGGTGAAGGGCGCGTTGGGCAGGATGCCGACGAGGAGTCCGCCGGGGGTGGGCAGGAAGCCGGCTGTGCCGTCGGCTCGCAGGACGAGAGCCGGTGGGTGGCCGCCCGCGGCAAGGCGGACCGTGACGTGCCCGGTGGTGTCATCGGGTTCGAGGATGCCGAAGATGGCGGTGCAGTAGCGGGGGTCGCCGGCGCTGTAGCGCGCGTGGAGGGCTTTGTTGAGGGTGGAGAGGGCGGAGACGGGGTCGGGGTCGAGGAGAGCGGCGGTTCGCAGGGTGTAGCGGGTCAGCGAGGTGACCGCGGCTGCCTGGGGGCCTTTGCCGCACACGTCGCCGAGGAAGAAGGCGAAGCGTTTCCCGTCGATGGGGAAAACGTCGTAGAAGTCGCCACTCAGGCGGTCGGGGGAGGCGGTGCGGTAGTGGGCGGCCGTCTCCATGCCGGGTATGGGCGGCAGGGTGTCGGGCAGCAGCGATGACTGGAGTGCGGCGAGGGCGTCCTGGAGCCGGGCCCGGTCGGCCTCGGCCTGCCGGTGTGCCTCCTCGGCGGCTTTGCGGGCTCGCAGGAGTTCCTCTTCGTAGGCGCGGCGGTCGCGGGCGTCGAAGAGGGTGGTGCGGATGAGCAGCGGCTCGCCCGTCGCGCCGTGCTTGACGACGGAGGAGGCCAGCACCGGCATCCGGACGCCGTCGGTCTTCTTGATCTCCAGGGCGACGCCGCCGAGCTCGCCCTGCATCCGCAGCAGCGGTGCGAAGTGCGTCTCGTGGTAGATCTTGCCGCCCACGGTCAGCAGGTCGGTGAACCGTACCCGGCCCACCACGGCCTCACGCTCCAGGCCCAGCCAGTCCAGCAGCGTCATGTTGATCTTCGCGATGGTGCCGTCCATCAGCGTGGACAGATACCCGCACGGCGCGCTCTCGTAGAGTTCCTCGGCGCTGTCCTCCAGCAGCGCGGCGAACGCCGCGTCGGAGGTCTTGTCCTCGCCGGCGTCCTGCGGGTCGGGCTGCTGACCGGTGCGGCACATCGTCGCAGGCCCGCCAGGAAGCCGGTGATCGCCTCGTTGGTGGCTTCGGGTGCGGACAGGTGCGGGCAGTGCCCGGTCGCATCGAGGGTGAGCAGTGTCGAGCCGGGGATCGCCTGGTGGACGAAGGCGCCGACCTCGCGGGGGGCGATGGCGTCCTGGGTGCAGTCCAGTACCAGCGTGGGCACGCTCACGTTCTTGAGTTCGTCCCTCGAGTCGGACAGGAAGGTGGTGCGGGCGAAGACGCGCGCCATCACCGGGTCTGTGGCGCAGAAGCTGTTCGTCAGCTCCTCACCGAGCTCGGGCCGTTCCGCGTTCCCCATGATCACCGGTGCCATCGCAGCCGACCAGCCCAGATAGTTCGACTCCAGCGAATCGAGCAGCTCGTCGATGTCCTCGGCGGTGAACCCGCCCCGGTAGCCCTCGTCGTCTGTGTACCGGGGTGAGGGCGCCACCATCACCAGTGCCCCGATCCGCTCCGGAGCCATGGCGGCGGCCAGCACACCGATCATCGCGGAGACCGAATGCCCCACGAACGCCGCGCCCCGAAGGTCGAGCACTTCGCACACGTCCACCACGTCCTGGGCATAACCGGCGAGGGATGCATAGCGGGCGTCGGAGAACGCGGAGAGATCCGAGCGGCCCGAACCCACGTAGTCGAACAGCACCACCCGGTAATCCCTGACCAGGGCAGGAACCGTGAGGCGCCACATGTTCTGGTCACAGCCGAACCCGTGCGCCAAGACCACCGTCGGACCATGGGGATTCCCGGTGACGGTGACGTTGTTCCTGCGCTCGATATCCATATCCAGCAGTCTCTCAGGCCCCACCCACCGCCTCCAGCAAGCCCCGACGCACCCCTGGATCCCGCAGTCGGCACCCGCCTCATCCGGGCAGACATCGCCTATGACCCCGGCTATCCCCGTGGAACTGGAACCACTCGTCCACTGCGCGCATGACCGGCGGTTCGTTCTCGCCCTCCGGATTGTGGCTGCACCACAGAAGCTGAGCCGGAACCGAAACCAGTGGACAAAGCCGCAAGCTTGAAGGACGCGGCCGCGCAGGCCTTCGAAGCGCCCGGGACGTGCGCGGGGGCGCCCGGGGCGGGGCGGCAGCCATGCGGCCGCCGCCCCGCCTGCCGGATCCGTCTCCGGTGAACGGCCTGCCGCCGGCTCAGCCGGGCGGGCGCCGTGGCACCTGGCCGAAACCGCGTGGGGGCCATTCTCCGGAGGAGGGGTCGTTCACGTACGAGGTCCTACCTACGGGAGGTCACTGAAGGGCTTGCTCCGCAGCGTGCCCGGGGTGGGAGACGGCAGGAGCTGAATCCAGGCTTCATCCCAGACGAAGGTCACGCCGTTGGTGTCGCCGTGGGTCTGGTAGACGGTGCCGGCCGTGGTAAGCACCTTGATCCAGGAGTCATTGCCCTGGTTCTGGATGGAGATGCTGCAGGCCCCTGCCGGGTAACCGGGATTGTCCGCGTTGGTGAGGTCCTGCCAGACAGGGGCCCCACCCGGTGTACTCGCCCGGCCCGCGTACGCGATGCCGTTCGTCAACGCAGCACTGAACGACTCCGTGTTGTTCGGGTTCAGGCTGTCGATGTCGTTGCACGGCCCCGCCGCACCGGTGGCACCCCTCGGGCCCCTCGGGCCGGTCGGGCCGGTGGGTCCGGTCGGGCCTCGGTCACCCTTGGGGCCGCGCGGACCGCGCGGACCGCGCGGACCTGTCGGTCCCTGGCACTTGTCGGGGTCCGCGGACATCACCTGCGCCTCTGGTCTGGCCTTCTTGCAGTGGTCACCGGTGGAAGGCGACTCGGCGGATGCCCTGAGAGCCGGGGCGGCAGCCGCCGCCGGACTGGTGATACCCGCCAGCACCAGTGCGATCGAGGCGAAGGCACCCCCGGTGAGCCAGGCGGTACGCCTGGGCAGCGGGCCCAGGGTTGAGCGGGTCCTGTCGACAGGACTCATGGCCACTCCCTTGTCGAAGCCGTGTCAAACACTGCGCCGGAGCCCGTACGCATTCACGGATCTCCGACGCCATCCTGGGAAGGGCGACTGCACATCGGCACCGCGCCTCGCCCGGACGTCAGCGGAACGGCTCAACGTTCGCAGCCACTCGGGTTCACTCGCCGCGGCCGGCCGGGCCGGTCCACGGCGCGCCGCGCCCGGGATCAGCGGCGTATTGCCTAGGGTCACGCGCCGTGAAGCCGACCATCTGCCTGTGCATGATCGTCAAGAACGAAGCGGCCGTCATCGAGCGCTGTCTCTCCTCCGTCCGAGGCCTGATCGACACCTGGGTCATCTCCGACACCGGGTCCACCGACGGCACTCAGGATCTGATCCGGACGGCCCTGCACGGCATCCCGGGCGAACTCCGGGAGGAGCCCTGGGTCGACTTCGGGCACAACCGCAGCCTCAACATCGCGCGGGCCGTCGGCCGCGCCGACTATCTGCTGCTCCTGGACGCCGATCTGGTCTTGGGCCAGGACGGTCCGATGCCCGCCCTGACCTCGGACTCCTACATGCTCCGTCACGAGGGCACCACGGAGTACCGCATCAAGCGTCTGGTCCGCGGGGACCTGCCCTGGCGCTATGTGGGCGTCACCCACGAGTACCTCACCTGCGACGGCGACAACCGTCCGGAAGAGCAGCGCAACCTGGACGCCCTCGTCATCGAGGACTATGCCGACGGCGGTTCCCGGCACGACAAGTTCGAGCGTGACGCCCGCCTGCTAGGCGCCGAGCTCGAACGGGATCCGTCCAATACCCGCACCGTCTTCTACCTCGCCCAGACCATGCGCGACATGGGCGACAGGGCTGCCGCGATCCGCTTCTACGAGCGCCGGGCAGCCATGGGCGGCTGGGCCGAAGAGGTCTACTACGCGCTGTTCCAGGCCGGTGTGCTGCATGCCGAGTCCGGCGACTGGCCGGCCGCCATGGATGCGCTGTCCCGGGCCTGGGAGGTCCGGCCGGAACGCCTGGAAGCCTGCTACGACCTGGTCGCCGGGCTGCGCGAGATGGGCCGCTACCGCGCCGCCCATGCCATTGCCGCGTCCACGGTGGGAAAGCCCGCTCCGGACGACCTGCTCTTCGTGCAGCCGTGGGTGTACCGCTGGGGCCTGCTCTTCGAGTACTCCATCACCGCGTACTGGGTGGGGGACATGGCCGCATCACTGCGCGCGTGCGATCAGCTCCTGGCTTTGCCCGACCTACCCGATTCCTATCGAGAGCAGACCCTGGCGAACAGGGAATTCGCCCAGAAGCGGCTACCGTCCGCCCGCACCCGGCTCAGCACGACACGCTGAAGATCCACTCCATGCCCAGTCGCCGAGGACGGGCACCACAGCGACTTCCTGAAGGCATACGGCGGCGGCCGTGAAGTTCCAGTTGTTCGCGGCGTTGACGGCGCTGCCGAGGTCGGAGGCGGTGTCGGCGTGTGCGGGGGCAGTGAGGCCGACGCCGGCGAGGGCCAGTGTGGTGGCAGTGATGATCTTCTTCATGTCCGCTGCAACGAAAAAGTCGGGCCCAGGACACGCCCTGATCATGTGACACGTCTGCGGTCATTTCACCGCTCTGTGGAACACGTGGAGGGGCCCGGGCGCCTGATGGCACCCGGGCCCCGAAGGAACTGCTACACCATCTGCCGGCCCTGATACTGCGCCGGCCTACTTATCCGCGTGC
>NZ_JBHXQN010000093.1:0-14941 GCF_042717785.1 Streptomyces sp. NPDC058619
GACCGGCAGGTGTCCGGGACAACACGGCCCCCTCGCTCTGTGACCGGTGACCGTTGCGTGAGGGGTGCAGTGAGCCTGTACCCGTGTCCGTCAGGGTCCCAGCCACGCGACATCGCCGGTGGCGTCCGCGTCGAGCACCTGGCCCCCGCAGTACATCCTGACAATCAGGAGCCGAATGAGCATTCCTGACAAAGACGCGTGTCTCGCTGGTGGCGGCCACACTGCTTCGACCGGTCTCATTCACCAGCTCAACCGACTCTGCCAGTGACAATCACCGAGCTCAGGTTTTACCCGTTGAGCCGAAGCGTGAAAGGTGCCCTGCCGCGCCCGGGGTCTGTGCCCCGCGCCGGCTTTGCCACGGGACAGGGCCGCGCATGGCGCCGGTCCGGACCGGCTCCATGCGGGGACTACTTCGGGGTGACCCAGTCGTGTACGGCCTGGACGATCTCGATGATGCGGCGGACGTAGGGGGCGATGTCGGCGGGGCCGCCCGTGGCCCAACCCTGACCGGCCGATCCCGCCGCGCGGCCCGGCCCGGCGCCGGCTCCTGCGCCCGGCTGGGTACTCACGTGTTCTCCAACGCGCTTGGCCCGGGGAGGTCACCGGGCGCACATGATCCGCGGTGGTCGCGGCGGCTCCGTCGTACACGGCAGCGTGTCGCCGTCCCGGAAACGAACGGTTCCGGGACGGCGGCCCGCCACATGGCCCGGAGCACGGAAGCCGTCCCGGAACCGGCCGATGTGATGGAGCAGCGGGACGGGTATGTGGGACGTGCCGCCCCGATCGGACAGTTTCCGGCGCCTGTCGTGCGCGAAGTAGATGTCAGTGGTGCGCCAGCTCGAGCTTGACGACACACCCTCACAGGCCACCGAGGCCGGCACCGCCGCTGGGCTGGAAAGTCGAAGGCTCCGGGCGGCGCAGGGCCCGGGCGAGGTCTTCCGGCACGCCGGGCGCGCGAAGGCCCTCGGCGGCCACCTTGTGCAGCAACACCGCGTTCCGGCCCGTTGGCGGGGGCTGTTCCTGCAGCGCCCGGAGCCCGGCAGCGGTGCGCCCGGCCGGCGGCGGCTTCACCACGACGGGAAGTAGGACGCACGGAAACGCGGCTACGATGATCACCCCAGTTCGGTTCGTCTGGCCGGTGTGCCGCAGCTCCCACAGGACCGTCATGACCGCGAGGAGCACACCCGCCGCTCCGGCCACCAGGGCCACGGTCATGCTCCAGGAATCGACCCGCGCCAGCAGTCGGGGGGATGTGATCAGGCCGCTCCCGGCCAGGTCGTCGCCGACCCGCCGCACGGCCTCGCTCCGCTCGACCCGCCGCACGGCCTCGCTCCGCTCGACCCGCCGCACGGCCTCGCTCCGCTCGACCCGCCGCTCGACCCGCTGGGCCTCACCGGCCCGTCCCGGCAGGCAGGCGATCAGGGCGGCCGCCTCGACCAGGTGGGTCGGGGGAGGGGCGGTCGAGGCGGTGCGCACGATCCGGCCGTCCACCACGGCGATCCGGCCCGCGATATGCAGGGCCACGAGAGCGGTCTGCGCCGTCCAGTACGGCCCACCGCACAGGAACGCGTGCGGGTACACCCCCAGGACCGGCGGCTTCGCGGGCGGCACGGCCCGGTACCGGCGTAACCGCAGCAGGGCCAATCCCCAGCCGACTAAGGCGGCCCCCATCAAAACCCACGCGCCGACGGCCAGTCCAAGCCACATGCGCCCACCCCCGGTCGCATTGTCCACCCGGAGCGGGGCCGAGCACAGGTTTCCGGACGTGGTTGAAGCATGGAGTGCGGCCGGTATACGCCGGGTGCTGCGCCGTCTCCTTCCGGTCTGGACCTGCGCTGCAGGCACGAGGAGCAGCTCCCGACCGTCTGACGACCCAGACCGAAAGGTGACCACAAGTATCCGTGACGTTACAGAGTGCCAAGGCTGTGGCCTGCGGACCTTGCGTGCCGGGACGGCTGCGGGCCCGTCGTGGCGGCGCCGGGCCGGATAGCCCCTTGGACTATGCCTGGGGCCCCAGAAGACTTGCCGTCGTCCCGCAGGAACCCCGTCCACCAGGGCCCGTCCGGGCCCTGGTGGGCCATCGAAGGAGATGACTGTGAAGCTTGCCCGTTTCGCGACCGCGACCGCTCTCGCCGCGGCCCTGGCCGGTGCGGCCGTCGCGCCGGCAGCGGCCCAGCCGACCAGCACCACGCACCCGTACTCCTGCTCCAACGTGGGTGGCGGTCCCAACCACACCGTCAACTGCTCCGGTCTGATCACGGTGAACAACGTCCTCAACGGCACCACCGTGAACATCGGAGACCTCAACGTCCTGAACGGCACCCAGATCAACGACCTTCAGGTGGCCCTGGCCAACGTCGCCGACAACAACGTCAACGCCCCGGTCACCGTGCAGCTCCTGAAGCTGGAGACCGCCGCGATCTCCACGTACCTGTCGAAGTTCGGCATCACCGTCCTGCCGGTCAACGTCGGCGTCTGCGCGGGCAGCATCTGCGTCTGAATCTGATCGGCCCGGCATCTCCGGCGGGGCGGGCTCCCCTCTGCCCGCCCCGCCGAAGGCCAGAGCCGGCCCCGCCTGGATGCCGTCACAGCTGGACTCGGGGCCCAGCAGCACGTACATCGAATCCCGCGACTCTTGGTCGGCGAGGGCTGGCCCCGAAGCGGGCACGGTGTACGACGCTCGGAGCCGCCCGGCACGGGTGCCGCCGAAGGGTGGTCGCCTCATCCGCATCATTCCTGCTCTGGGCAAGATCAATTTGAAGACGCACCCTAGACGACAGCCCAGTGGCTCAGCGGTCGAACCAGGCGCGGCCGTCCTCCGAGGCGAAAACCGCAATGACCGCTACAGCCAACGCGATCCCAGGCACA
Organism: Streptomyces sp. NPDC058619; assembly: GCF_042717785.1. Taxonomy (NCBI): domain Bacteria; kingdom Bacillati; phylum Actinomycetota; class Actinomycetes; order Kitasatosporales; family Streptomycetaceae; genus Streptomyces; species Streptomyces sp. NPDC058619. Next base: position 2,869 of record NZ_JBHXQN010000093.1, read on the forward strand.
GATGTCAGGCCGCCGCCGGAGAAGAGGGTGACCAGCCCACTCAATACGACCAGAACCTCTACCGTGATCACGACGGGGCGCACCCAGGCGTAGCGGCCCAGGGTGAGAAAGCCTGAGACGATCAGCACTCCCGCGACGGCCAGCGACACCAGGGCAAGGGCGCGCAGCAGGCCGGTGCCTTCCTCCTGGCCGTGGTCGACCTGGTCGGCCACGAGGGAGAGAATCAGCACCGCACCCGCAGCGTTGAGCAGGCCCTGAAGCCACACCCCTGCCACGGCGAACTTGATCCGTCCCGGCATCCGCCGCCCGGACGCCGCAGTCACCTCATTGCTACCCATAATGTGCCCCCCCTGTAGTGCTTACAGCGTGGGCGCCGCCCGTGACCGCGTCAAGAAGAAGGAAGCCTTCCGTTACGGGGTGATGACCCTGTGTGCGAACCCTCGGATCGTGAGCAGCCGCGATGTTCTTCAAGGACGCCAGCCCTGCGCCTGGTCTCATGCCGGCTCAACGCCGTGCTTGCGGGGCTCCGTCAGGTGTCCCTCGCGCTCGAAGTACTGGGCGGCGGTGAGGTGCATCGCCCCTGACGGTTACCGGCCCGCATCGCCCCACCGGTGTACTTGGGTCAGGGAGTGTCGCCGAGCCACAGGAACGGGCCTTGGGGATCAGCCTCGATGGGGGAGTAGAGTGCCCGGCCGCCGGCTCCGTACAAGCCCCGGTCCGTGATCAGGAGCGCACCTTCCGCCAGCTGCTCACAGGACCAGCCGGCGACGTCGAGAACCTGCCCGTCGAGAGGGCCGCCCACCAGGTCCACGTACGTGTGCCCCGGGGCCGGCCCGCACCGCTCGTCATCGTCGCTGCCGTACACCCGTCGCACATTTATCCCGCTCATCCCACCAGCCTGCCCCCGCACCCGCCCTGGTTACCCGGCAAACGAGTGAACGAGCGGACGGGATTCAGACCGATGCCGCACTGATGACGGAACTTGGACAGGCCGTGCAGACGGATAGGCGCTGGACGAGCCGAGCCCCGGTGGGCGGCGCCGATGGGACAGGTCCGGCGACACACCCTGAGTGCCCACAGCGATGGGTCGCACGGAAGAGTCCGTGTGACCGGTCGCTGTCTGCCCCGGCAGTTCACCGGCCGGGGTGGTGACGTGCTTTCGACGCGAGGAGCAGGGCGCTGGGCGCCGCCCGCCCGCGTTGGGCGGCGGTGGTGTCGGCGATGCGCAGAAGGTCGCCGACGACCGTACGGACGCTCTCAGCCCAGCCGTTCTCGAAGCGCGGCTCGGAGCCGTGCGGGGCGCTGCTCTCGGAGATCCATGTGTACGCCCTGGCGGCGGCCCCGGCCTCCAGCTGCGACACGAGCTCGTCGGCCTGCGCGGGCGGGACCCCGACGGCGGCCAGGGCCGCGAACACCGTGAACCCCGCGGTCGTCGCCTCGTGCCGGTGCCGGCCGAACGCGGGCCAGCTTCTGGCCGTACGCGTCCGCGTTGTACATTCCGGTGCTCACGCTGCGCATCCCTCGGCGGCCGCGGTGACGACGATGCCCAGAGACACTGTCATCTGGTGAGAGATGCGCAGCTCCGTGCCGGCGGAGCCGGCTCCGGCCGCCAGTGGTAGGACCGCCGCCTCTCGCGCGGGCACGCGGGCGTGGCTACGCGTCGGCCCCGGATTCGCGGGGCCGGCCGGGTGCGTAGAACGCGAAGTTCGCACAGGCGGCCGGGCGCGTATCCGGTGGCGTGTCCGGTCGTTGAAGGGCCGGGAATGCACACCGCCTCCGGCTGGCCCTGACCGTTCTCCTGGGCCTGCCCGGGGGCGGCCCCGGGTCCTGAGACCTGACGTGCTCCGCCCCCACCGGATCTGCACCGGGGGGTGGCCCCCGCCGCGCGCGGTGGTGTCAGCGTCAGGTGTCAGGACCAGCCGCGCAAGCCGCCCGGATCCCCAGCCGTTCACCTTGTATGACGGGCACTATGGCCGCGTCGCCTTCTGCGGCGGGGCGGCTCGACCGGCGAGCGCGTTCCTGTGAGCCGGCTGGCCGTTTTCCCTATTAGTCGAGTCACTCGTACGTGAAGACCGCCGCGCCGGCGGCGGGAAGCAGGGTGAGTACGAGCACGAAGACCAGGAATGTCGTAGCCAGACCGCTGCCGGGGGCCTCGGGGCGGCCGCCGAACCGGGTCGGGATCCGGCCGCCCGGGTCCCAGGTGACCTGCATGGACTCCCCGAGCCGCGGCACCGGGGCACCCTTGAGTTCGAGGCTCGTGCATCCGCCGCCGGGGAGCCGCACGACGATCGCCGTGACCTGGTTCTTGACCCCGCCGAACGGGTCCGAGGTGCGGACCAGCTGCGCGACCACGGCCTGTTCGCTCACGCCCTGGTCGTGCATCCGCTGGTCGTCCCGCATGTCCCCCTGAACGTTGACGAGCCCCAGCCACGCCAGGCTCAGGACGACCATGAACACCGCGCCGGCCACGCCGATGTCCTCGCCCGACTTGATGCACAGGATGGCAATCGCCCAGTGGAGCGCCAGTACGGCGAGGGCCAGCAGTAACGTCCACGGGTTGTTGGGCGGACTCTCCCAGACGGTCCGTGCCGCGAAGTAGGACCCGGCCGGAATCCCCACCAGTACCGCACCCGACGCAGCGACACGCACCCCGAACACCGCCATGAGCCGGCCCCCCTGCCCGAACGGCTGCCCCCTGCACGCCGTACCGCATGGGTACCCGGCCCGGGCGGGGAGGAATCCGCCGGAACTCGAGACGGCCCCGCCCACGGGCACGCTTGTGGCACTGCGTCCACAGTGTCCGGACCGCTTCCCGCTCCGTCGGCACTGCGGCCCCTACGTCCGAGGACGGTGATCACCGGTGGGACGTCGGCGACGGTCCGTTCCCCGTCCGTACGGGCTCTTGCCCCGGCCCCCCGGGAGGCTCCAGACTCGGACGGGGGCGCGGGATGTTCGTCGGGGGCAGCCGCACGGAGTCCACGGGGGGGCAGCCATGTGGGTCTTCTTCTTCCTCGGGACCGCGGTGCCGGTCCTCGCCGTCACCCTTGTACGGGTGTGCCTGACAAGGGACCGGACGCGGTCCACGGACACGGCCCCGCTCGGCCTGTACGAGGCGGCGCACCTCCACGGAGGCCGCCCGCGCGTCGCCGAAACCGCCGTCACCGCAGCGTATGCGGCGGGCCTGGTGGTGGTCCGGGACACCGGCCGGGCCCCGGGAATCGGCCTGCCGGACGGCGACGGCCTGCCGGACAGCGAGCCGCCGGCGGACCCGGTACAGGCGGCCGTGGTCGAGGCTCTCGCCGACGGTCCCCGCCCGCTGGAGCAACTCCGGGACCTCACCGCCGGCTCCGCCGCCGCCATCGATATCGAGCGGTCCCTGGCAGCCCGCGGCCTGGCCGTCGGCCCCGGGCTGCTGCGGCGGGCCTGGCACACCGTACCGGTCCAGCCGGTCGTCCTCGGGTTCGGTTTCCTGGCGGGCGTCGCCGCCATCGTGGCGGACAACGTCAGCGGGGAGGGCACCGGCCGACGGCCCGCGGTCGCCTTTCTCCTGCTCGCCCTGGTGACGGGGCTGATCAGTATGTTCGCCGGACCGCCAACACGGGACCGGTACGCCACGACGGCGGGCCGACAGCGCAGGGACGAGGCCCGCGCCGACGGGAGCTGGCGGCCATCACCGGCCCCGGCGGCGACGGCCCCGGACGATGAGGAGACAGCGCGGACGCTCCGCGCGGTCGCCCTGGACGGGATCGGCGCGGCCAGCGGACCGGCCGCCCTGGCCGCACTGAAGTCCTCGCCCGCACGCCCCCGCAGCCACACGGGCGGCGGCAACGCGGCGGCCCCCGGGCTGGGCGGCGCGTGCGGGAGCGGAGGCGGCTGCGGAGGTGGAGGCGGTTGCGGAGGCGGCCTGTGACGAGCGGAGGCCGAGGACCGAAGACCGGCCGCACCCCTGACTGCGCACCGACAGCGTCGAGGCGGCGTCCAGGGAGAAGTGCGACCGGATCGTGAAGCCGGTCGGCTACCGGATCCAGGTGCGTGTCCCCATCGCCCTGGGCGCGTTACGCGAAGTGCCGCGGCTGGTACTCCTTCTGGGGATTGGTCGCGTGGCAGGGGGCTGGACGGACACGGGTACGGCTCCCTGCACCCCTACCCACCGGCCGCAGAGCGGCGGGGCTGGGCTGTCCCGGACACTGGCCGGTCTGCTTGCATCGGCGGGCCGCCGCCCCCTTCCGGCCCTGGTGCGGGCGTGCGGCGGGGGAGTGAGACCGGGCAGAGCGGCGGCGCTGGGGCGGGTCCGGCCGGAGCCCCTTCGGCCGCTTGCGGATGGGTCAGCGACGCATGCGCAGGGTTCCGTAGCGGCCGGCGACGGCGGTGATGACGCCGGCGAAGCCGGTTTCGCCGACGGTGAGGTAGATGACGGCGCAGGTGGCGAGTAGGGCGGAGTCGCTACCGGTCGCTGGGCGGCGGCGTCATCGCCCTCAGCCGGCCTTCCAGGGCCTGGTACTCCGTGAGGACGGGGGCGTACAGCTGTGGGATCTCGTCCGCGAGTTCACGCATGAGGCCGACTGCCTCCGTGACGGCGGTCAGAGCCTCGGCGAGGTCGATCGCGGCTTCGGCCCGTATCCGGGCGTGGAACGTCAGTGCCAGGGCGAGGTCGCCCCGTCGTGCCACGGGATTGATCGCGGCCTGCTCCCGTGCCATCGCCAGGGCCCTGGGGGTGATCTCTGTCGCTTCCCCGAGCCGTCCCAGGTCGGCCAGCGCCGCCGCGAGCCGGGACAGCGCGTCGGCGTAGAGCGCGCCGTGGACTCCGGGTTCGGCCTGGTCCAGCTCGTGGAGGATGGCGACCGACTCCTGGGCGGCGGCCAGCGCCTCCGCCCGGCTGAAGTGCATCTGGGCCACGTTGTTGAGTCCCATCGCCAGATCCCTGCGGTGCATCGCCGGGTTGGCCTGCGCCAGATGGCGGTAGCGCGTCACGGCCTCCTGGGCGCTCCTCAGTGCCCGCCGCTTCTGTTTCCGTGCCGACTGTCGGACGGCCAGGTTGTTCACCGCTTGGGCGAGGCCTGGGGCGTGGGCGGCCGAGTCCGCCGAGGGCAGTCGCCGGTACAGGGCGACGGACTCCTTGGTGACCTTCAGCGCCTCGGCGTGCTGTCCGAGCCGGGACAGCACCACGCCGAGCTGGCTGAGAGTGCAGCCGAGCTGCGGGCGGTAGGAGGCGTCCACACGGGCCAGTTCGCGGTAGAGGCCGACGGACTCCCGGGTCACGGCGACCGCCTCCCGCGGACGCCCTAGTCCCCACATGGCCATGCCGAGGGCCAGCAGGGTCGCGCCCAGCGGCGCGGCGAAGTGCCCGTCGGCCCACTGCCCGCGGCCCAGGTCGACGGCTTCTGAGGCGGTGTGCAGGCACTCCTCCCAGCGGCCCAGCTTCGCCAGCGCCTGGCAGCGGAAGAGCAGGACGTAGGCGAGTGAGGCGGCCGGGTTCAGGGCGTCATCCGGGCTGCCGGTCCGGGCACCGGTGATCCGTTCCCGCAAGAGCCGCGCGGCACGGTCCGTCGCCGCCAGGGCCTCCTCGTACCGTCCGGATGTGACCAGCCTGCCGCTCAGTTCGAAGGCCGACCGGGCGGGGTCGGGCAGCTGGTCGGCCTGTGGCGTCTCGTCGGGCATGGCGGTCCCTCCGGCTCGGGGAGGGCAGGGGGGATGCCCGACCCGCCGTTCGGAGCTGGAATCTGACATGCCGACGGCTTCTCCCCCGCGCCGGACGACCCCGTCATTATGCCCGCGGGAGGCGCTCCCGGACCGGGGAACGGCCGTCTCCGTCCGCTCCCGGCCACGAGCCGCCGATCCGGCGGCGGCGGCGGTGGCTGCGGCGGGTACAACCGTACGCACGTCTCCCGGGCGCTGGCCCTTGTGTGCGATATCTCGTGGGTTCGCATCGCGTGTTGCTTTTTTCCCTCTGAGCCCTCCGCTGGGCCCGGATCCACCGGCTTGATTCCCGGTTGATCGTTTCGGGGTCGCGCAGGTTATGTCGGGGCTGAGTTGCGGATTCGGGCATGGGGTGGCCGCTGGTCTACCCAGCTCTTCCACTTTGTCCACAGGTCTCGGCCCTTTCGGGCGGGTCGGTCAGGGAGCGTCAGAGGGCTGGCGGTGCATGCACCGTGCTGAACAACTGGGCGAAGTCCTCACTCCAGGGCCAGTGTTGGGGCAGGTGGAGGGTGAGGCGGCGGGCGGAGCGGGCCAGGCGGGCGGGCACGTTGATGAGGTGGTCACGGATGGTGGCGGTGGTCGCTCTGGCATGGAATGTTCCGGCCAGGGTGCCGGCGGCGCGGGTGAGGTTGTGCGCCAGTGCTGCCAGGGCGAGCCACGCTGCATTGGCCTGGAAATGGCCGGATGGCGCGTGGGCGAAGGCGCTGTTCTTGACATCCGCGATCACCTGCTCGACGACGGCGTGACGACGGTGGTCACGCTCGGCGTCCTTCAAGGAGAGCGGGGAGTCGGTGAACGCGGCGTGGTAGCGCCAGGTGTCGAAGAGCGTGCCCTGCCCCGCGGGGACGGTGCCAGTGCCCAGGCGTTTGACGCGGCGCACGATGAGACGGGCGGTGACCTGCTGTTTCTTCGGCTTGGAAGTGAACGCGGTGTAGGGGACCTCGGCTATCTCGGCGTCTGAGGTCCAGCACTGGCCTTCCTCGTCCCAGACCGCCTTGGGGTACTTGATCGGCGTCCAGGAGTCCTCGCCGATGCGGGCGATCGCGGCCTTGACGGAGGCGTTCATCCGGACGGTGACGGAGAACCGCGCGCCCAGGGCCCGGCAGGAGTTGATGACGTCGGCGCCGTAGAACGCGGAGTCCGCCCGCATCACCAGCAGGCCACTGGCGCCGCAGGCGCGGGCGGTACGGATGGTCTCGGCGACGAACGCCGCCGCGCCGCGTGCGGAGTTCGACGGTCCTTTGCGCAGCCTGGTGGCGGTGATCACCGGGGCGGACAGGGGCGTGGAGACGATGCCGAGCAGCGCGTTGAGGCCCTTGACCTTGCTGTATCCGTAACCTGCGCCCTGTTTGGCGTAGCCGTGGGTGCGGCGGATGGTGTCGTCGATGTCCACGTAGGCGATCTGGTCCGCGCCGGGCAGCAGTGGGGTATGACGGGCCAGTGCGGGCAGGAACCGGCGGGCCACGGCGTGCGGTTGCCTCACATGCCCGTGTGTGAAGGAGCGCAGAAACGATCCCAGCGTGGACGGGGCCCGGACCCCGGCGAACAGGCGGCCCATCGCGCCGTGCCGCAGGCGGTCCATGTCGTCGATGCTGTCGGCACCCGCGGCGATGCCGCCCACCAGCGACATCAGTTTCGCGGCGGGGAAGGCGCCGGTGCCGTCCTTCGATGCGGGCAGCCTGATGAACTCGTCGGCCAGAGCTGGCAGACCGCACCGCTCGGCCAGCCGCACCACCGGCTCCAGCCCGCCGTACGCGATCAGGTTCCGGTCATCGAACGCGGATGAGACAGCCGTCGCGGCATGGGAAGATTGCATCTCGGAAGTGCCTTGCTGATCGTGCCTGATGTGGTCCTAGAGAAACCCCATCATCGCAGGTCACAAGGCACTTCTTCGTTTCCGGAGAAACTATCCACAGGCATCAAGCCGGTGGATCCGGGCTGAGACGGCAGGGTCGACGAACAGCGCGCGAGGTCGAGCTCCTCTCGCATGAGGGGATAACTGGGCCGATCTCAGATGGTTATGTACTCTCAAATCCATAACCTGCTAGGGTTGTTCGCATGGCTAGACCGCGCATGTTCAATGAGACCGCCGTGCTCGATGCTGCCGCCGCGCAGTTCCGGGTGCATGGCTTCGCGGGCACTTCAACCGAGCAGCTGTGCGAGGCGGCCGGGGTGCGGCGTAGCAGCCTCTACAACACCTTCATCTCCAAGGATGAGTTGTTCGTGCGCGCCTTGGAGCGCTACGTGGGCTCGATCCGCGAACGTCAGACCGCGATCCTCGCCAGCTCCGACTTTCGTGGTGGCGACCGGCTTCGCGCGCTTCTTGACGTGGTGATTGCCGAGGAGCGGGAGGCTCGGAGCGAGGATCATGCGGCCGGCTGCATGGTCGTCCACGCCTTCATGAATCCTGATCTGCGCGAGCGTGATGAGCGGATCGCCCGCATTCTCGACCGTGACTTGCGTGAACGCCTGGCACTTCTTGGCGACGCCATCCGGGCGGGGCAGCTAGATGGAAGCATCTCGCCGGACGCCGACCCGGAACGCGGCGCGCTGGTCGTGACCACGGTCGTCTCCGGTCTGCGGGTGACCGCGCAGGCCGGTGTCGATCTCGAAACTCTGCGCCAGGTCGCCCTCGACGGGCTGCGCTCCCTGCTCGCCTGAGTGAACACACCGCAACGGCGAGCTTAGCCATGCCTTCATTTTGGATATCAAAGTACAGAAAGGTTGGTATGTTGACCACCCCTACTCCGGCCGCGACGAAAGCGGTCCCGCCTGCGGTGTACGTTCTCGCCGCTGGCGTCTTCGCGATGGTCACCAGCGAGTTCTCCGTCGCCGGCCTCATGCCCCAGCTCGCCGAAGGGCTCGGTGCGGGGATTGAACAGATCGGCTACCTCGTCACGATCTTCGCCGTCGCGATGACTGTCGGCGGACCGATTCTCACATTCGCCCTGCTACGCATTCCGCCAAGAACTGCTCTTATGCTCATCTTCGCCGTGTTCCTGGTCGGCAACCTCATTGCCGCGCTGGCCACGAGCTACCCGATGATGGTGATCGCCCGGATCGTCAGCGGGGTGGCAGCGCAGGCCTTCTTCGGCATCTCCGTGTCCATGAGCGTCCGTTTGGTCGATGAGCGGATACGCGGCCGTGCGGTCGCGGTTGTGATGAACGGACTGATGCTCGGGACCCTGCTCGGCCTGCCCTTGGCGACGTTCATCGGTGGCCGGCTCGGCTGGCAGTCCGCGTTCTGGGCGATCGCCCTGACAACCCTGGTCGCTGCCGCTCTGACCCTGCGGGTCGTGCGTAACCCTGCCGCACCAGCCGACGACCACACCCGGACCCGGGCGTCGACCGCTTCGGAGTTCGCGGTGCTGCGCAGGCCGCATTTCCTGCTTGCGCTCATCTCCAGCACCCTCATCATCGGGGCGACTTTCTCGGCTTTCAGCTTCTTCACTCCGATCCTCACTCAGGTCACCGGTTTCTCCGAAGGCACTGTGCCCTTGCTCCTGCTCGCTTACGGTGCCACGACCCTGATCGGGAACATCATCGTGGGACGCCTGGCGGACCGGCACACCATCTCCACGCTCCTGGTCGGTACCGGCCTCAACGTGCTCTTCCTGTCCGGGTTCGCGCTCTTCACCGACGCACCACCACTGGCGCTGGCATTCATGATGGGTATTGGCCTGGTGGGGGTGACGATGAACCCGGCGATGGCCGTTCGCGTTCAGCGAGCCGGTAGCAGCGCGCCACTGGTGAACACCGTGCACGCCTCGTTCATCACCCTCGGAGTCATCATCGGCTCAGCCGTCGGTTCGGCACTGATCCCGCAGTTCGGCCTCCGCGTACCGATCATCCTCGGCATCGGCCTGGCTCTTCTCGCGATCCTCGCGATCTTGCCAGCCCTCGCCAGCCCGTATCTGCGCAACGGCACCCGCATCGAGGAGCCCGCCGAGAACCAGCAAAAGCAGGCGGCATACGAATCGAGTAGCTGACGCCCCGCGACTATTGATCAGAAACTCATGGGGTTATCGTCCAGGACGTAGCGGACGTGCGGGCCGCCGAAGTAGCCGCGGACGATGTGGGGCTGACTTGCCGTCGTCGGAAGAAGCGGCGGGTCTCGGCGGCGAGTTCGGCCTGGTCCCGGGCTCGGTGTGTCTGGGCAGGCTGTGCTTGAGGTCGGCGTTGACCAGCTCGTCGGGGTTGAGGGTCACAGGCCGGCCGTGGGAACCTCATCGAGGTGGAAGCGGTGAGTGCGGGACACGGCACACCTCCCAGACTTCCGAGGGCGGTGCCTGCCTTCAGCGTAGGCGGTATCACGACAGCATGGCCCTATACCGGATAGAACCGCCTAAACTCTGAGAAGGGCACCGATCGGGTACACCGCCGTGCGAAGGGACCCGGGATGATCCAGATCGCGGATATCCGTGAGTGGCGGATCCACGACGTCGTCGACGCGGGCGGCCACAAGATCGGCACGATGGAAGCCGTCTACGTGGACACCAGCACCGACGAGCCGGCCATGGCCACCGTCCAGGTCGGCGTGCCCACTCGCCACCACCTGGTCTTCGTCCCCTTGGCCGGCGCGATCGCGGGCCCCGGGTACGTCAAAGTCGATTACGACAAGTCGCTGGTGAAAAAGTGCCCGTCGATCGGCACGGACAACGTCCTGCCCGCCGAGGACGAAGCGGCGGTCTTCGCGCACTACGGCCTGCCCTACCAGCCCGGCGCGAACGGTGAGCGGCAGCTCGCCCGCCGCTGAACGGCCCATCCAGGAGGTGCCTGACCCATGACGCTCTTCCTCATCCTCGTGATCGCGGCGATCATCCTGGGCATCATCGGCGCCGTCGCCGAAGGACTGCTCTACCTGCTGCTCATCGGCATCGCGGTGTTCGCCGCCGCCCTGGTCTACCTGGTCATGCACCTGCGGCGCTCCGGCCGCCACCGCCATCCGCTCCGCTGACCAGCTGCGCCGGCGCCCTGGCGCTATCGATCGAGTAGTGCGCTCACGGTCTTGCCGCCGTTCGCCTGGCGGGTGACGGCGGTGGTGTGGGCGAGGCGGTTGACCATGGGCCAGCCGAAGCCTCCGGTGCCGCCGTTCAGGTCGGGGGTGCGCATGCGCGGGGCCCGCGGGCTGTTGTCGTGGACGGCCACTTCGATGCTGTCGGGGTGCGCGGTCAGGTCCATGGTGCAGGTGCCGCTGCCGTGGCGCAGGGCGTTGGTGACGAGCTCCGAGACGACCAGGACCACCGTGTCGGCGGCCTCAGACGCGAGCGCCGGCACGAGCCCTTCGAGAAAGTCCCAGGCACTGTCGCGTGCGCCGGCTACGGATGTCGCCGAGCGGAGGGTTGCGACTTTGACGCTCGTCATATCCATCAGGTAACCCCGTCTCTGGATCGTCGATGTCAGGTCCTGTCTGCCCCGGGGCTTGTGCCCCGGCTACGGCCCATTACCCGGCTTGCTCCGGCACCTATCACTGTTCGAGGGTGACTACCTCACTGTCGAACACCCCTGGCGCCATAGGCGCCAGGGCCCCTCCACGTGTTCCACAGAGAGGTGCGATGACGGCAGACGACTCGTTCGGCCGTCTCGACGACAATGACTTTCCCGCCTACACCCATGGGCCGGGCCGCCGAGATTCTCGGCACCACCCAGGGCTTCCTCCGCGCCATCGGCGAGGCCCGCCTGATCACCCCGCTGCGCTCCGCGCGGCGGGCACTGCCGCTACTCCCGCTACCAGCTGCGCATCGCCGCTCGCGCCCGGGAACTCGTCGACCAGGCGCTCACTCTGGGACAACGACTCAGACGCCACAGCAACCCCTTTCAGGGATGAGACGCCCCCAACCCGGACAGGGTCGAGGTACCCCCTGACCCTCCCAAATCGGCAACCTGTGGTGACAGTCCGTTTACGGACAGTTCGGTACCCGGCATCCCAAGCCATCGCGAAACGACACCTGTACGCACCCAGAAACCTGAAACCTGCTCCGTCAAGCACCCCTGCGCCGATGCACCAAGGCCGGCTCGACGCCGAGTGCCGAGAGCCACTGACCTGTGGCGGCCCATGTTCGCTGTCACAAATGACGTTGTCCCAGTTTCGGTGACAACCGTCCCCACTTCGCTGGCACAGGTCAGTGACGCGGCCCGATCGCTGCAACACCCCAGCTGTCCCGTCTCCAGCGACCTGGTCCGCGTCTCAGGTGATCTGGTCCGATTCACTTCTGGTCTCAGGCGATGTGGTTCGCCGACGTGTTTGCGACGGGCTGTCGCTCGTTGGGGTGACGCTATTGCTGAAGTTCCCCCTGCGGCCTGGACAGCCTGATACTGGGATGGACGGTCCCGGAGGAAGCAGTTCCAGGTAGTGAGCAAGAAGAGCAACACGAGT
>NZ_JBHXQN010000094.1:0-14376 GCF_042717785.1 Streptomyces sp. NPDC058619
ACGTGAAGTGTGACGGTTGTGCCTCCGCCGAGTGAGGTGGGTGCGGCGAAGGAGGCCCTCTCCGCCTCGTCGGCGCTGGCGTCGCCGAGCATCAGTGCGGACCGGCCTATGGTGATTTCGGCGTGCAGAATTCGGCCGTTCGGAGCGTCGATCCTGAATTCCTCGCGGGCGCCGAAAGCCCGTTGGTAGAAGTCGATGGCGGTGGCGGCGTCGTCGACCATGATGTGCGGGATTACGGCGTAGTGGTAGCGGTCGGGGATTTCGATGTGGGTTGTGTTCTCGGTCATGGCGACCCTCCGGGGAATGTCCGCTGGTCGGTTCCTGCGGCTCTGTGAGAAACCTAGGACCTCAAGTTGGCTTGAGGTCAAGGGCGTCTTCGCAGGCTGCCTCTGCAGAGACTTGCTCGCCGGCTTGCGGAGGTACTGCCGCCTGTGGAGTCCCCGACGATGCCCGGGTGCTGCCCTGCGCCGATCCGGAAGCGGCGTGGGACCTCCGGCCGTGTGGGTCACGCAGACTCGCGGGGCAGTTCCCGACCCCCGTCAGTTCGCGGGATGGGCGACCGGCGGACTCGGAGTCCTTTTCGTCGACGTTCGGCTGCTTGTGGGACGCCCGTCCCTGCGGCCCCACTGTGTTCCACAGCGCCGACGCCACAGACTGGGCCTTACCGCGAGTCGGCGATCTGGAACCTCACCGAATACGCCGGAAACCGCCACGTCTACGCGGTATTCGCCCTCCCCCGGGAGCGGCAGGAGCTGAGGTCCTCGCATCCCTTGCCCAGGCGTACGACGGTGGCTGGGGTGTCGGCGCCGGAGGTGACGGTGCGGAGGCTGCCGTTGGAGGCGGGGCCTGCGCTCGCCGACAGGCAGTGCTTGGTGTTCCGTGACACGACACCTTGGATCTTGCCTTGCTTCACCGTGACTGCCTCGGTCGCGGTGGTCGATGAGAGCATGCGCGTCGTGTAGTTGAGGGGCCAGCGGATGACCTTCGGTGTGGTGATCGTGGTGTTGTTGCCGTTCCAGCCGCTTCCGTTGTAGTCGACGACGGGATTGGCGAGGTCGGTGGCGTACTCGCTCACGGTGAGGCTGTCGGGGCTCGAGGCGCGGTCCAGTCCGATCGCCGAGAACCGGACTCGGGTGCCAGTGTTTGTCGTACGCACTGCTCTGCGGCAGGACGAATCGGTAGTCGTAGGCGTAGTAGCGGCCGTCTGTGTGGAGCCCGCATACGTCCGGCTGTCCGGTGCTGACCTCGAACATGCGGTCCATGTCGAAGACTCTGAGTCCCTTGTAGGTGTCGACGACGTAGAGGAGGTTCCTGTACCACGTGATGCCGCCGACGGCTCGTGGGCGCGCAGGAACAGTCGTAAACCCGGTCGATCATGCTGACGAGTGCGGCTCAGCAAGGAGGGCCTGGCGGCTGAGGCTCGACAAAAGACCGAGGGCAGTGGCGTTCACCTTGGCCGTCTTGCGGATCTTGACGCTCTCGTGAGCCTGGCCGGGTCGCTCCAGCCAGGCCGACACGCAGGCGGTGGGCGCCTCCAGCAGGGCGTCGCCGCTGGGGGAGCTGAGCGCCATGCAGAGGGCGGCCCGGTTGTCGATCTTGGTGGGCCAGATCCAGACGTCCCCGTGGCCGCACGGCCGGAAGACCCCCTCCACCAGCAGCTCGCGGGCGAAGGTCAAAGGGGGAACTCCGAACCACGACAGCTGACACAAACGATATACGCCCACAGAGGCTGTCACCGCAGGGAACGAGCACGCGTCACGCCCTGAACCGCGTGTGTTGCGAGGGAGGCTCGCCGAGGACCGGCGGCGCGCCTGGCTAAAGGCCGCGGCCAGCGGACTGGACGATCCGGACACGCGGTATTCAGCGTGCGCTGCGCTTCCTCGAGCCGGTCTTGGTCTTCGAGGATGGCGATCCGGGAGGCGACCTCGACGGGGACGCCCTGGTCGCGACCCACGGACGCGGGCCGCGATCGCAGGTGGCAGCGGGTGTGGCATCGCTGCCCGCCTCTCCCCGCGCCTCTCCTCGATGGCGTTGATAAGGCCCTGAGACCTGTCGCCTCTGAAGCCGGCCTGCGGGCGCGGTGGTGAGCACGAGATCGGCCTGGGCCCTGCCCGGCGTGCCCCATGTGCCGGTCGCGGGCAGCGGCACGCCTCGGTCGCGTATCTGGCGAGGGTGCCGGGCGCGTCGACCGCGGCCTGAGGCGAGCTTGGTGGACGGCATGACCTCAGCACCCCCTGCAGGACGCGAGAGAGGGCCGCGACGCCCTGCTCACCGTCGGCATGAACCGACAGTGGCCAGCAGCGCCGAGCCCCTGGCTCCCTTTGGGAGGGCCCGGAACGCGGCGGGCGGAGACACCGGCCTGGAACGTCCCGGTGTTCTGCTGACTCTCATCGAACAACGGACGGCCATACGGTCACCGGGCCGTGAGGCCCGGCCTGCGCCAGTCGGTCGTTGTGCCGAGCGGAGCGAGGAAGGCGGGCAGTCCCGTGAGGACCTGTAGGGATGCCGGCCCCCGCTGTGTGGGGCGGGTCAGAGGACGATGAGGCCGAGGCCAAGTCCGATGCCGCCGCCGTAGTAGCCGTTGCTCCATCGCCCGTAGTCGTAGTCGTAGTCGTTGTACTTGTCGCGGCAGTCGCAGTTCTTACGCCTGTCGTCGTGCACCTGCGTCTGGGGTGCGGCGGACGCAGTTCCGGCGACGGGGGTGAGGAGGGCGGCGGTCATGCAGGCCAGGGTGAGACCGCGGGCGATGTGCTTCATGGTCGAGCCTTTCGGATCATGCCTGGAGCGGACCCGGCCGACGCTATGTCCGCCTGCCCCTGTCCGCTCTTGGGACCAGCAAATGGTCCACCCTGGGCCTGATCGTCTCTGTGGTCGCTGGCATACGAGTGGTGGGCGGCGCTCCGCCGGTGCGGCGGGTATTCGAAGGAAGGTGTTCAGGTATGTTCTGGTGAGGCCTGGTCGCCTCGGGAAGGGCGGCTGCGGCTCACCGCCCCCCGCCCCCAGGGCTTGCCGTCACGTCGCCGGCCCCCGGGGCGGGGAGAGCGAGCCCCTGGTGCCCACGCCGGCGGCCGTTACCGCCCGTGCCGCATCCGTGGGCAAACCCGAGCCCCCGTGCCGTTCAGCTCGCCCCTGCCCCGCTCGGAACCCATGGTCTCTTCGGGGCCCAGCACGCGTCTGACCGGCCGAGCGGCTGACGGTCCTTACTCCGGAGGCCCGGGGTGTGCAGGCGAGGGCGGCTGATCACGTGTGAGGTGAACGTCGACTCCACGGGTCCGACCAGCAGCGACAACGGCTTCTGACTCTGCTCGCAGGCTAGCTTTCCTGCGGGGTCCAGAGGAGCGGCAGCCGGTCGCCGGCGGCCAGGACACGACGTGGACATGGCGGTGAAGACGGTCAGGCCCATCAGCATGCGGCCGGTGCCCGTAGCGACGGTGCCGGGCAGAAGGTCTCCTGCGGGGGCCATCTTCAGTGGTCCGCACCGGGCAGGGTTGGTGGCTCGGCGGGCAGCTTGTGGGTCGAGGTCGCCGGCGCCGAGGACGTCGTCGTACTTGCCGTTATTCCCCGGTGACGCCGAATAGCGAGGCTCGTTGTACATCGATACACGGCGAATGCCGCCCGGGCTCAGCCGTGCGGTTTCTTTCGGCTGGTAGACAGTCTGAAGCTGGAGGTAGACCGCCGGTGGCGGTGAATGAGAACCCGACCATCAGACGGATCAGGCTGGGCGCGGAGCTCCGGCGACTGCGCCTGGCGCGCGGCCTCACCGGTGTGCAGGTGGCTGAGCAGCTGATGGTTTCCCAGCCCAAGATCAGCCTCATCGAGACCGGCCGTCGGGCGATCAGTCCACGTGACGTACGGGATCTGTGCGGTCTGTACGGAGTCGCGGACCAGCAGGTCGTCGACGGGTTGATGCGGATGGCGAGGGAATCGGGGCGGCAGGGCTGGTGGAGCGCTTACGGCGAGGTCCCCAGCTCGGTCTACATCGGGTTGGAGATGGAAGCCTCTTCCATCAGTTCCTACGAGCCCATGGTGGTCCCGGGCCTTCTGCAGACCCCCGCCTATGCGACCGCGGTAATCTCGGGGATGATCCCTCAGCCCACCTCCGAGCAGGTTGCGGCACGCGTGGAGGTACGGATGCGTCGACAGCACCGGGCTCACCATCCGGCCCGTCCCTTCCGCCTGCGGGTCGTCCTGGACGAAGCGGTGCTGCGCCGTGTCGTGGGAAGCCCTGACATCATGCGCGAACAGCTCGAGCACCTCAACCGTCTCGGTGCGCAGCCGCACATCAGCGTGCAGGTCCTCCCCCATGATGCGGGGGCCCATCCCGGGCTGTCCGGACAGTTTTCCGTCCTCCACTTCGCCGATGCGCCCGGGACAGGAGCGGGGACGGGGATGGGGACGGTGTATCTCGAGCGGCTGACCAGCGACTTCTACCTGCAGCTTCGTTCGGAGGTCCGGAGCTTCAGTGTGATGTACGACCGTCTCCGGGCCCAGGCTCTGGACCCGGAGCGCACCGAGCGCCTTATCGCCCGGACGGCCCGGACCTATGTGGGACGAGCCGACGGGCGCCCGCCGAGTCCAGCAGAGTCGGGCTGTGTGCCGGGTGGCGCAAGCTGCGTGCCCTGTGGGGGGACTCTTACGGAAGTCGGGGAACCGGGCGCCTGCCGCCAAGGGGGCGTCTGACGGACCGTACGGCGGCACAGCGCGGCCAGTGAGGTGTAGAAGCGGTCGGGGAGGAACACGGCGTCCGCCACGATCATCGCTCCGGAGAACAGGGGCAGCCCCATGATCAGCGCGATGCCCAGGTGCATCCCCAGCAGCATGGCCAGGACCGGATACTTGAGCCTGCCGAAGAGCACGAAGGGGAAGGCCACTTGCAGGAGCACCGTCGTGTAGGTGGCGATCGCGATCAGGATCGCGTAGTCGTCCGCGAGGTGGGAGAGCGCCGGCCAGGGCTGGAAGAGTTCGAGGTTCAACACGTAGTGGAGCGCGGTGCCGCTGCCCCAGGAAGCGCCCTGGACCTTGTACAGGCCTGCTGACCCGTACAGGAAGCAGACCTCTGCCGCCATGACGAAGAGGGCGCAGTTGTGCACGACCGTCGTCAAGGTGGTGCGCGCTTCACGGAGGCGGGGCGACACACGGCTCTTCCGCTGTTCGGGCGCACCGGTAGTACGGGCCGTACGGAGGCGGTGTCTGCGGGCGTCCAGGGACCAGCGGCGGCCGCACGCGGTGAAGGCGAGGTAGATGGCCATCAGCAGGATCAGGTTGTCGCCTCCGTCCGTCATGAAGATGGCCTTCGCATGGAACGAGGTCACCACGACGGCGAACAGAACAGACGTGGCACGGGTCCGCCAGCCCAGCATGAACAGCGCCGACGCCAGGAGGGCCGTCACGTAGCAGAGTTCGAAGTAGGCGCGGCTGTCGGACAGGGCCAGGATGCTGTTCCAGCCCGTCTGGTCGAAGAGCTGCTGTGAGAGCTCCGGCGTCCAGGGAGAGGCGGGCCCCCAGATCTCGTGGCGGTGCGGGAACTCGCGCAGGAGGAAGAGCAGGTAGAGCATGCCGTAGCCGGCCCGCATGACCGCCACGGCGTACAGCGAGACGGGCCGGGCGGTGACCGCCGCGAGGCAGCGCTGTGCCGTCCTCTGCGTGTTGCCGCGCATGGAGCCCGCCGGCGGGGCGGGGCGGGGCGGGGGCTTGGGGGTGTGCTCAGTTCTCACGGGGACGTCACCTTCCACCACGGCAGAAGCCGTTCGTCGGCAGGCGCCGGCGGTTGTTTGCCGCCCGAAGTGCCCGGTGCGGCGATCGGCTGCGTGAGGACGCGAAGCTGGATGAAGTCGAAGGCGCCGCCGTCGCGGTGGGCCCTGACACGGGCCACGGCGATGTTCCGCAGGTACTTCTGCATCATCACGGCGCGGTCCGAGTCCGCCGTGTCGTCTCCTCCATGTGTTTCGCCGTAGGAGGTCCAGGCGCGGCGCAGGAGGTTCTGCGTCGTATGACTCGGGAAGACGTTGTGCTCCACCGCCGAATTGTCCACCGCGCTCAGATCGAACCAGGCGCTCACTTGAGCCGAACCGTTCGGGGCAGTGTGGGCGGTCCTTGCGAGAATCGTGCGATTTACGGAGTCGGGTTCAGGCGCGAAGAGCCGCCAGTTCTGTTCGAAGAGGGGAAAGACCCAGGCGTTGATCTGCGGACTGAACCGGTTCGAGACGGAATTGGGGGGCGCCACGTGGAGAAACAGCAGGACCACGTGGGTCAAAGTCGTCAGCAGACACACGGCCACCGCGGCGCGGAGCGTCACCGCCAGCACACGGGCGCCTAGGGCCGGCCGGTGCGGCATCGCTGTGCCATCGCGCTGCTCCCGCGGATCCGGATCAGATCCGGCCTGTTGGAGCTCCTTCACAGCCGGCGATTCGAATCCGCTCAACACGCCCCACCCTGCCTTTCTCGTATCGGCTGCTCACGTCCGGCCTTCCTGCGCGCCCGGTTGTGTGCGGCGGAGCCAATCAGGGCTCCGCCGCACGCCGCGGTCCGCTGGGCGGACTTCGTACGGCCCGTGCCTAGCCCTCGAAGACCTCGTAGTCGAAGTTCACGGGCTCGACGCCATAGCCATGGTGCGCACCGGGCTTCCCACCGTGGCCCGGCTTGCCCGGCCCCTCACCGTGACCGTGACCAGGCCTGCCCGGCCCCTCACCGTGACCGTGGCCCGGCTTGCCCGGCCCCTCACCGTGACCGTGACCAGGCCTGCCCGGCCCCTCACCGTGACCGTGACCAGGCCTGCCCGGCCCCTCACCGTGACCGTGACCAGGCCTGCCCGGCCCCTCACCGTGACCAGGCCTGCCCGGCTTGCCAACGTTCCCACCGGTGATGTTCCCGCCGGTGATACTTCCGCCCGTGATGTGCCCGCCGGTCGTATTGCCCGCGGTAGCGGCCCCGGTCGTGTTCCCCGCGGTGTTCCCGGAAGTGTTGCCGGAGATGTTCCCCGAGGTGCCGCCGGTCACGAGGTTCGCGATGGGGCCGCCGAGCAGCCCGCCGCCCGTCGTCACACCGCCGAGTACGCCGCCAAGGACACCCGAAGTCCCGCCGGTCGTACCGCCCGTGGTGCCAGCTGTCGTGCCGGTCGTCGTGCCGGTCGTGGTGCCCGTCGTGGTGCCGGTCGTCGTTCCGCCGGTGGTGCCGGTCGTGGTGCCCGTCGTCGTGCCGGTCGTGGTGCCGGTCGTCGTTCCGCCGGTGGTGCCGCCGGTCGCGCACGTCCCCAGGAAGATCCGGTTGGTGTCGAGTGTCACGGCGCCATTGCGGGCCAAGGCCCGGCCCTCGATGTTCGCACCCGTGGTCACGCTGATCGAGGTCAGCGCCATGATCGTCCCCACGAAGGTGGAGTCGGTGCCGAGCGTGGCCGAACTACCGATCTGCCAGTACACGTTGCACGCCGAAGCACCGTTGGTGAGAAGCACCCGGCTGGACGATGCCGTGGTCAGCGCCTCGGGAATCTGGAACACCCAGACGGCGTTCGGATCTCCGCCGGCGTTCAGGATGAGGTCGCCGGTGAGTCCCACACCGGCCACGGCCGTGTGGACACCGGGAAGCAGGGTGGTGCCCGTGCCGATTCCCGCCGGCAGCGCGAAGTCCGTGGCCTGGCCGGCGGCGTTGTTGTACGCCGTGACCAGGTCGCTCTTTGCCTGGAGGGCGGCAGCGTCAGCGGAGTGCACGGCACCGAGCACCTGACCGGGCGGGAATCCGGTGATCGCCGTGCCCGGGTGCACCCCGAGGTCGCGGCTGATCACGGAGGGGCCCGTGTTCGTGACCTGTGAGCCGGCCAGCACGGAGTAGCTCGCCGCCGTGGCCAGCGGCACCGGGGTGGCGATCGCCAGTGCCATCGTCGGAGTGACGGCGACCATGACGGCGGCGACCGTCGCCGCGATACCCGAGGCCAGCCCGCCGGACAAAGCACGGCGCCGAGCCGCTTGAAGGTTTCTCAGTTTCATCGAGAGGCCGTTTCCTAGAGGGGCCGTGGCATGCCGGGCCCTGACCGATCGCCCGGAAAGCCTGATGGATGAAACGGCATATTACGCAGTAACTCTCCGAGGCGAGGATGACCCCAAACAAAAAAAGGGGGCGCGCCGGGATACAGGAAAGCGAAGGACGCGCAGGTAATATCAGAATTCACGGCGGAGATCATCAGATATGCGACCTAAACAGGGAGTACATTTACCCTATGCGGGCCATTCTCCTCACCACCTGCCAGATAATCAGACCCGTCCACACGTGCGAGCATTCCGCCATTCCGGCGATTCGGATAAATCTCGGCGTTGCGTGCGCCTGTCACGCATTCTTTGCCCCGCACGGGTGACGGCGCCGACGGTGATGGAGCGGGAGCCGCCAGGCGACCGGAGCTCGCCGCCTGGCGGCTCGCCGGTCCCTGTCTCCGCCCCCGGACTGGAAACTCGAATCCATCCGGACGGGTCCGGTCCGAAGGCGCTACGCGTTCACGTCTGGGACTGCGCATGAGCGGTGGCAAGCCACTCGGGCGCGAGGAGGCCCACCGGATACTCGCGGAGGGCATCGAGTCCTGCCCGTGCTGCGGCCTCGAGAACACACTCGGCATGACCGCTGCATGGCGGGGCGGCCTGCAGGGCTGTGTCGGTGGCTTCAGCGTGTGGTTTGTTTTCAGGCGGTATGGACAGGCGCCGGGTGCCGCGGTCTTGCCGGCCTGCTCGGGCCGCCCGCGGTCTGGGAGGAACCATGCGTGCAAGAGTGTTGACGATCGCAGTGTTCACGGCTTCCCTGGCGTGTTCCGGGGTGTCGGCGGTGACCGCCGCTCCGGCTCCGGGCAGCGCCGATGCGCGTTTCGTGCAGATGGCCCACCAGAGCAACCTGGCGGAGATCGCCGCCGGTCAGGATGCCCAGAAGAACGCGACCACGACGTGCGTCAAGCAGGCCGGTGCCACTCTGGTCAGCGATCACACCAAGCTCGACGCCGAGCTCTCCGCGCTGGCGAAGAAGGGCGACGTCTCCCTGCCGGGGGCCCCGACCCGTGAGCAGCAGGCCACGCTCGCCGACGTCCGGTCCAAGGCCGGCAGCCCCGACTACGACAAGGCTTGGCTGATGGCTCAGGAAGCCGGCCACGCCAAGACGCTCACGCTAATCGACCAGCAGATCAGCCAGGGCCAGGACACCGAGACCACCACTGCGGCCAAGAAGGCGCGCCCGGTGGTCGCCATGCACCTGGACATGGTCCGCGGTGGGACCTGCCACGGCATGTGACAACGCCTCGTCCTGCGTGACGCACTCTCGCCGAGGGCCTGGAATTGCGGGCGTCCATCAGGCACTACGCGTGCTCACCTCACCGGGACGCGCCACCGACGGCGGGCGCCCTCACCGTGGCAAGACGGCTACCGGGTCGGCCGGACAGCCTCTGGGGCGTATACGCCGGGCAGCTGCTCAAGCTTCTCCGAGGAGGTCACGTCATGTCCGCACAGGATTCGGAACCAGATCCGCGCCGTACGCCTTCACCCGGCGCAAGGACCGGGGTCCCGCCTGGCGAGACTCCGCCCGGCGAATCAAGCACTGGCACAGGAACCGGACCGTACCGGCCCCTCACCCGCGGCTGGGGAAAGGGACCCCTGGTGCTGATCTGCCTCCTTGCCTTCGTCATCGCCCTGTTCTTCCTGGCCTACGCCATCACGCTGAACCTCTGAGGTGGCTGATCCCGCGCCGACCCAGCTTGGCTGGTGAAGCGGATGGTCTGCGGTCCCGCGTTCCCTCGTCTTCCAACGCTGCTCTACAAGCTTCGCGCCGGGTCAGGGGGTCCGCCGACCGGTGGCGGCGCATGCTGGGAGGGGATATCCACGGCTTGGGAGGATGAGGACGTGGACCGGCACTCGGACATGCTGGAGATGCTCACCCGGATCCTGGACGACGGGCACCTGTGCTCGTTCGATCAATTGCCCGGCCTGGTGGCCGGCCACGCAGGCCGAGCCGGCATGGACAACGTGCGGATCTTCCTGGCCGACCTGCGAGAGCAGGTCCTGCGGGAGGCCACCGGCCGCGGCATCGATGCCGCCGAGGGCGGCGAGACGCTCCTCATCGAGGGCACGCTGCCCGGCCGCGTGTTCACCACCATCCGCCCCCTGCCAGGCCCCGAAGCCACTCCCCGCAGATGGTGGGTGCCCATCCTCGACGGCACCGAACGCATCGGCGTCCTGGGCGCCGACCTCGCCGACGGAGTCGAGACGGAACAGCTGAACACCCTGGCCTCCCTGGTGGGCCTGCTCGTGGTCGGCAAACGACCCCACAGCGACGCCCACCCCCGCCTGGTGCGCACCGAGGCGATGAACCTCGCCGCCGAACTGCAGTGGAATCTGATGCCGCCACGCTCGTTCGCCAATTCGAACGTGGTAGTCGCCGCGGCGATGGAGCCCGCCTACGAGGTCGGCGGCGACGCGTTCGACTACGCCATCGCCGGTGATCAGGTGCACCTGGGCATCTTCGACGCCATGGGCCACGACAGCCACGCCGGGCTGGCCGCCAACGTGGCAGTGACCGCCTGCCGCAACCAGCGCCGCCAGGACACCGACCTGGTCACCACCAGCGAGCGCATCGAGGAAAGTTTGATCGAACACTTCGGGCACAACACCTACGTCACCGCCGTACTGGGAGATGTCAACGCCGACACCGGACTCTTCAGCTGGATCAACCGCGGCCACCACCCGCCCATCCTCATCCGCGCCGGCCGCTGGACCACCGCCCTGTCCTGCCCGCCCGCCCACCCGCTCGGCACCGACCTGGGACTCCCCATCACCCTGCGCCGCGAGCAGCTGGAACCCGGCGACCGCATCCTGCTCTACACCGACGGCATCACCGAAGCCCGCGACCGTAACGGCCGCCCCTTCGGCATGGACCAGTTCACCGACTTCGTCATCCGCCACCACGCCAACGGCCTGCCCGTCGCCGAAACCCTGCGTCGCCTCATGCGGGCCGTCATGGACCACCACGACGGACGCCTCGCCGACGACGCCACCGTCCTGTGCCTGGAATGGCACGGCCCCAGCCGCAACAAACAACTACGCCCCACAGGCCCCGAACACACACGCGTCGAAACAGCGGTGTCGCGAACGCCGAACTGAGACGTCCAGGGGCACGTTGAGGACAGCGCTCGAGCGAACCTCTCATCCGCTTGGGGGCCATCGCGCATGGAGCCTGGCCCCACCCGTGACGTCCTCCGGTCACGGCGAGGGCACCTGACGTCTGCAAACGAGTACACCCCGGGCGCCCGGCGCGGCTGCGTTCGCACGGTGGGGAAGCGATGGACGGTGATGCCGGGATCGGCCCGGCACGCCGTGAGAGAGGGGAACCGTGCAGCGTGGGGTGGAAGGGCGACACCGTCACCTTCCCGTACCACAGCGCCAAGGTCACCTGTCAGAAGATGCAGGCCTGAGGGCCCCGGCGCCGCCGTGACCGGCGCCGGGGCGCGGGGTTGGCCGCCGTGGGCCGTGGACGGCGCCGGGCCGCCCCCGAACGCCACGTCCCCGAGCCCGTCCCACGGAACGCGTCGAGGGCTTCGCCCGCGAGATCACGATGAGCAACGCGCGCCTCCTCATGCCATACCTGCATCTGCCCCCGAATTGTGGGTTCTGGACAGGTGGGAGCCATCGACGAGAAGGCCATGCCACTGAAGCTCTCCTCCCACGGGCACACCACGGACCTGTCCGCATACGGCAGCAAGGCCACGATCCGCTGCAAGGAGAACACCGCCTGGTGCGTGAAAGATGGAGGCACCTCGTACGCCACTGCCCTGGCTTCCGCCTCCGCCGCTCTCGTCTGGTCGGCTCACCCCGATTGGACCGCGAACCAAGTCGCGCGCGTCCTCATCGAGACCGCCGGTGGCCCCACGGACGGCGCCAAGCGCAACGACTGGATCGGCTACGGGGCGGTCCGCCCGCGCATGGTCCTGCTCGAAAAGGCGGGCAACCCGGGAGCCCCTGACGTCGACCCCCTGGCCCCGGCCCCCACGAACACGCCCACCCCGACCCCCAGCACCGGGCAGACCGCTGCGGCCCCGGCGGAAGCTGCGTCTGCGGAAGCGGGCCTGCCTTGGCAGTGGCTGGCACTCGGCGCCGTCATCGGCGCGGGCCTCGGCCTCACCGGCACGCTGATCGTCAAGCGCCGCCGCAGCTGACCCGTCCGGGCCGCCCCGCCCCGGCTGGCGATGAGCCCCGCGGTGGTCTCAGTGCAGGTCGTGACGCCCCACCGGCCTCAACGGCCCGGTCCCACCCTCCCGCCCGGCTGGCCCCCTCAGGCCCGAATTCGCGGTGCGGGGCCTTGTGCGACATCCCGCGAGTTCCCCGCACCTCCGCGGAGCACTTGACCCTGTGGCCAGGGGGTTCTTCCTTCGTCGGGGGCTCGACTGCCCACTGACGTAGCTTCGAGATTCCTGAATGTCTCTCACCCTGTCCGGCCGATCTGTGCTCTGGATGAATGCGAGGGTCGATGCCCCTCGGTGTAGTGGCTGGGGGATGATCTCCTGTGTGACAAAGGAAGCGGATGCAGGTGTGGGAGTTGATGAAGCTCATGCATGGGACGCGCGGTTGGGCTGGGCGTTCGGGCTGATAGCCGACGATCCGGCCGAGCGGGCTGCGGCGCTGGTCCGTCTTGCTGATGCCCAGGGGAACGTGCGGGATGCCCTTGGTCGGTTCAACGACTTGTGGCGCTTGACACTGTCGCTTGGCGGACAGGAGCAGTGGCGGGATCCGGCCTTCCTGCAGGCACACGAGATGTACGTCGAAGCCGGGAGGTACTCGCTGCCCAACGCATTGTGGAACCGCCCGGCCGGGGACGTCGGGACCTGGCAGGGTCTGCCCTATGCGCTCCTCTTCCTGGAATGGGAGGCAAGGTATCCGCAGGAGTGGACCCGGCATGCCAAGAAGTGGGGCACGAAGCAGAGCCTCATACGGGACGTGGCGGCCGCTGGCCACGGCGAGACGGCCAGGGCGAAGCTCACCGACCTGGTCGAGATCGTCGTTCGGAGGGCCTACCGCTGTAAGGACCGCGAGTACCTGCGCGTTGCTCGAGCCGTCGACAGTGAGGATCTGCGCGGCAGGCTGGAGACTGCCGCTCGGTCTGACAATCCATGGGCACGGCGGCATGCCGGCTATGTTCTCTGGCTCCTCGATCGTCCCGAGGTGCCCAATACGATCCACGTCTGGCAGAACTGGATTGCGGCCGAATCCAGAGGGTGAGGCATCCATCCGTCCCCCTCCTCCGCGAGGCAGTCGCCGACTCGGTCTTCCTCTTTCGGGTGCTCTGCCGGGCTGTGACGTAACTTCGGGATTCCTGAAGCGTTCTCAGCCCGTGCGACCGATCTGCGGTCCGGTCGACGGCGAGGAGGCGCGGGTTGACGGCGCTGGCAGTAGTGCGGGACCTGCGCGAGTACCGGGAAGGCCCTGGCCCACCAGATCACGGTGATCCACATCGCGTCCCGGCGGAACTACGGCGTCCCGCGCGTCACCGCCGAACTGCGCCGGCAGGGCCAACCGGTCAACCACAAGCGGGTGGCACGGGTCATGCGGGAGAACGGCATCGCCGGGAACAGCCGGCGCACCGGCCGCCGCAGCCTGACCAAGACCGACACCAAGGCCGCCCCGTCACCGGACCTGATCGGCCGGGACTTCACCGCCACCCGACCCGGACCAAAGATCGTCGGAGACATCACCTACATCCCCACGGCCGAGGGCCGGCTCTACCTCGCCTCGTGGCTGGACCTGGCCACACGCGAGATCATCGGGTACTCGATGGCCGACCACCACCGCGCCGAGCTTGTCGTCGACGCCCTGGACATGGCCGTCGCGCTGGGACGCCTGGAGCCCGGCTGCGTGATCCACAGCGACCGCGGATCGGAATACACATCGGGACAACTCCGCGACATAGTGCGCGAGTTGGGACACCGGCAGAGCATGGGCCGGACCGGGAGCTGCTTCGACAACGCCGCCGCGGAGAGCTTCTGGGCCGTACTCAAAGAGGAGATCGGCACCCGCTTCTGGCCCGACCGGGCCACCGCCCGCGCCGACATCTTCGACTTCATCGAAACCTTCTACAACAGACGCCGCCTACGCAAGCACACCCACTGGGGCTACCTCACACCCCACAAGACACGCCTGCGCTACCGACAAGACCAAGCCCCCGCGGCGTAACAGCAACGTGTTCAAGATCACGGGAAAACATCAGGCCCAACACCGTTGCGTTAGCGCCGTGAGCGGTTGCTGAGGCCGTGCTTGAAGAACGCGACGGCGGTGTGGATGGTGTAGTTCTGGGCCCTCTGGGGGTGCTGTCCGGCGTTCGGGCCGTACTTGCTGGTGGGGTTCTTGCGGGTGCGGGCCTTCACTC
>NZ_JBHXQN010000095.1:0-14313 GCF_042717785.1 Streptomyces sp. NPDC058619
GCACAACCTCGCCCTCGCCGGATAGGCGAGCGGACCGCCACACGGCCAACCACGCCCGAGGCGACTCGTAGATCATTTACGGGACAAGCCTTAGGAAGACGATGAGCTGCGGCCCGACGCAAGCAGCGCGCCGGACCCGTCGCCCACAAGACCCCTCGCGCAACCAGCGACGGCGCTCATGCACGGCGGGATCATCAACGCAATGCCGCCGGCCCTCGCTACTTTCCATTGCGCATGCGATCTGCGCCTGACCGGCCCCCTGCCACGCCAGCTCGCCCGCCTCCTGACCGTGACCGGCACCGACCAGGTACTCACCCTCGAGGACGCTACCGCCGGCAAGGCCGCCGAGTAGCAGGAGCGCGGGTGGCCTCTCCACGGCCGAGCCGCATCGCGACGGACATCCGGGTCACCATGTCCGTTCCGATACCGCCGTCCGACGCCACCAAACCCTCGTCACCTGCGCGTTCTCATTCTGCTGGGACACCTGGTTCAACCCTCCAGCCGACGTTGCGGCCGCAACAGCGAGGCCGGAGCAGCGAGGCCGGAGCAGCCCAGCAACCCGGGCCGCCCCGAGAGGGGGCCCAGCCAGACCCCACCAGCCCCACCCGGCCAGCTGGCCTCGCGCGATACGGGCCGTCCGGGCCTGGCTCGACCCCTGGACCAGCCTCCAGCGATGCTGGAGAGCCTGGACGAATGCACCCCAACCCCCAGAACTCGGCCCTGATCAACGCCCTCGACGCAGGCCACCAACTTGACCTCTACGCCTCGGGGTAACAAACCACCGCTAGACACCCCACCCCGCACCCGGACACCACGGTCGGCCACGAAGACCTCGCCTCGAGCGCTGGCAACAACGCGGCTGGCTACGACGCGGGCGGACGCTAGATCGCCATACCGTACCGTATGGTACGGTCCTGAGATGGCGCGTAAAAGCAACTGGATCGACACTGCGGTCGCGGTGCTGACCGATGAGGGTTCGGCTCACCTGACCATTGATCGCTTGTCCGCCGAACTGGGGCTGAGCAAAGGCTCCTTCTATCACCATTTCAAGAGTTACGACGCTTTCAAGGGGGAAGTGCTGTCCCGTTACGAATGGGAAAGCACCACTTCTTTGATCGCGGCGGCCGAAACCGATGGCGAGCAGGACCCCATCCACAAACTGCGACGGTTGGTGGAACTGGCCACCGAGCCGGGCGTCCAGGCGGGACTTCAGGGAGCGGTGCGCGCATGGAGCATGCAAGACCAAGCCGTGCGCGCTGTCCAGGATCGCATCGACCAAGCGCGCCTGGACTACGTCAGCAGCCTGTGGCGCGAGTTCGGTTGCTCCGCGGACGAAGCGCTCACCCGAGCGAAGACCCTGTACCTGCTCCTGGTCGGTGGGCGGCAACTAGCCGCCTACGTGACCGCCGAGGACCTCCGGGAAATCTGCTTGCGGGCGATCGCGGCCGACTCGCGCGAGCCTTCGACCGAGCAGGGCCGGTAGACCTGATGAGCCCGCTACGCGCAGATCTGCAACGCTACGTCCAAGCGGCCGACCACATCGATCAAGTACATGCTCGAGCTGCCATGTCCCTTCGGGAATGTGTGAGCGTGGTCATGTCCTGGCGTCCCTGGTGGCTGAAAGCGCTTTTCCTCGCCCGTAGAGCACTCGCCCGGATGCTGCGCATCGACCACCCCGTCGACACAGCCACCGACGACCTGCTCCCCGATCGCCTCAGTTTCATCAACGGCGACAAGATCGCCTTCTTCACGGTGACTGCCGCTGACGAAGAGGAATTCGTCGTGCTCACGGCCGCCGACACGCATTTGACCGTGCACCTCGTCGTGAATCGCGAACGGACCGGACCGGGCCCCGAGAATACGTTCCGATTTCTCACAGTCGTGCACTATCACCGCTGGACGGGCCCGCTCTACTTCAACCTGATCAGGCCTTTCCACCGTCTGATCATGCGGCGCCTGATTGCCGCAGTCACCAACTATGAGAGGTCACCCGGATGAGCCGACTTTCACGCCTGGTCCCACGACTCATCATCGCCACCGCTGTACTGCACTTCGCGTACGCCGTCGCCGCCCCGAACAACTGGCTGCCGATGCTCAGGGACGGTCTGTTCGACACCGTCCGCGGCCAGAGTGACGTCATCGCAGCGGAACGACATGGGGACCTTTGGTTCCTGATCACCGGCATCGGTCTGCTCGCGCTCGGGACGATGGCTCAGCAGACCGTCAGGCAGGTGGGGCGCCTACCCGTGCAGGTAGGCAGCTACCTCCTGGCGATCGGGACCATCGCTTTCGTCGTCGAGCCCGTGTCCGGCGCCGTACTGGTCATCGCCTTGGGTGTCCTCGCGGCGATTGCCGCTCGACCGTCCCGAGCCGGCGCCGCGGCGCCTGCGCCCCCAAGGCTCCCAGGGTCGCTCGGGCATCGGGTAGTACGGCCGTCCACCGGCGTCGACGGGACGCCCGGAGACGCGTTGTGAAAGAGGTTCGGACATGGACCAGAATGTCGAGATCACCGAGGTCGCGGCCGGCTACGAGGCGCCGGTCGTGCTGGACGCGGGCGCCGTGGTCGCGGTGACGCTGGGCACGCAGACCTTCGACACCGCCGACGACACCCAGTACAAGACCTCCTGAGTGCGCCACGAGGCGCTGAGTAGCCGTATGGAGATGCGAAACCTTCATCGCGCGGCCGTCGCAGCGGTTGCGTAGAAGCTGAGGGTAGTCCGACCCGGGGGATGCCGGGAAGGGCGGGAAACAGCCCTGACAACGTCGGGACGTCCTGGCCCTGCCAGACGGGGCGGGTCCGGCAAGCGAGACCAGAAGGTACAGCGAGAGCGAACCGGTGGTTGAAGCCCCGTAAGTCTTGTGACGGCTCCAATCTGGTGGATATGGGCCGTTAGGCAGTGCACGGTTCCCGGGCGTTTGGGGAGCCGACTTCGCAGTGGTGTTCAGGTAGCTGCTGCGGAGACCACGCTGAAGGTCTGCGGCGTAGGCGTGGTGATGCTGCCGGGGTAGAAGCCGGGTGCCTCCATGGTCAAGCGGTCGCTCAGTGAACGCGGGATCCGCCCTGTGGTCGCCCTGATTGCGGCATCCAACCGCAACCGGGGGAAGGTCCATCGCCGACTGATGGCCGCAGGGCGGGGCGGAGGCCCCGTAGTAATCCGAGGCCGGGAGAGCCGGTCACATGGCGAAGGGGGCCAGCAAGTCAGCAGGGAGGATTTCGGAATGCCAGGAGGACGCCGGTGAATACCGACGAGCTGGAGTGGGCCTTGATGAAGGCCGAGCGACGGGTACTGGAGATCCAGACCAAGCTGCACCGTTGGGCAACTGATGATTCTCATCGCCGGTTCGACGATCTGTTCAATCTCGTGGCCGACCCCGCGTTCCTGTTGGTGGCGTGGGTCAGGGTGCGGGGCAACAAGGGGGCACGCACGGCCGGCGTTGACGCTCGGACCGCTCAGTCGGTCGAAGCAAACCCTGGAGTCGAGGTGTTCCTCGACCGGCTACGGTCGCAACTGAAGGACGGTAGCTTTCGCCCGGTCCCGGTGCGGGAACGGATGATCCCCAAGGCGAACGGAAAGCGTCGTCGTCTGGGCATCCCGACCGTCACGGACCGAGTGGTCCAGGCGTCCCTGAAGCTGGTGCTGGAGCCAATTTTCGAGGCGGATTTCCTCCCGTGCTCCTTACGGGTTCCGCCCGAAACGCCGGGCTCACGACGCGATTGCTGAGAGCCGTCACTTTGCCTCTCACTAAAGCCTCATTTCAGGCGCAGCACACTAGAAAGGCGACCGACCTTGCCCGCTTCTTCCGTACCAACTCCGGGTGCTCGCCTACTGACGGCGTTGGCCGGGGCGCAACTGCTGGTGGCGCTCGACTTCTCCATCATCTACGTCGCGCTCCCCGACATCGGGGAAAGCCTGCACTTCTCCACCGTCGCCCTCCAGTGGATCGTGAGCGCCTACGCCATCTTCTTCGCCGGATTCCTGCTGCTGGGCGGCAAGTTGGCGGACGTCTTCGGCGCCGGCCGGGTATTCCTCGCCGCCCAGCTGCTCTTCGCCCTCTCCTCGGTCGGCGCCGCACTCTCCG
This sequence comes from Streptomyces sp. NPDC058619, assembly GCF_042717785.1. Taxonomy (NCBI): domain Bacteria; kingdom Bacillati; phylum Actinomycetota; class Actinomycetes; order Kitasatosporales; family Streptomycetaceae; genus Streptomyces; species Streptomyces sp. NPDC058619. Next base: position 4,081 of record NZ_JBHXQN010000095.1, read on the forward strand.
GCTCGGCCGCACCGCTGATCGCGGCGCGCGTCGGACAGGGGGTGGCCGCCGCCCTGCTGGTGCCCGCCACCCTGGGCCTGCTCGGCGCGGCCTACCCGGCCGGACCCGCACGCGACCGGGCCGTGAGCGTGTGGGGCACCACCGGAGCGGTCGGCCTGGCCCTCGGAGTCACGGCGGGCGGCGGCATCCTCGCGGTCGCCTCCTGGCCGTGGATCTTCTGGATCAACCTGCCCATCGTCGCGGTCTGCCTGTGCGCCGCGGGCAGCGCGCTGCGCTCCACCGCGTCCGGGGCGCGGGCCCCGGTCGCCGCCTCGGCCACGCTCACCGCGTGCACTGCGGTCGTCGCCCTCGTCATGGCCTTCACCGAACTCTCCCGCGCCCAGCCCGCCGCCCCCGTGGTCACCGCCGCCCTGGCGGTCGCCGCCCTCGCGGGCGCCCTCCTCGCCCTCAGCCGCCGCCACCGCCGCCCGCTCGTACCGCGCTCGCTGCTGCGCGTGCGGGCCCTCCAAGTCGCCTGTCTCTGCGCCGCGTTGTACATGGCGAGCTTCGGGGCCGAGTTCTACCTCGTCACCCTGTACCTCCAGGAGGTACGGGCCTACAGCGCCCTCGCCGCAGGCCTGGCCTTCCTCCCGCTGGCCGCGGCCATCGTCATCGGGAACACGGTGGCCGGCCGGGCGGCCGGGCGCCTGCCGCTCCAGCGGCTGCTGGCCACCGCCTTCGTCACCGGCGCCGCCGGCCTCCTCGTCCTCGCCCTGGCCGTCGGCGCCGACGGCGGCTACGCGCCAGGCATCCTGCCCGGACTGCTGCTCAGCGGCCTCGGCCAGGGCATGGCCTTCACCGGCATGTTCATCACCGGCACCCGCGACCTCCCGCGGGAGAGCAACGGCACCGGCAGCGCCCTGGTGACGACCGCGCAGTACACCGGCGGCTCCGTCGGACTGGCGCTGCTGGTCATGCTCCACGGGGAACGGCCCGCGGCACCGGACTTCGAGCAGACCTTCCACGTCACCGCCGTCATCGCCGCCGCGGCCGCGCCGCTGGCGCTGCTCCTCCTCGCACGCACGGGACGCAGCCCGGCCCCCGCGTCCAGGCCGGACCAGTCCGCACAGCCCAAGACAGGAGGTCATCGATGAACACCGCCCACTTACTCGACCGGCCCGGACTCCTCCCGGAGGCCCGGCGTACCGTCGAGGACTACGAGAAGAACCACGACACCTACTTCAGCCACCTGGTGCACTTCGCCCCCCGCACACTGGAGTCGCTGCACGCCCGCGGCCCCCTGCCGCCGAACGTACGCGTCGCGTCCCACACCCGTCCCGCGGTCGTCGAGCGCATGGCCACCGTCACGGAGGTGGCCAACCTCCCCGCCCAGAGCGATACCGACCGGGTCCGCTACCTGCAAGCCCTCCTCGACATCTACGGCCTGCTCCCCGTCCGGGTACGGGACCGCGCGACCGCACCGGGAGCGACGGTCGTGGCACCCGAACGCGGAGGCCGCATCCTCGCCGAGCGCCTCGGCGTCCTGCCGCAGCGCCGCAACTGGACCCCTCAGGCCAAGCGCATACCCCCGGCGGGCGGGCTCCTCGTCGGCGTCGACGAGCGACTCCCCTCGCAGGCCGACCGGCTGGTGATCGTCGACGGCGTCGTGGCCAGCGGGGTGACCCTCATGGCGATGATGCGGCTGACGGTCCGGCCCGGGGCCGCCGTGGAGATATTCACCTGCCACTCCACCCGGCAGGGCGCCCTCGCCCTCACCCGGTACGCCGAGCAGCTCGGGGTGTCCCTCACCCTCCACGCCGGTCATGTCTCGGGAGAGCCGAACGGAAAGTTCTACGCCGTGGCACCGGACGGCCCCGGGCAGCTGCTCCTCGGTGACGTCGGGGACACCATCAGCCCGGTCGCCGCCGTGCCCCCACCCCGGGGGACCACGCCGTGACGCGGCCCGCGAGCCCGGGCAGCGGGCCGGAACTGCTCAGCCGGGAACCGGCCGCGGCCCCCGGAGCAGTCGACCGTTACTTCTCGCTGACCGCCCGCGGGTCGACCTGGCAGCGCGAGGTGTTCGCCGGGACGTCCACCTTCCTGGCCCTCTCCTACGCGGGCGCCACCGTGGCCGGATCCGCCGCAGGATCCTCCAGCTTCGTGGCCTTCGTCGAGAGCGCCGTCGGCATCCGGGCCGGCGGCCGGACGGGCCTCGCGGCGGTCGTCACCGGCCTGCTCCTGTTCCTCTGCCTGTTCCTCGCTCCGGTCCTGGCCCACGTACCGGTGGAGGCAACCACCGGCGCCCTGGTCTTCGTCGCGGTCAAGATGCTGACCGCACGCCGTCCGGAGGCCGCGGGCCGCCTGGGCCTGGCCGTCACGGTGACGGCGCTGGCCGTCACCGTGGTCACCCTCGCCATCGACCAGGCGATGGCCGCTGCCTTCGTGGTGTGCGCCCTCGCCGGCGCAGCCAGCCGCCGCACGCCGCGTCCCGCCCTGTGGGTGACGACGTCACTGCTCGTGGCAGCCGTCGTCCTCCAGTACCTCAACCGCTGAGCAGCCCGCTCACCGCACCATCAAGGAGCTTCCCAATGCTGATGTCAAGCCGTTGCCGTGACAGGCGGTGTGGCTTGGTAGCACGCTCCGTCGCGGATCATGGCCCACAGAACGTTGAGGCGGCGGCGAGCGAGCGCCAGCAGCGCCTGCTTGTGCCCCTTGCCTGCGGCGCGCTTGCGCGCGTAGTAGGTCTTGGAGGCCAGGCAGCTCTTCAGGCTGGAGAGCGCGGAGAGGTACATCGCGTTGAGCAGGCCGCGGTGGAAGCGGCGTGGTCTACGGAGGTTGCCGCTGACGCGGCCGGAATCACGTGGGGCCGGCGCGAGGCCGGCGTATCCGGCAAGTCGGTCGGCGCTGCCGAAGGCACCCATGTCACCGCCGGTGGCCGCGATGAACGTGGTACCCAGCTGCTTGCCCATGCCGGGAAAGCTGAGAATCACCTCGGCGTGCGGGTACTCGCGAAACCGGGCCTCGATCAAGGCGTCGAGCTCGGCGATCTCCTCATCAAGGGCCATCACCCCCTTTGCGAGGCGAACCACCATTGCTGCAGCCAGCTTCTCGCCCGGCAGAGCGGTGTTCTGAGCCTCGGCCGCCTCCACGGCGGTCTTGGCGAGGGCTGCCGAGCTACGGATCTTGCGGTTGCGCAGCCACGTCTCGATGCGTCGGGCGCCACTGCGGCGGATCGCCGCTGGGGTCTGGTAGCCCGTCAGCAGCATGACCGGACCTTTGTTGGTCAGCTCGAGAGACCTCTCCAACGCCGGGAATATCTCCAGGAGCTGGGCCCGAAGCCGGTTGATCTGGCGAGTGTGGTCGGCAACCAGATCAGCGCGTCGAGTGGTCAGGGTGCGCAGGTCCACGGAGATGTCGTCACCGGGCCGCAGCGGCCCCAGGTCGCGGCGCATGCGCGCCTGGTCGGCGATGACGAAGGCGTCCTTGGCGTCGGTTTTTCCCTCGCCCCGGTAAGAGGCCGAGGCACGGTGCACGGTCAGGCCGGTGATGTAGACCATCGACTGCCCGTGGCTGAGCAGCAGGCCGATCAACAGAGCGGCTCCACCGTGGTTCAGGTCGACGGCCCACAGCACATCCTCTTCGAGGGTCAGGACGTGCCCGATCAGTTCCAGCAGCGCCGTCTCGTCATTCAGGACCCGGCGGGACAGCAGCCGTTCGCCGTCCGTGTTGATCACCACGCAGTGGTGATGTTCCTTGCCGATGTCCACTCCGGCCCAGATCTGGGGCACTGCCACCTCCGCCAGCTCGTCGTGTGTTCAAGACCCAGCAGACGACCTCGCCGACGTTGCCCTACACAGCGATTGAGTCGCATCTCCCAATTGGCGGTCGAGTCGTCGCGGGGCTCCGGGCGGCCAAGCTCCTTCAGCCATCTGACGCCGCCGCCATAACAGCCATACCCAGAGCCCCTGGGTCCCGCTGATCTTACGAGTGACCAGTTCGAACCACGACAAGAAAGTAGGGCCACCATGAGCAACGAGGACCTTCCCCTCCTCGCCGCGTCCGTCCGCCAGCCCGAGGGCACCCCCGACCGGCTGCGCCGCCAGATCGAGTTCGTCATCGAGGTGGACCGGCTCAAGAACGTCTTCCGGCAGAGTCCGCTGCTCGCCGCCGACCGCAAGGAGAACGACGCCGAGCACTCGTGGCACCTCGCGCTGATGACCCTGGTGCTCGCGGAGCACGCGGACGAGCCCGTCGACACCAGCAAGGTCCTCGCCCTGGTCCTCGTCCACGACCTGGTGGAGATCTACGCGGGGGACACCTTCCTGTACGACACCGCGGGCGCCGCGGATCAGGACGAGCGCGAACAGCGCGCCGCGGACAAGCTCTTCGCGCTCCTCCCGGCCGACCAGCAGGAGCACTTCCGGGCGCTGTGGGACGAGTTCGAGGCCCGCGTCACCCCCGAGGCACGTTTCGCCAAGGCCATGGACCGGCTCCAGCCGCTGCTGCTCAACTTCGGCAACCAGGGCGGAACGTGGCGCACCCCGGGGGTCACGGAGGAGATCGTGCTGGCCCGCAAGTCCGTGATCAAGGACGCTTCCGCGGACCTGTGGGAGTACGCGCAGAGCCTGATCCACGCCGGTGCGGACCGGGGCTGGGTGCCCCGGGACCACACCGGCGCCTGACGGCGGGACCGGGTCAGCCGGTCCTACGTTGTTCGTGGGTTGGACGGGCCGTCGTAAGGCCCAGAGACACAGGGTATGGCCCGCGCCCGGCCGCCCGAGGGCTCCTCCGAGCCGGGCCAGGGAGGCTGCACAGTCGCGGTCCGCGTCCGGGTAACACGAGCCCCGGGCACTCTTGCCCGGTGATGGAGGCCGCCAACGCGGAGCAGCTGCGCGCGTGCCCTGCGAGCCCGGTCGGTGTGTGCTGGGCAGCGGCCCGGCTGGCGGAGGCCCTTTGGCTTCCCGCTGCTGCCGCAGCGGCAGCGGGTGACCGCGGCCGCGGTCGGCCACTTCGTCCGGGGTGACCTCCTGGTCCGGCCGGGCGGCGACGTTGAATTCCCGGAGTTCCACCCAGCCCGCGTCCGAGGAAGCGGGCTCTCGCGGTGTGGGTCATCGGCGCATGCGCAGGGTTCCGTAGAGGCCGGCGACGGCGGTGATGACGCCGGCGAAGCCGTGCTCGCCGACGATGAGGTAGATGCCGGCGCAGGTGGCGAGCAGCGCGATGAGTACGACGCTGTCGTGATGCTGGTTGCGTGGTGTGTCGGGGGGTGGAGCCGGTTCCTGCCGTGTGGGGGGCTGCGTGGGGTCGGGGGCCGGGGTGGGGGTTGTGGGGTCGGGGGGCTGGGGTGTTGCTTCGGTGTGTGTCATGCCTCCAGGAGAGCGGCCGGCGGGACGGGATCCTAGTGATCCGTACGGGCCCGCATGGACCCGGACGGCGTCCCTCACCGGCCGGTTGATCGCGGGCTGGTCTCGAACGCTGTCGGGCGTTCGGCATCGTCCGACGCATTCCGCGTACGTACGGCCCTGGGCCCTCTAGCGTTGCCTTTCGGACTGGGGAGGGTGATCCGGTGACAGACGACGACCCCGGGATCGAGCCGAACGATGCTGCCGCCGTGGACGCGTTCGAGACTGCGCTGCGGGCGTTCGCGGGGGAGCTGAACCGGCTCCACATCGCCCACGGCGCCCCGTCCTACACGGTCATGGCCGGCGCCTCGGTCCGGCCGAGGCTGACGAGGGCCGGCCTCAACGAGATGCTGACCGGCAAGCGGTTCACCTCCCTGGAGGCCCTGCTCGAGTTCGTCCGGGTCGTCACCATCCCCCCGGGCCTCCCGCCCGCCGCAACTGCCGGCTTCCGCGCGGACCCGGCACTCGTGGCCGCTTGGCGTGCCCGGTGGCAGGAGGTCAAGCTGCTCCAGCGTGCGTCACAGCCGGCGAGCAAACGCCTGTCGGTGATCGATTGCGGGAGATCGGCTGCGGGGAGATCGGCCCGTGAGACGGTGTACGCCTTGCCATCCGACAGCCGGAAATAACGCTCCCTCAGGTTACTCGCCGGTCGCTGCCGCGGGCGGTTGTGGCTACTCGGCCGGCCAGGTCTGCCGCCGATGGGCGAACCGTCGGCCTGCACGCTCCAGGAGCCGCCGGTCAGTATGCGGCCGGCCGCGTAAGGTCGGCACGGGCCGCGGGCGCCATGCTCCTGGTGGTGACTTGTCGGAGGAACACGTGGAAAAGGCTGAGCTCCAGCGACGGTCGCATGCCGACGCGGGAGGCCCGGGTGCGGGCACGGATGGTCTGCGCGAGCGCGGATTCGCCCGCTACGGCGCCGAGCAACTCGGTGTCACCCCAGCCGGATCCGCCGCGAGGGACCTGGCCAGGATCCGGGAGGTATTCGCAGAACTGCCACCCGACCCGTACGCTCCGGGGACGAATCGGTTCCGCCGGTACTCCCATGCCGTGTACCTGCCGTGGAAGGGCGAACTGTCCTGGATTCCCGGAACCCCCGACCCCGTGCACGGTATGGTGACCGACTTCTCCCAGGGCGAGGACGTCCCTGAGTACCCACGGAAGCGGCGTGTACTCCCCGAGATTCCCGAGGCACTGCGCGGCAACGCGCTGCTGCTGAGACTCCTGCGCTGGGACATCGAACAGGTCCTGTCCCTGCAGAATTTGGGGAGACGGCCGCTGTGGGCAGGTGTCCACCTGATCAAGCTCGGCGTCGAACATCCCGGCCAGGACGCTGTTTCTTCCCCGAACTGCCTGCACCAGGACGGAGGCTCGTCCAGCACCTTCACCTTCGCCCACCTGATCAGCCGTACCAACGTCAGCGGAGGGCAGAACGTCATCGCCACACCGGACAGCGCGGGCCTCCAGCCCGACGACCCGTGGGCGGACCTCCATGCCCGCTTCACCCTCACCGACCCACTCGATGGGTACGCCGTCCACGACCACAGAGTCAGCCACTACGTCGGGCCGGTCCGCGTCGGCTCCGCGCCGGGACCTGGCGAACGATCCGTCATCATCGTCGGCCTCGCCCCGTACGTCCCCCAGCTGTGACACGAACACCGGCACCGCCCCGAGCCCGCCGGAGCCCGCGAGGGGCGGCGCAAGCCAAGCCACCGCAGTGCGGAGACCATCTCGCGGAATTCGGGGGGAGCCGATCCATGCCGCGAAACAGCGCTCCGAACCCTCCGCGCCGACTGGACCGCGCCACCTGAAGCAGGCCCGTCACCACGTTCTCGTCCTTGAAGGAAGAACCCGTCGAACGTCACCGCCGCGCGCGCCCTCACCGAGGCATTGACGGCCCCTACCCGCAGGGACGTCGTGGTCCTTGGGTACTCCGGCGCGGGGAGGTCTTCGCCGCCGACACGCGCAACGCCGGACACGACGACGTGGCCCCGCCGCTCGGCGTTCCGGGAAGTGAACCCGGACGTGCCCACCGCCGCTCGGAATCCCCCGCCTCGGGATCCACGGCTGGTCCCACGACCTGGAGTCCGGTGAGACGAGCGCCCACAGGCCCGGTAGCGAAACGCTCCGCCCCGTCTGACGCCCGCGTCGCGCTCCGTGGCTCGAACACAGGTTGAACTTCTCGCGGGAGGGCAGCCGTATGCGGCGGGCCTGAATCGGATGACCGGAACACGGTGCGCGGGGTTTCGCCCCGCAGACTCCATGACAGGCTCGCCCAAGTTACGTGACGCTCGATTGCCAAGGAGTGTGGCTGTGTCCGACAGAAGCGTGGCGACGCTGGCTCTGCACTACCGCGACGAGGCACCCGTGCTCGTGGCGTTGGGTGGGACCTCGATTCCGTCCCGGCTGAACGTCGTCGATCCTTCGGGGCGGATCGTGGCCGTGTACGAGGTTGGCACGCCCACCGAATCCGGCACCACGCGCCCCGACACGGAAGGCGCTTTCGGTGCCGACGACGTGATCGAAGTGTCCGGAGGTGCCGATATCGACTTCATCGCGCTGGAGCGTGATGCCGGCGGAGGCTACTTCGTCAGGGCTGCGGTCGGCGGTCGCGAGCAGGTGTTCGCGGCCACGGTGAACACCGCCACCGGAAAGGTCCTCTACGACGCCGGCGGAACACCGGCGGTCCGGACCACCCCGGCGAGCGGGGTGGTCACCATCCTGTGAGGCCGTGGCCGTGCGAGCCCCTCCGGGCGGATACGGGGTCACTCACCGGTGAGTCACCCGTCGGTGGCGGTACCGGGTCGGAGGATCCGTCGGCCGGGCGGGGGCATCTGGAGTGCCTCGGAGGTTCACCTGAACGGCGCCCACCGCCGCCTCCCCGCCCGCCCGGTGGTTGACGCTGGGCGTGACGCGGTCTTGTGGCGCACGGTGTGGACGGAGCCGACGTGCGGGGCCGACGAACAGGGGGACCTCTCATGAGCGGCACGCCCACGTGCTCTCCTGGGCCGTGATCCAAGAATCGGGCAGCAGGTGGCCGAGTCGGCCAGGATGTGATGCCGCAACCGGCCTAGCGGTGGTTTGTTGACGGCGGCTCAGGGTCGTAGTAGGCCCGTAGGAGAGGCACTTTGCCTTGCTGCTGGAGGTTGTGATGACCCGTCGTGTGCCGTGTCCGCCCCGCGCCGGGTCCGCTGGAGGGTTACGCAGCACAGTTCGATGACCTGTTTTCCACGCTGGCACAGCGTCGCGGGTTCCGGGAGTACCTGACCGGGCTTTTGCTACCGCGGGACCGTAACAAGACGCTGACCTGCCTCGCCGGGGTTGAGCCCGTGGTCGGGGCCCAGCACCCGGCGGTGCAGCGGTTGCAGTTCTTCCTGTCCGAGTCGACCTGGGACCACGAGCGGGTCAACGCCCGCCGGGTGGAACTCTTGCTCGCCGACCCGGCGACGATGCCCCACGCGGGCGGGGTGCTGGTGATCGATGACTCGGGTGACCGCAAGGACGGGAACGCGATCGCGCACGTCGGCCGGCAGTGGCTGGGCCGGCTGGGCAAGACCGACAGCCCGGAGTCCGGTCGCCACGACGGCTCGTACCGCCCCCACCGGCACGAGCGGATCGGGCAGCGACTTCAGCCGGGCCGCGGCTGGCCGGTCCCGTCCGCCGGGCAGGGCGACGAGCGGCAGCAGCTCGTCCCGCAGCCCTTCGGCGTGCGTCACTCGCACGAGCGAATCGAGCTCGGCCCCGTCGCCGTCGAACCCTCGAGCCGCCGCCCGTCGAGCCGCGCAGTGAGCTCCGCGATGATGCCGGCGGCCACCCAGGCGGGTACCAGCCGGACGGCGCCGGCGTTCCGGTCGAGCCCCCCCCCGCAGGTGTCCGAGCGGGCGGGCCGGCGCACACCCCCGCGACACGCCGGCCCGCCCGGTCAGAGGCAGGTTTCCACCGCGGACGGCGGTACGAAAAGCACACCGACGGCCCGCGGATTGTCGATCTTCAGCTCCTTCACGTCCCCGATGACGCGGCTGCCTGCCTTGGGCGGGAGCTGGAGCTCGTCCGGCAGCTCGTCCGCTGTGATGTCCTTGCCGACGTAGGCGACGGACAGCGTGCCTGTGCACTTCGACGGGTCCGGGGGCGCGGTGCCGGGCACCCAGCCGCTGGGCGGACCGGCCACGACGGAGGCCGGGGCACCGGCCCGGTCGTACTCGAACTGGTACGACGCCACCCGCTCGACGACGTACGCCCGCGTGTCCACCCAGTAGTGGACGACCTTGAACGCGACGCCCTCGCAGGGCCGCTCGTCCTCCGGCGGCTCGAACTTCACCCCGGATGTACGCAGGTCGAACTCGGTGGGGCCCAGCGCCTGGAAGTAGGCGGCCTGCGCCAGGTCGCCCAGCTGGGCCAGCGGCACGCACGGTGGAGGTGTGAGGGTCGGCGCCGGGCTCCGGGGGGTGATCGGGATGAGCGACGGGGACGCGGACGGCGACGGGGACCGGCTCACGGACGGCGAGGCCGAGGACGCGGTCGGTCCCGCGTCCCGCACGGACGCCCCCCGGGCGCCGGAACAGCCGACGATGGCGAGCAGCGCGAGGGGCAGGACGGGTACGACGAGCACGCGTAATCGGCGCATGCGGCCTCCTGGTCGGGCACGGCTGAGTCGACTCCGAGCGTGCCATCCGGCCGGGCTCCGCCACATCCGTAGAACCACCTCCGTAGACCGGGCGCGCGGGCGACAATCAGGAGGTACCGGCCGACGGGCCGACTCGGGGGGGGTGTCTCTATGTCCTTCGTCAAGGACGTGGTGCCGGGTATGAGGTTGTTTGGGGTGGTCATGCGGCGAGGGTGATGGTGGGGGTTCTGG
>NZ_JBHXQN010000096.1:0-13778 GCF_042717785.1 Streptomyces sp. NPDC058619
GAGCCGAGGCGCGGGCGGCGGCGCCTGCCGGCGGCGGCCGCGGCGGCGGCCGCGGCGGCGGCCGTCACCCTGCTGGCCTGCGCCGGAGCCGTGTACTACTCGACGTGCCCGAGGGGGAGGGGGCGGCTCCTCATGAGGGCCCCGGTGTCATGCCGGCTCCGTCCGCGGCCTCCGCGTACCGGCCCGGCCATGCGCAGGCCGAACTCACCGCCCCCGACTCCGGCTACGAGTTCGACCTCAAGACGGGTCGGGTGGTGCCCGAGGAAACGGCCACCTGGTACCTGGCGCGCGACGGTCAGGCCTTCAGGCCTTCCTCCCGTCCGAGGAGTCGGACGTCTTCGTCGCCGTCGCCGACGCCGCGGAGCGGACGGCGGACGACTGCGTGCGCGGCATCGAGACGCGGCCCGCCGCCACCCTGCCCTTCGCCGCGCTCGCGAAGGCGCGGCCGTTCTGCGTGCGCAGTCCGGACCGGAGCGAGGTCGCGATCGTCCGGCTGGTCGAGGCCGCCGCTGACGGCTCCGTCACGATCACCGCCGACCAGTTCCGCCGCAACTGAGGCGCCCCGGCCCGCGCCCGGCCCGCGGGCCCCGCCCGGCTCGGGGCTCGGCAGCTTCCGGGCGAAACCACCCCGGGGCGGCCGCCCGTACCAAGACTTCCCGCCCCCGTGCCTTGACTGAATTTTCATGCGGTCGGCGCCCGCTCCCGGTTCCCGACCGTGCACCGGTTCCGGACCGCACGCCCGCCCCCGGCTCGGACGCCCGCCCGGACCGTACGCCCGGTGACGGGCCGCGTACATTCGCGCGGGCGGGCCCCGGTAAGGTGCGGGGCATGGCGTCTCGCAGCACTCAGATCCTCGAAGCGGCCGCCCGGGTCATCGCCCGGCGCGGGGTCCGCGGGCTGCGCGTGGAGGAACTCGCGGCCGAGGCGGGTGTCTCCACGGCCTTGATCTACTACCACTTCAAGGACCGCACGGGGGTCCTGCGTCAGACGCTCGAGTTCATCAACGACCGCGCCGAGCGCTACACCACCGAGCGCGACCCGGACGATCCGCCGCTCACTCCCCGCGAGGAGCTGGAGGAGACGCTGCTGCTGGAGCTCCAGGACACCCCGGAGGTCCGGGAGAACAGCTCGGCCTGGGGCGAACTGCGGGCGAGCGCCGTCTTCGACGAGGTGCTGCGCGAGGATCTCGCCAGGGCCACCCTGGTGTGGGTCCAGGAGGTCGCCGCGCTGCTGGGCCAGGTCCAGCCGATGGCGTCGGCGTCCTCGCTCGCCGCCGCTGCCGAGCGGCTCACCGCGCTCCTGGAGGGGCTCAGCATGCGCTGGCTCAGCGGCGGAACCAAGATCGGGCACGCGCGCGAGCTCATGCGCGGCGCCATCGACGCCGAACTGGCCGGCCTCCGCCAGAACTGAAGCACCCGGACCGCCGTCGCCCCTGCGGAGCGGGGCCGACGCGGTCGCCGTAACAGCGGTGTCTGCACTGTCTACGTGTCAGCGGTGGCGCCGTGCGCCTGCCCTCCGTGTTCCCCTGTGACGGGCACCTATCGCTGCCCCACCCATTGACTGATTTTTCAGTCGGGTGAAGGCTGCGCCGAAGGAAATGAGACATCCCATGGCTGATTACCGTATGCCCGCCGAGTGGACCGCGCACGAGGGCTGCCTCATCGCCTGGCCCACGCGCGAGGAACTGTGGGGAAGCGTGCTCGCCGAGGTGAAGGAGGAGTACGCCGACGTGGCCCGCGCCCTCGCCGCCTTCGAGCCCGTGACGATGGTCGCCCCGCCCGGCCACGGCGAGGACGCCCGCGCCCACTGCGGGGACGGCGCCTGCATCACCGTGATCGAGGTGCCGATGGACGACTCCTGGTTCCGTGACAGCGCCCCGCTGTTCGTCCTCGACGGTAACGGGAACCGGGCCGGCGCGGACTTCCGCTTCAACGCCTGGGGCGGCAAGCACAGCCCGTACGACGCCGACGACCGGGTCAGCGCCCTGCTGCTGGAACACCTCGGGGTGGAACGGATCGCCTCCGACATGATCCTCGAGGGCGGCGCGATCACCGTCGACGGCGAGGGCACGCTGATCACCACGGAGCAGTGTCTGCTGCACCCCAACCGCAACCCCGGCATGAGCCGCGACGAAATCGAGGCCGAGCTGAAGGCCCGGCTCGGAGTCACCAAGGTCATCTGGCTGCCGTACGGCGGCCTGCTCGACACTGAGACCGACGGCCACGTCGACGGCGTCTGCGCCTTCGCCGCGCCGGGCACGGTCGTCGTCTCCCTGCCCGACAACCCCAATCACCCCGACTACGCCCGGATGCGCGCCAACCGCGCGGTGATCGAGGCCGCCACCGACGCCCGCGGCCGCCGGCTGGAGATCATCGACGTACCGCAGACGGCCTTCGGCGAAGTCGCCGACGGCGAGATCGAGGTGTCGTACCTGAACTACTACGTCGCCATCGGCGGCGTGGTCGTCCCGGTGGCCGGGCTGGCCCAGGACGAGGACGCCCTCGCCGTGATCGCCACCGCCTACCCCGGCCGCAAGGTCGTCGGCGTACGGGCGCTCGCCATCGCGTTCGGCGGCGGAGGCGTGCACTGCATCACGCAGCAGATCCCCGCCGCGCGCACCGCGACCCCCACGGCCACCGCCGGCTGACCAGGACGCCGACCGTTCCCAGCGGACCGCCCACCCGCGCCGCCGCGCCGTTCCCGGCCAGCAGGGGCCGGGGATCGTCCTCGACCACCGGGACCCCCGAGTCGTCCACCACCACGACCGGGAACTCCGTGATGATGGACAGGCGCTCCGGCCGGGGCCCGATCCCCAGGTGCCAGCGCAGTTCGGCCACCTCCGTCGCGGAGATCTCGTCCCGCAGGTCGACGGCGGCCGTCAGCTCATGGATGTCGCTCACCCGACGAACCCTAGCGAGGCGGGTGAGCCGAGCCCCTGGCCGATCCGGGAGTCGAGGCGCTCCGTGAGCCGGCCGTAGAGCTCGGGGCGGCGGGTCCGCATCAGGCCGAACTCCAGCCAGTCGCGGCGCTGGTCGAGGTCGAGGTCGGCGACGAGCACGGCGGGGCGCTCGCGCGGGGCGCGCAGCATGACCCGGCCGTAGGGGTCAGCGATGAAGAACCGTAGAAGGTGGAGCGGTCCTCGGTGCCCACCCGGTTGGGCAAGATCATGAAGAGCGCGTTGGCCAGGCCGTTGGCGCTGATGGTGTGCTCTCGCAGGGGCCGCGTGTCGAAGTCCGGCAGGTCCACCTCGGATCCGATCGCGGTGGGGTGGACGAGGACCTCGGCGCCGTGCAGGGCGTAGGCGCGGGCGAGTTCGGGGAACCACTCGTCCCAGCAGGTGGGGAAGCCGAAGCGGGCGCCTTCGAGGGCGACGACCGGGAAGCCGCTGTCGCCGGGGCGGAAGCAGAGATCCTCGCGGTAACCGGGGAAGGCGGGGATGTGGTTCTTGCGGGTCCGGGCGACGAGCGCGCCGTCGGGGTCCACGCAGATGGCGGTGTTGTACCCGAGGCCGCCGTCCCCTGCGCGCTCGTAGAGGGAGGCGTGGACGGTGATGCCGAGGTCGGTGGCGAGCCCGGCGGCCAGGAGGGCGGTCGGCCCGCCCTCGACCTCCTCCAGGTAGCGGGCGGCGCCGTCGGCCATCGGGTAGTCGGTGTTGCAGAAGTAGGGGCTGCGGGTCAGCTCGGGCAGGCACACCACCGTGGCCCCCTGTGCGGCGGCCAGGACCACGCCCTCGCGCAGCCGGGCGTCGTGCTCGTCCTCGTCGGCGTACCAGCGCGTCTGGACGAGGCCGACGCGCAGGGGGTCGCGCTCGGCGGGCTCCGTACGGGCGGCTGAGCCGAGGGGGGAGCCGTAGGAGGTGAGGAGTTCGTACGAGGTCACGGGGCGAGCCGCCTTCCGAGTTTCCTGACTGAAATTTCAGCAGAATTCGCGAAACGGCGGCGCCCGTCAAGGGACGATCTCAACGGACCATTCCAAGCGACGGCCGCCCTCCCTCAGCGCGGCCCGCGCCCGCCGCGCCGGCGGTTCCGGTACCGGGCGCGCCACCGCGCGAGGAGCTCCCCGGGCGTGCGGGCCGACGGAGTGGGCTCGGCGGGCCACTCCTCCTGCCGGGTCAGCGGAACGGTCGGCATGAGGTAGCGCATGTGCTCTGTCTCCAGCACGCAGAGGGGTATCCCGCCCGGGTCGTCGGGGTGCTCCAGGCGGACCGTGAACGGCTGCGGCGGCTCGGTGGTGATCTCGCCCCGCACGAGGGTGACCGCGTCGCGGCCGGTGCGGATCGAGGACACGACCTTCCCGTCGACGAGGACCTCGACGTGGTGGCGCGGCAGGTCGCACAGGACGGTGATCGAGTGCCCGTCCTGGTCCAGGTGAAAGCGCTGATGGGCCGCCACGGCAGCCTCCCGGTCCGATCCTGCCCCCAGCGTACGACGACACCCCCGGCCCACCGCCGGTGCCGCGAAACCGGTAGCGGCGCCCGGCGGCTTGGCCGTGAGTGACCCGGGCTGTGCTCGTAGCGCACGGGGCGGCTCGTCCCGGGGCGAACCCGGACGATCGAACATACGATGGGCGGAAACCGGCGCGGGCGGCCCGCCGCGCCGCAGTACAGGCCTCTCGGGGTGGGAGACGTATGGCACAGGTCGCCGACGCAGCCCGGACCGTCATCCTGACCGTGGACGACGACCCGGGCGTCTCCCGTGCCGTCGCCCGCGACCTGCGCCGCCGCTACGGAGCCGCGTACCGGATCGTGCGCGCCGAGTCCGGGGAGTCCGCCCTGGAGGCGCTGCGCGAGCTGAAGCTGCGGGGCGACTGGTGGCCGTGATCCTCGCGGACTACCGGATGCCGCAGATGGACGGCATCGAGTTCCTCGAACAGGCCCTGAGCGTGTACCCGGGCGCCCGGCGCGTGCTGCTGACCGCGTACGCCGACACCAACGCGGCGATCGACGCGATCAACGTCGTCGACCTCGACCACTACCTGCTCAAGCCCTGGGACCCGCCGGAGGAGAAGCTCTACCCTGTCGTGGACGACCTCCTGGCCGCCTGGCGCTCCAGCGGCTACCGGCCGGTGCCCGCCACCAAGGTCGTCGGGCACCGCTGGTCGGCGCGCTCCTCGAACGTACGGGAGTTCCTCGCCCGCAACCAGGTGCCCTACCGGTGGTACTCCTCCGACGAGCCCGAAGGGCGGCGGCTGCTGGAGGCGGCCGGGGCCGACGTACAGCGGCTGCCCCTAGTGATCACCCCGGAGGGCACCGTGCTGGTCGAGCCGGAGGCGCACGATCTGGCCGCCCACGTGGGGCTCGCCACGACCCCCGCCGCCGACTTCTACGACCTCGTCGTGATCGGCGGCGGTCCGGCCGGCCTCGGCGCGGCCGTGTACGGGGCCTCCGAGGGGCTGCGCACCGTCCTGGTCGAGCGGTCGGCGACCGGCGGGCAGGCCGGATGGCCGTCATCGCCCAGGGCTCCTACTCGCGCGAGGCGCTCGCCGACCTCATCGAGATCCAGGACCGCACCGCCGAACGCGTGGCCAAGGCGCCGGTGTTGAGCCCGCTGGAGGCCTCCGACCGGGAGGACGAGCTCGCCGACTGGCTCGACGACCACGGCATCGCGGAGGGCTGGCGGATCGCGCCGACCTTCGTACAGGCCGGACTGGACACCGACTGGCTGGAGCAGGTCGCCGCGACCGTGGCCGAGGACATGCTGCCGGGGGCGGTCGGCTGGCTCAACTACACGGTCGAGACCGAGCTGTTGATGGACGAGATCGACGACTCCACCACCCGCATCTCCCACCTCGTGGACGCCGCCAAGCAGTACTCGCAGCTCGACCGCGCTCCCCACCGGGTCGTCGACGTCCACGAACTCCTCGACAGCACCCTGCTGATGCTGGCCGGCAAGATCGGCCCCCGGGTCCGGGTGGTCAAGGAGTACGACCACACCCTCCCGGACGTGCCCGCCTACCCGGCGGAGCTCAACCAGGTGTGGACGAACCTCATCGACAACGCCGTCTTCGCTCTTCGCAGCACCGGCCTCGACGGCACGCTGACCGTCCGCACGGCCCGGCAGGGCGACCGGCTGCTGGTGGAGTTCCGGGACACCGGGCCCGGCGTCCCGGCGGACATCCGCAGCCGCATCTTCGATCCCTTCTTCACCACCAAACCGGTCGGCGAGGGCACCGGACTCGGCCTGGACATCTCCTGGCGGATCGTCGCCGACAAGCACCACGGCAGCCTCCAGGTCGAGTCCGCGCCGGGAGACACCCGGTTCCAGGTGCTGCTGCCGCTGACCGACCCGGAACGGACCGGGGCCGCTGCCGGGATCGGGGCCACTGCCGGGACCGAGGCCGCTGCCGGGACCGAACCCGTGGCCCGGCCCCGAACCATTACCGAGGAGGAGCCCGCATGACCGTCACCGACGGAATCGACCCGAGCGCCCGGCCCACCGGAACCGGCTGCGCCGACTGCGACGCCGCGGGCGGCTGGTGGTTCCACCTGCGGCGCTGCGCCCAGTGCGGCCACATCGGCTGCTGCGACTCCTCGCCCGGCCGGCACGCCACCGCCCACTGGAAGTCCACCGGCCACCCGCTCGTGCAGAGCTTCGAACCGGGCGAGCCGTGGTTCTGGGACTACGGCAGCAACGAGCTGTACGAGTCCGGCCCCGAGCTGGCGCCACCGGCAGCGCACCCCGCCGACCAGCCGGCGCCCGGACCCGCCGACCGGGTCCCGCAGGACTGGAAGAAGCTGCTGCAGTAGGCGCCCTCCACCACAGGGCCGGGCCCGACTGTGGTGGTCGTACACATGGGAGCGGCGCGTGCGCGTCACGCATGCTTCCCGCCATGACAAGCGCAATCACCCTCCCGTCCGGGGGGACACCGGCGGCCGCCCTGGCGGGCCGCACCGCCATGGTGACCGGCGCCGGCAGCGGGATCGGGCGGGCCTGCGCCGCAGCGCTCGCCGCCGCCGGGGCCCTCGTCCACGTGGTGGACATCGACGCCCGGGCGGCTGCGGCCACCGCCGCGGAGGTCGGCGGCCGGGCGCACGCCGTCGACCTCGCCCGGAGCGACCTCCTGGAGGAACTCCCCGCCGAGGTCGACATCCTGGTCAACAACGCGGGGCTCCAACACGTCGCGCCGCTGGCCGAGTTCCCCCCGGACCGCTTCGAACTGATGCAGAAGGTGATGGTCCGGGCGCCGTTCCTGCTGATGCGGAGGACCCTGCCGCACATGAGCGCGCGGGGCTGGGGCCGGATCGTCAACATCTCCAGCGTGCACGGCCTGCGGGCCAGTGCGTTCAAGGCCGGATACGTGACCGCGAAGCACGCCCTCGAAGGGCTCAGCAAGGTCGCGGCACTCGAAGGCGCGCCGCACGGGGTGACGAGCAACTGCATCAGCCCGGGCTACGTGCTCACACCCCTCGTGGAGGAGCAGATCGCGGCGCAGGCCGCGGCGCACGGCATCGACGCCGAGCGGGTGGTCGGCGAGGTCCTGCTCGGCCGCTCCGCGGTCAAACGGCTGATCGAGCCGGAGGAGGTCGCCGCCGTGGCCGTATGGCTCTGCGGGCCGCACACCGGGTACGTCACCGGCGCGTCGCTCCCCGTGGACGGCGGCTGGACCGCCGCCTGAGGCCTCCGCGCGCGGCCCTGCCCTGCCCCGCCCTCCCCGCAGT
The DNA here is from genome assembly GCF_042717785.1 of Streptomyces sp. NPDC058619. Taxonomy (NCBI): domain Bacteria; kingdom Bacillati; phylum Actinomycetota; class Actinomycetes; order Kitasatosporales; family Streptomycetaceae; genus Streptomyces; species Streptomyces sp. NPDC058619. The sequence goes on from NZ_JBHXQN010000096.1 coordinate 7,658, forward strand.
CCTTGCCCTCCCCGCATGCCCCTGCCTTCCCCGCATGCCCCGCCCTCCCGACCGCTCCCAGCCGAAAGGTGGTTGCCCCCGCCATGGCCCAGCCGACCCCGCCATCCCCGCCGACCCCGCCATCCCAGCCGACTCCGCCCTCCCGAGGCGGCATCGGCCGCGTCATCAGCGCCAGCCTGATCGGCACCACCATCGAGTGGTACGACTTCTTCCTCTACGGCTCCGCCGCCGCGCTCGTCTTCAACAAGCTGTTCTTCCCCAGCAGCGAGCCGCTGGTCGGAACCCTGCTCGCCTTCCTGACGTACGCCATCGGCTTCGCGGCCCGCCCCCTGGGCGGACTGGTCTTCGGTCACTACGGTGACAAGATCGGCCGGAAGAAGCTGCTCGTCCTCAGCCTGCTCCTCATGGGCGGGGCCACCTTCGCCATGGGCCTGCTGCCCACCCACGCGAGCATCGGCGTCGGCGCACCGATCCTGCTGACCCTGCTGCGCCTGGTCCAGGGTTTCGCACTCGGCGGCGAGTGGGGCGGCGCGGTCCTCTTGGTCTCCGAGCACGGGGACGACAAGAACCGCGGCTTCTGGGCCTCCTGGCCCCAGGCCGGCGCCCCCGGCGGCAACCTGCTGGCCACCGGCGTGCTCGCCCTGCTGGCCGCCGTCCAGTCCGAGGAGGCGTTCCTCGCCTGGGGCTGGCGCATCCCGTTCCTGCTCTCCGGCGTCCTGGTCGTGATCGGCCTGTGGATCCGGGTGTCGGTCTCCGAGTCCCCGCTCTTCCTGGAGGCCCGGGCGAAGGCCGCCGAGGAGGCGGCCGCCGCGGGCGTCAAGGAGACGCTGCCGATCACGGAGGTGTTCCGGTCGCACTGGCGGTCCGTCCTCACCGCGATCGGGACCCGCCTCGGCGAGAACATCTCGTACTACATCCTCACCGCGTTCCTGCTCGTCTACGTCACCACCCACCTCGGGCTGTCCAAGAGCCAGGGGCTGAACGCCGCCCTCATCGGTTCCGCCGTCCACTTCGTCACCATCCCGGCCTGGGGCGCGCTGTCCGACCGCATCGGCCGCCGCCCGGTCACCCTGATCGGTTCGATCGGCATGACCGGCTGGGCGTTCGTGTTCTTCACGATGCTGGACACCAAGTCCTTCCCGGTGATCGCAGCGGCCGTCACCATCGGGCTCGTCCTCCACGGCGCCATGTACGGACCGCAGGCCGCCTTCATCTCCGAGATGTTCGACACCAGGGTCCGCTACTCCGGTGCCTCGATGGGATCCCAACTGGCCTCCATCATCGGCGGCGCGCTCGCCCCGATCGTCGCCGTCGCCCTGCTCGACGGCTACGGCTCGTCCCTGCCGATCTCGGTCTACCTCGCGGTCGCGACGCTCGTCACCACGCTGACCGTCCTGGTGGCCAGGGAGACGCGCGGGCGTAGCCTGGCGCAGGACCACGAGCCGGCCGGCCCGGCGGTCCCCGGCAGCCGCCGGCCCGCGCACGAATCGATCCCCGCCGACAGGTGAGCTCCGGCCGCCCGCCGCGCCCCGCCGGCAGCGGCGGGCTTCCCGAGCCACGGAGAGCGCCCATGTCCACCCCCGCGACGAACTCCGGTGCCGGACCGGCCCCCACCGCCCTGCGGCAGCTCCTGGACCTGCTGGAGCAGGGCGCGCCACCCGACCGGTTCGCGCGGGTGGCCGAGGCGGCCCGGGACGCGGCGGCGGACGCGTCGGAGGCCGCCGACATCGCCGAGGCCGCCCAGGTGGCCCTGCGCGTACGGCGTACGCTCACCCAGCACCGGCGCCGCGAGGTCGAGCTCGCCGCACTCTTCGACACCGCCGGCGACCTGGCGGCCCTGAGGGACCTGGACGCCGTACTGCGGGCGATCACGCACCGGGCCAAGCTGCTCCTCGGCACGGACGTCACGTACCTGTCCCTCAACGACGAGGAGGCGGGCGACACGTACATGCGGGTGACCGACGGCTGCATCTCGGCGGCGTTCCAGCGGGTGCGGCTGGGGATGGGCGAGGGCCTGGGCGGGCTGGTCGCCGAGTCGGCCCGCCCGTACACCACCGGCGACTACGGCACGGACCCGCGCTTCAAGCACACCGCGACGATCGACGCCGCCGTCACCGAGGAGGGGCTGCGGGCCATCCTCGGCGTACCACTGCGCCTGGGCACCCGGGTGATCGGCGTCCTGTACGCCGCGGACCGCACGGCCCGTACCTTCGCGCCGGACGAGGTCGCCCTGCTCTCCTCCCTGGCCGACCACGCCGCGATCGCCATCGACAGCGCCCGGCTGCTGGACGAGACCCGTACCGCGCTGGTCGACCTCAACGAGGCTTCGCGGACCATCGAGGCGCACAGCGAGGCCATGGGGCGGGCCGCGGACGCCCACGACCGACTGACCGACCTCGTCCTGCGCGGAGGGGACATCGCGGAGGTCGCGACGGCCATCGGCGCCGTCCTCCAGGGCGGGACGCTCATCCACGACGCGGACGGGGCCGAACTCGCCCGGGCGGGTGCGGACCCCCAGGCCCCGCCGGCGCGGGCCGTCGCCGCCTCCCGGGCCGGGGGACGGGCCGTTCCGGTGAACGGCACCTGGGTGTGTGCGGTCCTGGCGGGGCCCGAACTCCTCGGCAGCATCGCCCTGACCGGACGCGCCGACCTCGGGGAGGCGGACCGCCGCCTCTTCGAGCGTGCCAGTGTGGTCACCGCCCTGCTCCTGCTGCTGCGCCGCTCCGTAGCCGAAGCCGAGGACCGCGTACGCGGCGAACTCCTCGGGGACCTGCTCGCGCGGGCCGCGGACCCCACCAGCCTGGCCGCCCGGGCCCGCCGGCTCCGGGTGAACCTTGACCGTCCGCACGCGGTGTTCCTGCTCCACGCCGGTACGGCGCCCCGCGGGCGTTTGCTGGCCGCGGCCGCCCGTTCCGCGCAGAGCCGCAAGGGGCTGGCGGGACTGCACCACGACGACGTGGTGCTGGTCGCCCCGTCCGAGGCCCCCAGCGCCGATGCCCGCACGCTCGCGGACGAGCTGGGTCAGGCCGTGGCCGCCCCGGTCACCGTCGGCGCCGCGGGCCCGGTCAGCGGCGCCGAGGGCTTCGCCGACGCCCACGCGGAGGCCCGCCGCTGCCTGGGGGCCCTCCGGGCCCTGGGCCACGCGGGCACCGGGGCCGCGCTGGCCGAACTGGGCTTCCTCGGCGTACTGCTCGGCGACCGCACGGACCTCGGCGGCTACGTGGAGCAGACCCTCGGTCCCGTGATCGCGTACGACGCGAAGCGCGGCACCGATCTCCTGCGCACCCTTCAGGCGTACTTCTCCGCGGGCATGAGCCAGTCCAAGGCGAAGGACGCCCTCCACGTGCACATCAACACCGTGGTGCAGCGGCTGGAACGCATCGGCCAACTCCTCGGCCACGACTGGCAGTCCCCGGAGCGGGTGCTGGAGATCCAGCTCGCCCTGCGCATCGCCAGGGTCTCGGCGGCGGGCGTCGGCGGCGGCCGCGAGGGCGGCTGAGCGCACCTGCGGCCACGCGGGGGCCGATACTCTTGACGGGGTGGATAGTTAGGGGCCATATTATCTTCATGGACGCACGCGAATCCTTGCCCGAGGAGAGCCCGACGCTGGACCAGGCCCGGCGCCAGATCCGGCGCTACGGCCTCGACGCCGACCCGCAGGCCGTCCTGGTCGCGGTGCGGCTGATGGCCGCCGGAGCCCGGCTCGGCCAGGCGAGCGAGGTCCACTTCTCCCGGTTCGGCCTGTCCACCGGGCGCTATCGGCTCCTCGCGGACCTGGAGGACAGCGAGGGCGAGAAGTCGCCGTCGCTCCTGGCCGCCAGCCTCGGCGTGTCCCGCGCGACCGTCACCGGACTCATCGACTCCCTGGAGAAGGACGGGCTGGTCCTGCGCCGGCCGTCCGCGCAGGACGGGCGCGCCTCGGTGGTCGTCCTGACCGCCCGCGGCGCGCAAAGGCTGCGCGACCTGGCCCCCGACCACTTCCGCCGCCTCCAGGCGATGGTGGCCGACCTCAGCGTCGAGGAGCGGACCGTCTTCCTCGACCTGCTCGCGCGCGTGACCCGGGGCATCGGTGCGCTGACCGGGCAGTAGCCGGCGCCCGCGCGCGCCCGGCGCGCCCGCCTCCTCGTGCGCAGCTCGCGCGCGCCGCCCCCGTGCGTCGTTTCGCATGACCATGTAGTTAGGCACCTAATTATTAGTTGAAGGAGAAGTCGTCTTGGGTACACGAAGAAGCGTTCCGATCGCCGGGGAGCGGCCGCCGCCGCGCTTCGTCCTCTGGCGCGAGGTGCTGGTGGCCTACGCCGCCCCCGCCCTGACAGCGGGTGCCGGGGGCCTGGTCTCCGGGCGGCACGACCTGGCCGTGGCCGCCCTCACCTCCATCGCGGGCACCTCGGCGCTCGTCGCCGCCCTCACCGGCGCCCGGCTCCGGCGTACGGGCATCCGGCCCCGCCGGTCCGCCTCCCTGCCGAAGCCCGTCCTGGCGGCGGGGGCGGGGCTGATGGCGGCCGCCGTCGCGGCCGGGGTCGCGCACCTCGCCGTCGAGGGCCTGGCGGCGTGGCCGCTGCCGACTCCGTTCCCGTTCCCGTCCGGCTCGCCGTGGCCCGAACGCCTCCGGCTCGACCTTCCGCTGTCCGCCGCGCTCGCCGCCGCCATCACCACCTGGCGCTGGCGCGGAGCCACGCACGGCGCGCGCTGACCGGGGCCGCCCTCCGGCCGCACATCCCACGGCCGCACCACTCCACCCGCCACCTCCACCTCTGCCCGCCACCTCTGCCGGCCCCGCGCGACCCGCGCACGGGCCGCAACGGAAGGACACCGAATGATCGTCGTCATGGGCGCCACCGGCGCCACCGGAAGCGCACTGCTGCACCGACTCGCCGAACTCGACGTACCCGTCCGGGCTTTGAGCCGTGACCCCGACCGGCTCCGGAGTCGCCTCGGCAGCGCCGTGCTCGCGCGGACCGAGGTCCTGGCCGCCGACGCCGCCGACCCCGCGTCCCTGCGGGCCGCCTTCACCGGCGCGAGCCGGCTGTTCCTCACCATGGCCAACGGCCCCTCCCAGGTCGCCCTGGAGACCAACGCGATCGCTGCGGCCGCCGACAGCGGCATCGGGCACATCGTCAAGATCTCAGCGCCCGGCGCCGGCCCCGGTTCTCCCGTGGCCGTCGCGCGCGGGCACCACGCCGTCGAGGAGGTCCTCCGCAGCTCGGGGGTCACGGGTACCGTCCTGCGCCCCTACGCGTTCCTGCAGAAGCTGCTCCTGCTCGCGCCCGGGGTGGCCGCGGGCGGCGTCTTCCACGGCGCGATGGGGGACGCGGCCTGCAACTACATCGACTGCCGCGACATCGCCGACGTGGCGGCCGCCGCGCTGACCCGGCCCGAACTCGCCGGCCGCACCTACACCCTCACCGGCGACCGGACGTACTCCCACCCCCAACTCGCCGCCCTGCTCGGCAACCTGCTGCGCCGCGACGTGCGGTACGTCGACCTGAGCGGTGCGGACCTGCACCGCCACCTCACCTCCACCGCCGGCATGCCCGACTGGCTCGCCGCCCACGTGGTGGAGATCCAGCGCATGGCCACCACCCACCCGGAAGAGCCCGACGGCACCGTGTCCCGCATACTCGGCCGGCCGCCGCGCACCCTCGAAGCCTTCCTCCGCGAGCACCTGGACCTCTTCCGGGACGGTAGGCCGCTGTCGGCGGAAACCCGCGCACCGAACTGACGGCGGGAGCCGCGCGGGGCGCCCGTCGCCGGACCGGACCGGGGCGGCTGCGCCGGGCGCCGGTCGCGAGGAGGCGCCGTCGAGGACGGGGACGAACGGGTCGAGGATCTCGACCGCCGAGTCCTGTACCCCCGCTCCCCGCACCGCCGAGGAGGGGCGGAGCCGTACGGCGCGGGCTGAACACACACGCGGGCCTGCCGGTACGGGAGGTGCCGGCAGGCCCGCGCGCTCATGTGGTCCGCACCGCTGCCCTGTGGGCGGGAGTTGGGGCTCCCGCACGGGCTCGGACCGGATGGTGGTTTCGGGGTCTAGAAGGTGAGGTTCCAGGCGTCGATGGTGCCGGTGTCGCCGTTGGCGTTGTCGTTGACGCGGAGTTTCCAGGTGCCGTTGGCGGTTTCG
>NZ_JBHXQN010000097.1:0-13489 GCF_042717785.1 Streptomyces sp. NPDC058619
CACCCACCCCATACGACAACGCCGGCTCCCAAGACCACAACCAGGTCTTGGGAGCCGACGTCACGCACGGGCCCGAATAAACCAACAGCGTCCGCGACAGCGTGCCGGGCCCCCGAACGCAACCGTCCGGCCGGGCTCAGCCGAGGAGGCCGCCGACCAGGCCGGGCTTCTTCGGCGGAGGGCTCCCGCCGGTCCCGCCGGCGGCCCCGCCGCTGCTCCCCGAGGAGGAGGACGGCGGCTTCTGCGGGGTGGTCTGCCGCGGCGTGCTGCGCGGGGTCTGCTGCCGGCCGGTCGCGCCCTTCGTCGCGGAGGGCGACTTGGACCCGGTTCCGGTTCCGGCGGTCTCCCGGGCGGGCTCGCCGCTCGCGCTCCGGCCGGACTTGGCGGCCGGTTCGGAGGCGGTGGCGGACGGCTTGGCCGGCGCCCTGGTGGGCTGCTGCGTCGGCTGCTGCCGGACGGGCGCCTTGGGGAGCGGCTGGCCCGGCAGGTAGTTGCTCGGCGGCTCGCCCGGCCCCGGGACGGTGACCACGGTGCTGGAGCGGACGGCCCCGCCGAGGAGCGAGCCGATGAGGAGGGTGAGCCCGCAGACGACGGTGGCCATGACGGCCCCCCGGCGCAGGACCCGCCGCCGCAGCTGCCAGACCTCGGAGCGCGGCCCGAGGGTGCGCCAGGCCTCGCCCGCGAGCCGCCCGTCGAGGGAGTAGACCGGGGCGCCGGCGATGATCAGCGGGCTCCAGGCGGCGAGGTAGATGATGTCGGGCGCGTCGTACGCGGGAACCGTCTTCCAGCTCACCGTCATCAGCAGCGCGGCGGAGAGCAGCGCCCCGAAGCTCGCGGCGAACCGCTGCCACAGGCCGAACACGGTGAGCACGCCGACGATGACCTGGAGGAACGCGACGCTCAGACCGGCGCCGACCGGGTGCGCGAGCGCGAAGTCGCGCAGCGGCTCGGCCAGCGCCCACGGGTGCAGGGTGTGCAGCCAGGTCACCATGGAGCCGCGCTCGCCGCCGTCGAAGTAGACGGGATCGCACAGCTTGCCCATGCCGGCGTAGATGGAGATGAACCCGAGGAAGACGCGCAGGGGGAGCAGCACGACGCCGAGGTTCATGCGGCGGCCCGGGTAGTACGAGGCCTGCCCGCGGCTGTCGGCGGACCGCCGGGAGTCCGTCCCGGGCCCGGCGCCGACCGGCGGCTGCCCGTACGGCAGGTCCCGTACGGCGGCCAGCGGTCGCGTCTCGTCCGGGTCCCCGTAGCTGCGCTGGCCGATGACGGTCGGCTTGGCGAGCGTGGCGTCGGCGAGGTCCTGGGCCAGGTCCACCCGCGGGATGGTCTGGGTGGTGCCGCCGTCGTACTCGTCGTGGCCGCGCCCGGCCTCCCGCACCGCCTGGAGGAGTCCCCCCATGGCGGCCGCGTCGCCGGGAGCCGCCTTGCCGCTCCACACGACGGGGGCCCGGCGGCGGGTGGCTCCGGCCGCCGCGACCACGGCGCCGCCGAGGACGGGTGCGCGGCCGGGGGCGTTCGCGGGCTTGGAACGCGCGCTCGGGCTCGGTGCGAGCCGCACGCGGAAGCTGGCGTGGTTGACGATGACCTGTGCGGGATCGCACGGCACCTTGACCATGCTCAGCGCGGGCTGGTCGTCGAACCCTGACGTTCTGGTGTCCACACTCATCTAACCGAGTGATCAGTGTTTAGGACACTGCCTTGACGTCAGGGATCTGTCCGAGACCCGTCAAGATCAAGCCACCCCGCCCGTAACGGGCGGGGTGACACGCTCACGGGTCACTTTCCGTGGGCCAAGTGGATCAAGCCGTCGGGCCGTTCGGGCCGGTCGGGCCGGTCCCGCGGATCAGACGCGGCCGCGGTCGGCGCGGCGGCGGGCGGCCTCGTACAGCACGACGCCGGCGGCGACACCGGCGTTGAGGGACTCGGCGCCGCCCGGCATCGGGATGCGCACCAGGTAGTCGCAGTTCTCGCCGACGAGGCGGCCGAGGCCCTTGCCCTCGGAGCCGACGACGATGACGACCGGGCCGCCGAGCGCCTCCAGGTCGTTCACGGTGTGCGTGCCCTCGGCGGCGAGGCCGACGACGGTGATGCCCGCCTTCTTGTACTCCTGGATGGCGCGCGTCAGGTTGGTGACGCGGGAGACCGGGGTGCGCGCGGCGGTACCGGCCGACGACTTCCAGGCGCCCGCGGTCATGCCGGCGGCGCGGCGCTCGGGGATGACCACGCCGTGGCCGCCGAAGGCGGAGACGGAGCGGACGATCGCACCGAGGTTGCGCGGGTCGGTGACGCCGTCGAGGGCGACGATGAGCGGGTCCTCGCCGTTGTCGTACGCGGCGGCGGTGAGGTCATCCGGGTGCGCGTACTCGTACGGCGGGACCTGGAGGACCATGCCCTGGTGGTTGAGCCCGTTCGTCATGCGGTCGAGCTCGGGGCGCGGGGCTTCCATCAGGTTGATGTTGCCGCGCTCGGCCGCGAGCTGGAGGGCCTCGCGGACGCGCTCGTCGTTGTCGATGAACTGCTGGACGTAGAGCGTGGTGGCCGGAACACCGTCGCGCAGCGCCTCGAAGACCGGGTTGCGGCCGACGACCATCTCGCTGGTGCCCTTGGGACCGCCGCGGCGCGGGGCCGGGCGGCGCTTGGCGGCCTGCCGGGCCATCGCGTTGCTGATGCGGTTCGCCTTGTGCTTCTTGCGGTCCTCGGCCTTGGGGGTGGGGCCCTTGCCTTCCAGGGCCTTGCGCCGCTGGCCACCGCTGCCGACCGTCGCGCCCTTCTTGTTGGACGTGCGGCGGTTCCTGCGCTGGCTGTTCCCGGCCATGACTTCTACCTGTTTTCGTTGATGCTGCGGTGTGTACGTATGAAGAGTGTGCCGCCCGGGGGGCCGGGCGGCACAGTCGGACTGCTCCGGTGGACTCAGCGGGGGCCGAGCGTCCAGCGGGGTCCGGTGGGGCTGTCCTCGATGACCAGGCCGGACTGCTGGAGCTGGTCGCGGATGGCGTCGGCGGTGGCCCAGTCCTTGCGGGCCCGGGCCGATTCCCGCTGCTCCAGAACGAGGCGTACGAGGGTGTCGACAGCGCCGTGCAGGTCCTCGCCCCGGTCGACCTCGCCGGCCCAGTGCGGGTCGAGCGGGTCCAGGCCGAGGACGCCGAGCATGGCCCGCACCTCGGACAGGCGCGCGATGGCCGCTTCCTTGTCGTCGGCCGCGAGGGCGCTGTTGCCCTGTCGGACCGTGGTGTGGACGATGGCGAGCGCCTGCGGGACGCCCAGGTCGTCGTCCATGGCCTCCGCGAACGCGGGCGGGACCTCGGCGGCGGGCTCGACGGCCTTCCCGGCCTTCTCCACCACGCGCTGGTAGAAGCCCTCGATCCGGGCGAAGGCGGACTCCGCCTCGCGCAGGGCCTCCTCGCTGTACTCGATCATCGACCGGTAGTGCGGGGTGCCGAGGTAGTAGCGCAGGACGATCGGGCGCCACTGCTTGACCATCTCGGAGACGAGGACCGAGTTCCCGAGGGACTTGGACATCTTCTCGCCGGACATGGTGACCCAGGCGTTGTGGACCCAGTACTTAGCGAACTCGTCGCCGAAGGCCTTGGCCTGCGCGATCTCGTTCTCGTGGTGCGGGAAGATCAGGTCCAGGCCGCCGCCGTGGATGTCGAAGGCCTCGCCGAGGTACTTGTGCGCCATGGCGGAGCACTCCAGGTGCCAGCCGGGACGGCCGCGGCCCCAGGGGGTCTCCCAGGAGGGCTCGCCGGGCTTGACGGACTTCCACATGGCGAAGTCGCGGGCGTCGCGCTTGCCGGTCTCGCCGGTGCTCTCCGGCTGGCGGATGTTGTCGAGGTCCTGGCGGGACAGCGAGAGGTAGCCGGGGTACGACTTCACGTCGAAGTAGACGTTGCCCTCGGACTCGTAGGCGTGACCGCGCTCGATGAGCCCGCGCATCATCTCGACCATCTCGGTGACGTGGCCGGTGGCGCGGGGCTCGTAGGTGGGCGGGAGGCAGCCGAGGGCGGCGTAGCCGTCGTTGAAGGCCCGCTCGTTCTCGTAGCCGATGGACCACCAGGGGCGGCGCTGCTCGGCCGACTTCGCGATGATCTTGTCGTCGATGTCGGTGACGTTGCGGACGAAGGTGACCTCGTAGCCCCGGTACTCGAACCAGCGGCGCATCATGTCGAAGTTGAGGCCCGACCGGATGTGCCCGATGTGCGGGGCGGCCTGCACCGTGGCGCCACAGAGGTAGATCGAGACACAGTCCGCTGTGAGCGGGGTGAAGTCACGGATCTGCCGGGCGCTGGTGTCGTACAGGCGAAGAGTCACGGCATCCAGGGTAGTGCGCCCATAGCAGTGCCCCGCGACCCTTTCGGGGCGCGGGGCGGGTTTGTTGCCGAAGCGGTGTCGGCGGCGGCGCGGGCGGAGGACGTACTAGGCCCGATTCGTCCGGTACACGAGGGCCGTGGCGAGGGCGGCGAGGCCTTCGGCCCGGCCGGTGAGGCCGAGGCCGTCGGTGGTGGTGCCGGAGACCGACACGGGGGCGCCCGCGGCGGTCGAGAGCGCCTTCTGCGCCTCTTCGCGCCGTTTGCCGACCTTGGGGCGCACGCCGATCACCTGGACGGCGATGTTGCCGATCTCGAAGCCCTCGGCGCGGACGATGCGGGCGGCCTCGGCGAGCAGGGTGGTGCCCGAGGCGCCCGACCACTCGGGGCGGGACGTGCCGAAGTGCGCGCCGAGGTCGCCGGCGCCGGCCGCCGAGAACAGGGCGTCACAGGCGGCGTGCGCGGCGACGTCGCCGTCGGAGTGCCCGGCGAGGCCCGTCTCCCCCGGCCACAGCAGCCCGGCGCACCACAGGTCGCGGCCGGTCTCGAAGGCGTGCACGTCGGTGCCGATGCCGACGAGCGGGAGCAGCGGGGCCTGCGCGGCGGCCCCGGACCCGGACCGGGGGCCGTCGTGGCCTGCCGGGCTCGGTCGGCCTGCCGTGCCTGCCGTGCCAGCCGGTCCTGCCGGTCCTGCCGGTCCTGCCGGTCCTGCCGGTCCTTCGGGACTAGTACGCATCGGTGGCCCTCCTGCGGGCGAGTACGGCCTCGGCGAGGACGAGGTCGAGGGGGCGGGTGACCTTGAATGCCTCTTCGTGGCCGGGGACGACCACGACGGTGACGCCGAGCCGCTCCACCATGCCGGCGTCGTCGGTGGCGCCCTCCCCGTCGACGGGGATCTCGGCGTGCGCCCTCAGGAGGGTGGCGACGTCGAAGCCCTGCGGGGTCTGGACGGCGCGCAGCCGGGCCCGGTCGGGGGTGGAGACGACCGGCTCGGGCTCGCCCGGCCTGCCTGGCTCGACCTCCTTGACGGTGTCGGCCAGCGGCATCGCGGGCACCACGGCGGGCGCGCCGTCGCGGACCGCCTCCACGACGGAGTCGACGGTGTCCACGGGGACCAGCGGCCGGGCCGCGTCGTGGATGAGTACGGAGGTGACGTCGGCCGGCAGCGCCTGGAGGCCGGCGCGCACGGACTCCTGGCGGGTCTCCCCGCCGGGGACGACGAGGACCTCGGCGCGGTCGGGCAGCGGGTGCTCGTCGAGCAGGAGGCGCACCTCGGCGGCGCCGTCGGCGGGGGCCACGACGACCACCAGGGAGACCGCCCGGGAGCGGGCCATCGCCCGGACGGCGTGGATCAGCATCGGGGTGCCGCCCAGTGCCCGCAGGGCCTTGGGGGCGCCGGGGCCCAGGCGTACCCCCCGTCCGGCGGCGGGGATCACCGCGGCGGTGCGGTGCGGTCGCGTTTCGTCAGACATCGGTAACTCCGGGTTGCGCAGCCAGGTTTGTGGCTTCGGCCGACATGGGTATGGCCCTGGGTGGTGTGCCGGGTGCGACGCCCTCGCCCCTTCCGTGACGACCGGTCGAACCGGCTGCCCGGACCCGGTACACCGGTGGAGTCAGGGTTTCAGTACGGTGCCAGGAGTACGCCGGACGGTGCGGACGCAGACATGCCGCAGCGCCCGGCAACAGGTCCCTCGTGGAGGAGGGGCCTTGTCAACGGGCACCGCGGCACAACTGTGCGAACACTGTTCTGATGTACTCAGATCAGAGGAACGGGATACTCGCGTCAGGACGCGAGGACCTCGTCGAGGAGGGCCTCGGCCTTGTCCTCGTTCGTGTTCTCTGCGAGCGCGAGCTCGCTGACCAGGATCTGGCGTGCCTTCGCGAGCATGCGCTTCTCACCCGCGGAGAGTCCGCGCTCGCGCTCACGACGCCACAGGTCACGCACTACCTCAGCGACCTTGATGACATCGCCAGAAGCGAGCTTCTCCAGATTTGCCTTGTAGCGTCGGGACCAGTTCGTCGGCTCTTCTGCGTACGGTGCGCGAAGCACCTCGAAGACCCGGTCCAGCCCGTCCTGGCCGACTACGTCGCGCACACCGACGAACTCCGCATTGTCCGCAGGTACACGAACAGTCAGGTCGCCCTGGGCGACCTTGAGCACCAAGTAGGTCTTGTCCACGCCTTTGATCTGGCGAGTCTCAATGGCCTCGATCAGCGCGGCCCCGTGATGGGGATAGACCACGGTGTCGCCAACCTTGAACGTCATGTGACAGGTACCCCTTCCGTGGCTATCCAGGGTAACACGAGAACTGACTGTTATGAATGGCGTTTTCGCAGGTCAGGGCACCTCTCGGGGCTTGACAACAGCGATGCGAACGTGCTGCGGAAGGGCTCGGGAAGGGGGTATCCGCAGGTCGGGGGCGCTGTACGGACCAGGCGAAAGGGTCACGCTACACCCGTCCGGCAGCTCCGACGGAGTGACGTACGTCCCGTTTTGCGGCGTTCGGAGGTCGGAAAACGAACTACTCCGTTCGACTGGCGGGCCCCGCATCCAGCGGGTTCCGGCCCAATCCGGAATTGATCACGGGGTGGCGTTCGAAGGAATCCGGAATTGATCACCGGGCGACCGGCACGCGATATGCGGGCCCCGCGTGATCGTCGACATGATCGACGGGGGAAGGCCGGGGGAACACCGGGGGAACCGCCGGGACGGAATGCAAGATCGCCGGGCCTGCCGCAGCGCGGGGCCGCGCTGCGGAGGGTCGGGTGCGGGGGCGGGGCGGCGGCTCGGTAACCTAAGCGCGCTGACACACCCTTAGAGCGGCCTCACCTCGGCCGTTCCGAGCGCCCACCCTCCCCTTCCGTTCGTCCAAGGAGATGCCGCCGCCGTGAGCCGCAGCCTTCGACGCGGCGCCCTCGCCGCCACCGCCGTCGTGTTCTCGATCGCCTCGCTGGCTGCATGCAGTGCGGGCAACAACGCTGAGACCCTGCAGATCAAGCCGGACAACGCCGCCGTCACCAAGGGCGAGATCAAGATCCAGAACGCTCTGGTCATCACCCAGGGCGAGAAGGACAAGAAGAACACCGCGGCCGCCGTCTCGGCCACGGTCTTCAACTCCGGCACCAAGGCACAGACCCTCGACGGCATCACCCTCCCGGGTGGCAAGGCCAAGGTCGTGCTGAAGGCGGCAGGGGGCGCCGGCAAGGTGACCGTGCCAGCCGGCGGCTCCGTGATCCTGGGCGGGAAGGGCAACGCCTCCGCGCAGATCGAGCAGGGCGCGGGCTCCGAGGCGGTCACGGACGGCGACGTCCAGCAGGTCGTCTTCCAGCTGAGCAGCACGGGCGACGTCGAGCTGGAGGCCTTCGTGGTCCCCAACACCGGCATGTACGCGGGCTTCGGCCCGACCGGCGCCCCGGCCTCCGGCGTCACGCCGTCCGGTTCCGCTTCCGGCTCCCCGTCGGGCTCGCCCTCCGGCAGCCCCTCCGCGGGTGCCACGGGCGGCGCGGCCGGCTCCTCCCCCTCGGGCTCCGCGTCGGGCTCCGCCTCGCACGCCGCGGGTCACTGAGCCGCGGAACCGTACCCGTACGGGAAGGGCCCCCAGCCGCACCTGCGGCTGGGGGCCCTTCCCGTACACCCGTAAGGAGGACGGCCCACTACGGGCCGCTCGCGGCCTACGGCTCGAACTTGTAGCCCAGGCCGCGGACCGTCACCAGGTAGCGCGGCGCGCCCGGGTCCGGCTCGATCTTGGCGCGCAGCCGCTTGACGTGGACGTCGAGGGTCTTGGTGTCGCCCACGTAGTCTGCGCCCCAGACCCGGTCGATCAGCTGCATGCGGGTCAGTACGCGGCCCGCGTTGCGCAGCAGCATCTCCAGCAGGTCGAACTCCTTCAGCGGGAGGTCCACCTTCCCGCCGGAGACGGTGACCACGTGGCGGTCGACGTCCATCCGTACGGGACCGGCCTCCAGGGCCGCCGGGGTGACCTCCTCCGGCTCGCCGCGGCGGCGCAGGACCGCGCGGATGCGGGCGACCAGCTCCCGCGAGGAGAACGGCTTGGTGACGTAGTCGTCGGCTCCTATCTCCAGCCCGACGACCTTGTCGATCTCGCTGTCCTTCGCCGTCACCATGATCACGGGGACGTTGGAGCGACCGCGCAGCTGCCGGCAGACCTCCGTGCCGGGCAGGCCGGGGAGCATCAGGTCGAGGAGGACGAGGTCGGCGCCGTTGCGCTCGAACTCGTCCAGTCCGTCGGGCCCCGTCGCGGCGATCGCGACCTCGAAGCCCTCCTTGCGGAGCATGTAGGACAGGGCGTCGCTGAAGGATTCCTCATCCTCGACGACGAGCACTCGGGTCACGGAAGGACCTCCGGGGCAGGGATGGCTGGTGCGGTGTGCGGTGCGGGTGCTGCGGCGTGCAGCGGTGGGGCGGATGCGGGGGCCGCCGTCGGGTCGGGCGCGGCCGTCTCGGATGCGGCCGCCTCGGGCAGCCGCAGGGTGAACGTGGAGCCCTGGCCCTCGGAGCTCCAGACCGACACCTCCCCGCCGTGCGAGGCCGCCACGTGCTTCACGATCGCGAGGCCGAGGCCCGTACCTCCCGTGGCGCGGGAGCGGGCCGGGTCCACGCGGTAGAAGCGCTCGAAGATGCGCTCGCGGTCCTTTTCCGGGATGCCGATGCCCTGGTCGGTCACGGCTATCTCGATCAAGTCTCCACCCGGCGAGGTCACCCGGCGCGCGGCGATGCCGACGCGGGTGCGGGCGGGACTGTAGTTGACGGCGTTTTCCACCAGGTTTCCCAGGGCGGCCGCGAGCTGGCCGCGGTTCCCCCAGACGCGCAGGTCGGCGGTGCCGCCGGCGGCCATGGTGATCTGTTTGGAGGTCGCCGTGTGGCGGCAGCGGTCTATGGCCTCCGCCACCAGGGTGTCCACGCGCATCGGCTCGGCGTCCTCCAGCGGGTCGTCGTTCTGCACCCGGGAGAGGTCGATGAGCTCCTGGACGAGGTTGATCAGCCGGGTGGACTCGATCTGCATGCGGCCCGCGAAGCGGCTGACCGCCTCGGGGTCGTCCGAGGCGTCCATGACCGCCTCGGAGAGCAGGGAGATCGCGCCGACCGGCGTCTTGAGCTCGTGGGAGACGTTCGCGACGAAGTCGCGGCGTACGGCTTCGATGCGGCGGGCCTCCGTGAGGTCCTCGACCAGGAGGAGCACGAGGCGGGACCCCAGCGGGGCCACGCGCGCCGAGACCGCGAGGGCCTCGCCGCGGCCGGTGCCGCGCCGGGGCAGGTCGAGCTCGACCTGGCGTATCTCGCCGTCCCGGCGGGTGTCGCGGGCCATGTGCAGCATGGGCTCCACGGCGAGCTTGCCGCCGCGGACCAGCCCGAGGGCGTAGGCCGCCGAACTGGCCTTGACGACGGCGTCGCCCTCGTCCAGTACGACGGCGGATGAGCGGAGCACGGAGAGGACGGTGTCCACTCCGGGAGGGAGTACCGCGTTGATGTCGGGGCGCATGGAGCTCCTGGTGGGGCGGGCTTGGTCGCGCTCGCTCCAGCGGAACGCCAGCATGGCGATGACACCGGTGCAAAGACCGGCTATCGCTGCAGCTGCGGCGACCGCCGCGTTCACGTCCATGCATCCAGGTTAAGCAGGCAGAACGACACTTCCACAGCCGTTCGGGTGGCACCTCGAACACTCGTCGCCCAGAGTTCACTCTGGCGACGGAGTTGATTCACTTGCGGTGCCGGAGTCGGACGCGTTTGCGGCCCACCGTGTCAACGTGGGGCAAGAGGCCGCCCCGGCCCGGCCCCCGGGCAGTAGCGCAGTAGGTCAAGAGAGGGACACCAGACATGCGTGACGCGTACCACGAGGAACTGGACTCGATCGGCGAGAGCCTGGTCGAAATGGCCCGGCTGGTCGGTTCCGCGATCGGGCGGGCCACGACGTCCATGCTCGACGCCGACCTGAAGCTCGCCGAGAGCGTGATCGCCGGCGACCAGAAGGTCGACGACCTCCAGCACGACCTGGAGGCCCGCGCCATCGCGCTGCTCGCCCGCCAGCAGCCGGTCGCCACCGACCTGCGCATCGTGGTGACCTCGCTGCGGATGAGCGCCGACCTGGAGCGCTCCGGCGACCTGGCGCAGCACGTGGCGAAGCTGGCCCGGCTGCGCTTCCCGGACACGGCGGTCCCGCGGGACCTGCACGCCACCATCCTGGAGATGGGGCAGCTGGCGCAGCGGCTGATGGCGAAGGCCGCCGAGGTGATCATCACGAAGGACGTCGACCTGGCGCTCCAGCTGGAGCAGGACGACGACGAGATGGACCAGCTGCACCGCACGCTGTTCCAGCACCTGATGGACGACCGGTGGAAGCACGGCATCGAGACGGCGGTGGACGTGACGCTGCTGGGCCGGTACTACGAGCGCTTCGCGGACCACGCGGTGTCGGTGGCGAAGCGGGTCGTCTACCTGGTGACGGGCGAGCACGCGGACGAGCTCCAGCCGCCGACGGCCGTCGAGGGCGTCTGACCGGGCTGCCGTAGGGCGGACGGGCCGTGTCCCGGCGGCCTTGGCGGTCCCGACGGTCCTGGCGGTCCCGGCGGTCCCGGCGTACGGGCTTTGCGGGGCCTCGACCCAATGCGCCGTTGACGCGCCGGTGCGGCTGGGCATGAATGAGGCGAAGGCGGTCCGTCGTGCGAAGTCCCGTACGCCGCCTGCGAGGAGGAACCATGCCCGATTCCCCCGTCCCCATCACCCCGGAACAGGAGCAGCCGCCGAGGCCGGAGCCGCTGCGGCTGCCGCTGCTCGCCGCCTGCGGCTGCGGCTCGGGCTGCGGCTGCGGGTGCCAGTCCGGCGCCCCGTGCCAGTGCGGCGGCTGAGCCGCCCGCCCGGTTCGACGCGTACAGGGCCCCGCCCCGGCACCCCCGGGACAGGGCCTCTGCGCGCCCCCTAGGATGCGGCGGGGGCGGGGTCGTAGCGCAGAGGTGGTCGCGCGCGGCCTCCAACACGGCGAGGACGCCGGTTCGACTCCGGCCGCCCCCGCCCTTCCCTTCCTCCGCCGTTCCTTTCCCTCCCGCCGCTCCCGTCCCTCTCTCACGTGCCGCTTCCGGAGCTCCCCGTGATCGGCCGCTGCCCCGGGGCGAGGACGGCGCGTGCGCCGGTCGGATCACCGGTCCAGTGTCCCGCCCCGGTCAATGCCCGCCGTGGGCCCGGGCAGAGAGGAGCCCCCGACCTGCGCCGTGTGCGCAGGCCGGGGGCTCGGTCGCTCTGATTACTTCTTCTTGCCCTGGGTCTGGCGGGCCCGTTTTCCTGCCCTGGTCAGAGGCCCACGCACCCCGCCTGACCTGCTGCCGAGCGGTCATCGTTGGTCGTTGTCCGTCACCCCCGGCCACCCTCGCAGGGCCCAGAGAGGGCCCAGGAATGGGGCCCCGGCCGCTGCCGGCCTGCCTTTCCAACTCCCACGTGGCGGCTTGTCGCTTGTCTTGTCGCTTGTCGCTTGTCGTCCTTGTTTCCCCAGGTCACGGCTGAGCGGCATGGCACCGGACAGCAGTTGGGGCTTAAGGCGACAAGCGACAAGCGACAAGCGACAAGCGACAAGGACAGGAAGAACCGCCCTCCGGGCGGCGTCCCATCGGCGCCCCGGCCGGCGCGACTCCGGGAACGTGGCGGCTACCGGGTTCGCACTCGGGCCTTCCAAAGAGGAGCGCTTCAGGGGGCTTGGGGATCGCCGTTTCCCCACCGCGCCGACGCGGTGGTGGAACGATGTCGAAATGAGTCGAACCCAGGGCTTCACATCGTGGTTGAAGACGCACGCGAAGGATCAGAGCGCGATCGGTGACTTGGCGCGTGATGTCGCTGCCGATTCCGACTGGCCAAGTCGGCGGCAGCTCAGCGGCCAACGGGAGTATCTGGAGGAGCGGGGCGCGATCCCGGCTGCGGTGGAGACCCTGGAACGTGCGTGGGAGCTCTACGAGGCTCAGCAGGAGCGGTGATGCACAGGCAAGAGGAGCACCCCCGCCGACGCCGGGGGTGCTCCTCTTGCCTGTGGCTGCGGGAAGTTGCCGGCCAACCTGGGCGCCTACTGGGTAGTGGGTAGTGGGGTCCCCAGTAGAAACGGGCTGTTGAAGGCCCCCGCAAGCTCTAGTGGGGGGCCTACTGGGTAGTGGGGCGGGCACCCCACTACCCAGTAGAAGAGCCGCGTGGGAGGGGGCCTTCCAAGAGGGCGGGTGGGGGCGCCCGCGCCCTTGGAAGGCCTCTCCAGTCGCAGGCAACGACGGCTCTTCAGAGAAGACGGCCGCAGCCACCTGAAGAGCCGTCGGCGCCACGGGAGACATGCAGCTCTTAGCCTTGGGCACCTGCCGTCCTAGAGAGTTGAGGGAAGACAGTGTCCGCAGCGTCCGCTGGACGCTCTCGCTCTACTCTGACCTGCACGAATCGTGCGGACGCTAAGAGAATTGGCCAGCGTCCGACAGTGTCCGCAGCGTCCGCAGCACCCACCCCCGACTAAGAGCATCACCGCAGGTCAAAGCTGCCCCGAGGGAAAGCCACTGCGGACGCTACGCCACCCACTCGGCGCGGCAGCGAGACGAAGAGGCCACCAAGGCGCGGCCAGGTGGTCTCTTCCACACGGCTGCCAGCGGGCGACGGCAGGGAGATCAAAACGGTCAAACACATCGGACGCGGTTACCGGTTACCGGTTACCGGTTACAGGCCGACGACACCGCCCCTTCCCGCCCTGAACAGCGCGAACCGGCGTCCACGCGACCTGTAACCGGTAACCGGTAACCGCCCCACGGCGCATCGGAAGGGGGCTCGGCGTCACGGGCGTCACGGTAGCCGTGACGCCAGAGTCACGCAGGTCCAGGGCACCGAGGCCAGCCAGGCCGTCACGCGCAACGAGGCGTGACGCGGGGCGTCACACCCATGACGTCCCGCCAGTCGCCCACACGGCCATGCCCCACTGAGCGGCGAGCGCGAGCGCAGCGAGCTGCCAGGGGTCGGCGGCCGAAGGCCGCTCCTTCTAGCTCCTTCTCTCGCTCGCAGAGCCCTGGAAACAGGTGCTAGGTCTAGCAACAGGTGGCGCTAGGTCTAGCACCAGTCCTAGTAGGGCTTGGTCAGGTTGGGGCTGGTGTGGGTATGTCGCGGTGGCAGGTGGGGCAGACGCCGGTCCATGTCGCGAGGAGGGTCTGTAGCT
>NZ_JBHXQN010000098.1:0-11884 GCF_042717785.1 Streptomyces sp. NPDC058619
TCAACTCCCTCGCCGACTACCTCACCAAAATCAACCCACCAACCATCAACACCTGACAGCTATTTAGACTCGCTATTTCCGGCGCAGGACACTAGGTCGTCGGCGCCCAAGTTGGCCGGATCGCGGCATCTGGTCGCCGCCAACTCGCGCGGGCGGGATTTCGGACATGCCGACGATCCCTTCCGGGGCGGTATGCGGGGGTACGGAGTGGGCCGAATCAGGCCCGGTGTGTCGAGAGTAGGGCGCGAGGCCCGCCGTATCGAGTGCCGCTGACAGAACCCGCCAAGGTCGCATCCCCGCAGTTCGCACGCAGGGTGTAGCGATCTGTTCTGATCGAGTGTCCTCTCGTTTCCTTGAGTGTCCTTTGGTGTCCGTTGGTGAGATTGAAACTCGGGACTGAGATGGCTGGTTCCGTTCGCCTGACGGGAGTCTGGCACGGCGGCCGCCCGAGCCGAAGCGGCCCGGTTCCGTCTCAGCCAGGCAGGTACTGGTGAGTTCCGGTGAGAACGGGTGAGCCTCGCCGAGGTATCCCGAGGAACTCCGAGGAATCCGGAAAGCGAGGACGGCCGGATATGAGCGCCCTGGCGACCCAACTCGCCCGCGGGGACGTCTCCCTCCGGGAGTGTCCTGCCCGGTGCTCAGCCAGTCTGGCGCCTGTACCCGCAGCTTCCCCGGGGGGACAACGCGGGGAAATCGGGACGACCCCTGGGAGACCCGTCCGCGGGGAGTCGGCGGTCAGCTGGCCGCCGCAGCCGGCCCTGCCCCGAACCGCGGGACATCGTCCGCGGTCACGTCCAGGCGCAGCCGCTTGAAGCGGAGCGGGTGACGGAAAACGCCCCGGTCAACGGCCCGATCGGCACTGAACTCCGTCACCAGCTCCGGGCGGACCAGCACCACGTCCAGGACGTCACGGCTCCCCCACGCCGCCGTGAACCGCACCCCCTCGAAGGGGTGGCCGGGGCCGGCCTCGGCGAGGTGCTCGCCAACCTGTCGGGACACGTCCGGGCGCAGCGGGACCGTCCGGCCCACCGCGCGCAGCCGGCCCACCTCGTCGTAGCGGCCCAGGACGAGGAGGCCCGGGCGGGTCAGGGTGCCCGTGATCGCGCCGATGATCGCTTCGGTGGTGTCCCTGCGGCGGACCTTGGTCCACCCTCGATATCCGGGCAGGTAACGGCTGGTCATAACGCGGCCTTCCCGAAGGGCCCGAGCTGTTCTGCCTCGACGCCCTCTACGGACTGCTGGCGACCGGGCTGCGGGCGCGCGCCTTCCCCGAGCCGCAGACCAGGGTCCGAAACACTGCGGGGGAGCTGCCGTTGTTCCGCAACCGGGCGCACGTGCCTGTGCGTTCGCGCCCCTTCCTGCTGGGGAGCCGGTACGAGGTGACCGGGGTGACGGTGGTGCCGTCCGATGTGGAGGCGGACAACCACACCGGCCGTGACACACTGTTCAACCGTGCGGTGGGCATCCGCGTCATGCGGCCGAACGAGGCCACCGACACCGCCAAACGGCAGGCGTTCACCACCCGGCTACGCTCCCGGGCCCCGCTCAGCCACCCGGCGCTGGCCGTCGTACTCGACCACGGCAACGTGATGCGGGACGGGGTGAGCTGCCCGTACGTCGTCACCGAAGGCTTCGCCGGCGGCACCACCCTCGCCGACTGGCTCGGCCGCCCGCCGGACGTCCCGCGCGCGCTGCGCGCGGCCGCCGAGATCCTGGATGCCCTCGACCACGCCCACCGGCACGGGGTGACCGGCTGGTACCTCGACCCCGCGCGGGTACACGTCACCAGCACCGGCCACGTCAAGCTCGTCGACAGTCAGGGAGCCCTGGTGGCGGCCCTTCCGCACACCGACCTGACCGCCGTGGGCGACATGCTGGACCGGCTGCTGAGCAGCGGCCTCGGTGGCTGGGGCCGGCTTTACCCCCTTCCGGACGTCTCGGATGCGCTCGCGAGGTTCGTCCAGCGCGCCCGCCTGATGGGCTACCAGCAGGCGGGCGAGATGCGGGCGGCGCTGGAGGAGCTGCGCCGGCACAAGGCGTCCCCGGAGTCGGAGCGGTCCGCACCGGACCCGTTCATCGTGCCGCCACGGCCGGTCGAGCCGCCGTGGTATCCGCAGTATGCGCTGACCACGCGGTTCGCGGCCGGATCGCACAGGGGCATGATCCGCGAGGGCAACGAGGACTCCGGATACGCTGGTCCCCGTCTCCTCGCCATCGCCGACGGCATGGGCGGCCAGGCCGCCGGCGAGGTCGCCAGCTCCGAGGTGATCTCCACCCTCGTTCAGTTCGACGACGACGTACCCGGCTCCGACATCCTCACCACACTCGCCACGGCCGCGCAGCGCGCCAACGACCAGCTGCGCGTGATAGTCGAGGAGGACCCGCAGCTGGCGGGCATGGGCACCACCCTCACCGCTCTGCTGTGGAGCGGCCACCGGCTCGGCGTGGTCCACGTCGGCGACAGCCGCGCGTACCTGCTGCGCGACGGCGTCCTCACGCAGATCACACAGGACCACACCCTCGTGCAGCGCCTCGTCGACGACGGCCGCATCACCGAGGAGGAGGCGACCACCCACCCGGAGCGGGGCGTGCTGTTGCGCGCGCTGGACGGTGGCGAGCACGCCGAACCCGATGATCTCTCGATCCGTGAGGTCCGGGCCGGCGACCGCTACCTGATCTGCTCCGACGGTCTCTCCGGCGTCGTCTCCCACCGGACCCTGGAGGACGTGCTGGTCGCCTATCAGCCGCCGCACCACACCGTGCAGGAGCTGATCCAGCTTGCCCTGCGGGGCGGCGGCCCCGGGCAACATCACCTGCATCGTCGTGGACGTCCTGGTCGGCGACGACACCGTGTACGCGCAGGTCAACGACATCCCGGTCGTCGTCGGCGCCGTCGCCGAGAACCAGCAGCACCTTCTGTGACCCCGCCGGAACCGACCCGCCGCTACATCATTTGGCGAAACCGCCACGCGGACGACAAACGGCTACGCGCCGTCGTCGACAGGG
Source organism: Streptomyces sp. NPDC058619 (assembly GCF_042717785.1). Classification (NCBI taxonomy): domain Bacteria; kingdom Bacillati; phylum Actinomycetota; class Actinomycetes; order Kitasatosporales; family Streptomycetaceae; genus Streptomyces; species Streptomyces sp. NPDC058619. The sequence goes on from NZ_JBHXQN010000098.1 coordinate 3,007, forward strand.
CAAACGTTGCTTGATCCGGCACTAGCTACGGCCGCCTGCTCCCCCGGGGCCGCCGCATTGCCTGATCACGGCCTCGGTACTGGTGGGCTCTCGTATTCAACTGTCGCCAGTTCTCCGTGGAACCCAGCCTGCCGGTGACCGTGTGTGATCTCCAGGGGCGTATCGGCTCCAGGTTCCGCCGGTCTCGTTGAGCAGGCGGGTGGTGGTCTTGTTGTGGTAGCCGAGAGCGTCCGCGACGACGGGAGCGGGCATCTCAAGGAGTTGTTGTCGGATGGCGGCGCCGCGGGCGGCGGCCACAGGGACGCCGATCTCGTTGAGGAGTGCGGACAGGTGGTCGGGACGGAAGGGCTGCCCCGCCCGGCGTCCGGGGAACAGCCGGCCGACCGCCTGCTCCGCGAACTCCACGACCGCGGCGTCGGGGCGGACGGGTCAGGAGACGCGCTTGAGCGTCCAGGCGTTGTTGTTGAAGCTGGGGACCGAGGAGGAGACACAGCTGCCGCTGTAGTACGAGGCGGTCTGGACCCAGCCGAAGGGCTGGTAGGTGGAATTGCAGGCCTGGACCACGGTGCCGACGGGCAGCCCGGTGAGCTGCTTTATCTGCTTGATGTTCGGGCTGAAGCTCTGCGTGCCGCAGCTGCTGCTGTACCCCCAGCTGACGTCGACGAAGCCGCTCGGGGTGAGGACGCTCGAACAGGAGGTGGTCACGTCGCCGGGGGCGGCGTGCGCGGGCGCGGCGGTCAGGGCGAACAGCGCCGCGGTGCCGGTGAGGGCCATGCACAGGGTGCGAAAGCGAGTCATGGGTGATGGCTCCTTGAGATCGTGGACGGCCGGTGGGCCGCGAAGCCAGTACTACGGGTCGCCGACCGGTTTCAGATAGACGTTTTCAGGCCCAATGATCAACATGTAATCCGCCGGGGACGGGTGGCGGCGGATCACCCGTGTGCCCGGCATGGGTTGTGAGCGTTCGGCCCGGTTCGTGATCTCCTGGTGCGTATCGGCTCCATGTCCCGCCGGTCTCGTTGCGGAGCCGGCTGGTGGTCTTGTCGTGGTAGCCGAGAGCGTCCGCGACGACGGGTGCAGGAAGTTCGAGGAGTTGCTGCCGGATCGCGGCGCCGCGGGCTGCCGCGGTCGGGACCCCGACTTCGTTCAAGAGCGCGGACAGGTGGTCGGGGCGGGTCGGCTGCCCCGCCCGGCGGCCCGGGAAAAGCCAGCGGGACGCGGGGTTGGTAGCGGTGTTCATGTTGTCGCGGTTCGCGATGTGCTCCAGCAGCAGGGCGGCGACCGGATCAGGGACGGGCGAGGCCGGCTCACCGAGCCGCAGCAGCAGCACGGTGTCGCCGTCGCGGATGACGTCGTCAACACCGAGCCGGACGATGCGGCTCGCGGGCTGCGCGTAGAGGAGCACGATGACTCCGGCGACACGGAGTCGCATCGGTATCTCGGTATCGGTCAGCAGCCGGCCAAGGGTATCGAGGCGCTCGTCTTCGCTCAGTGCGGCCCGGCGGGAGACCTTCATCTTGGGGATGGACAGGGAGCGTCGGCAGCGTCGGCTCTGCATGGCCCAGTTGAGGAAGGCTCTCAGGCAGGTGCGGGCGTGTTCGGTGTTCTCGGCGAACCAGGCGTCGACGTCGATCTGGCCGCATGACGCGAGGGTGCTGTTTCGCTCGCCGAGCCATTGCAGGAACGCGGTCGCGTGCTTGACCTGTTCGGCGGCGAACCGGCGGATGCTGGGTGTGATGTGGCTCCTCTCGGCGCGGGTCCGCAGCCGAGGCGTTCGCGGAGTACGGGCGGATCGGCAAGACCCTGCACCTGCTGCGGGTGGTCGACCCGGTCGACGACACCTACCGCCGGCAGATGAACCGGCAGCTCACCGTGCAGGAGTCCCGCCACAAGCTCGCCCGCGACATCTGCCATGGCAAGCGCGGGCAGATCATGCAGGCGTACCGCGAGGGCCAGGAGGACCAGCTCGGCGCGCTCGGCCTGGTCCTGAACGCGGCCGTGCTGTGGACGACCCGCTACCTGGACGCCGCCGTCACCCAGCTGCGGGCGCTGCCGCCCGAGGAGCGTGAGCACGACATTCGGGACGAGGACGTCGCCCGGCTCTCCCCGCTTAAGCACGCCAACCTCAACGTGCTGGGTCGCTACAGCATCCGCGCTTCGGTCCCGGCCGACGGTGGACTGCGTCCGCTGCGCGACCCCGTCGCGGCCGGTTCCGACGACGAGGACGAGAGCTGATCCGCACCGCCGCCTGAGCCGCAGAGCGGACGCGGCGACAGGGCGGGTTTTCAGGTCTCTGGTCTGCTTGTCCGGTTGATGGGTGTGTTGCCGGTTCGGCGCCACGGCTTCTCGTACCTGCCGCCGCATGTCCGGCATTGGGCTCGGAAGAGTGCGGCGGCGGGGCCCATCTGATCGCTGGGTTCGGCGGGGTATTCGGCGTTCTGGATTCGGGCGACGAGCTGCGGGGCGGTGCAGGTGCACGCGTGGGCGCGGGCGCTGGGAATGCGCGGGCGGGAGCGAGCATGGGCAGGGGCGTCGACGAAGTCGGTGCGGTAGCCATCGATCGGCTTGTGCTTGGCGCGCTTCGTGGCCTTCTCGAAGCGGCGCTGGCTGGTCTGGCTGGAGAAGATCAGGAGGAGGCCGGCCAGGAGGCGGAAGGCGTGGCCGCGGACCCGCCCGGGGTCGGGGTCGAAGACGGCGGCGGTGACGCCGTTGTCGTCGACGAGGGGTACGCCGCCGGCGTACCGGGGATCGCCGGTGCTGAAGCCCACGGTCGCGGTGATGCCGTGCTCGTCGGCGAGTTTCGCCAGGGCCAGGTCGATGCCGGGGCGGAAGCGGATGGCGACCTCCCTCAGTCTCCCGGTCTGGGCGGCGCGGGCGGCCTGCTCGGCCGCGGTCGCCTCGGCCAGGGCTTTTGCACGGGAGATGGCGTTCTTGGCGCGGATCTCGTCCCGCTTCTTCTCCTGGCTGCCCGCAGGGCGGCCATGCGGGTCTCGCACTCGCGCTGTCGGCGTTCTTCGTCAACGAGGTGGGTGTCCTCGGCGGTGATGTACTGCGGGGCCGTCCACACCGTGGCGGGGGAGCGCTGCGGGTACCGCAGCGAGGTCCGTGGGGCGTGCGTGACGATGCGGCTGGCGAACGCCCAGGTGAGGAACTGGGTGAGTGACGCCGGAACGGGGCTCCAGCCGCGGCCAGTGAACTTCACCAGGCCCTCGGCGACGGTGAGGTGCTTGGCGCCGTCCGGCCGTTCCAGGCGTACGGAGGGGACGTTGCCGAGCCAGGGCGGGCGGGGACGGTCGCTGAACCAACACGAGGTGACGCCGTCCTCGCCCATCCGCTCGGTGCGGGCGGTGATGTCCGCCGCCGTGATCGGGGACATCTGAGCTTCCAGCGCCATGCGCCACGTCCCGGCCGGGTCGGTCGCCAGCACGTCCGCGCGCCAGGAACCGTCCGGCGCACGGACCTCCAGCTCGGCGTGGGCGCCCGCGTCCCGGGCCGCACTGGCGAGTTCGAGCTTGAGCAGGTGGTGGGCCTCGGACTCGCCCTGGCGGGCGATCTCGCAGTCCGGGGCGTGCGGGGCATGGGCGAAGAACTTGAGCCCGCTGTAGGAGGTCTTCGCGTACATCGGGTGCCGGCACTCCGCGCAGGTGATCGGCGCGGGCGGGCGGACCTTCCACACCGCCTCCCACGCCTGTCCGCACCCCAGATCGGGCAGGTGTGCGAAGACGGTCCCCCACTCGGCGTGCACGGCCCGGAACGCCATCAGCCCCCCTCTGAACGACAATCAGCTCAGAGTGTTGCGGCGGCCACCGACAGTCGACACCGCCGAATTCGGACGGACGGCCGGAAGTCGACCGCCGCTTCCCCGCGCGTGAGCGGAGGCCACGGCCGCACGCGGCGTCACTGTCAGAAACGACCCTTTCTCGGGGCAACACCGGCGGCGACGGGGGCGACGGTCACCGCTCTGCTGGACATGTACCGGCCTTCCTCCTCGAAGGCCGAAGAGGCGGCCTGAGTCCTAGCCCAGGGGGCGGCGGCGCCGGTCGGGCCGGGCTCCAGATTCAGGGTGTGGTGGTCCGACTTTCAGCGCACAGGAGTGAACCAGCCGCCGACCGCCACCACCGCCTGCACGGTCCCGCTACGAAGATCCCGACTTTTTGGATCTTCGAAAGGGACGCTCGTGCGGATTCTCGCCGCCCTCGCCACCACCACGGTCCTGAGGGCCCCGCCCGCAAGGTAGCGGCACTTCGTTTCAGGGCGCGGATCTTGCGGTCTGTGTGCGTCACGGTGGTGAGGTCGCGGTCGCCGAACTGCGCCCCGATCTTGGTCAGGGTGAGGTCGGCAACTTCCCGGCACAGATGCAGGGTGATCTGCCGCGTGGTGGCCAATACGCGGCTGTGCGAGCGGCCTTGATGTCAGAGGGACACAGCCGTCCAAGCGCGCGGACAGGATGTCCACGCTCGTGGACGACTCGCTACAGTGGGCCCTGCGGCATTGTGCACGCATGCACATTGATCATGCTTCTGAGCATTGTCAGTGGTGCACGCCAGACTGATGTCACGCAATACGGCGGCCTCTGCCACGTGTGCAAGTGGGACAGAGACCGCCGCGGGATGCACCCGCACCTCGCGCCTCTTGGTGGTAGGACACCAGGGGGCGCGTCGCGTTTTACAGGCGGCTGACCAACATCTCGTACAGCCACACCACGACCTGGACGAACCAGTGCGCGGCCTCGTCAGCGAGACCAGCCAGCAAGGCCTGGACTACGCCGGCGAGCAGTACATCGCGAGCGGTGCTGCGGCTCTCACCCCGGACAGACGGCGGGCCATCGTCCTCCGAACCGTCGGACATCGGCTTGTCGCTACCGGGCATGCGAGCCCCCCAATCAGGACCGCCGAACCTCAACTGGAAGGCCGGGGCGACGGTCCGTCAAAACCCGGCCATCCAGAAGCTGCACAAGCACCCGGATGGGTTCGCACCAGAGTATCGGCACTCGCCGACAAACCCTGGACACGGACGGGAAAGTGGTGCCCTACGCGATTGCTCGGTCGCTACGGGTAAACAACGAAAGCATCCTTGGGCTCCTCCGGGCGCCGTGATCAGGGGTTCTCGTGGACGTCGGAGCATTGCCTGGTGGTGGCATGTCGATGTCGGCAATGGGGCCCGCATCTCGTTGGATCCCCGACACTCAATTTTCAGAACGAACCGGGGCTGGCCCGCAACAGCACGGCAGGGTGTGGTCGGGCACCTCGTCGTCGCAGGCAGGACGCTTAAGCCCCGGTTCACCTTGCGAAAGATGATCACCAGGCGCGCGGCGCAGCGGGGCCTCTCGCCTGGAGTCCGTTGGTGTGGATCCGCAGGTACTCCTGGCGTGGTGAGCGCTACCGGCACGGCGTCCCGTACCTCGGACGAGCGCACAGCCCGGGTATCGTCCACCACGGCCCGCATGCCAAGGTCCGCTGGCCTTCAACGCCAACGACTTCGACGAGTCGCACATCGGCCTTCGCCTGGGCAGGAGGTCGGCCCTGGGACGACAACTCGTCGAACTAAAGAAGAGGCGACGCGACTACGGTTCCGCCCGGGGCTGGCGGTTCGCCAGCCCCGGCGCCGAGGTAGACGGACGCGTTGCCCTCAGCCCTTCCGGTTGCCCGGGTGATCCTTCTTGCGGTGGTTGGCGATGCTGGCGGGGCCACCGCTGTAGCCGCTGTGGAAGCGAGGGCCAGAGGCTCGGCATCTCGTAGCACCTGGCTGGCCAGGGGCATCCCTGGGCGGGGCCCGGCTAGGTAGCCCTGGCCGGCACGGTGTGGGCCTCCGCCCAGTTGCTCCACGCCCACGGCTACGGCTCGCACCACTCAGTCCGCCACTCCGCCGTCACCGACCCGAATTGCTCGTGGGAGAAGTGCGCCGACTGCGACGTCCCCCGGAAGGGTGCGACCTGCCGTCCGGACGGCACCCCCCGGTGGCGTCTGCCCTGGGACGAAGCAAGGCTGGGGGCAGCATCCTCCCCGAAAGGGGGTTCGCTTAGCCGGACGGTTTGGCGCCGTTGGAGGACATCGCATGCCCGACCAGAAGAGTACGGGGCTCTGCGCGAGCCTTCGCCGTGCCCGCGACCGGGCGTTTCAGCACGTCTGCTCCAGCACGACCAGCACAGATGCCTCGGCCTTGCCCTGCACCCGGGGCGAGTCACAGTGCGTACCGAAGATCGAGTACCGGATCGCACTGGTGATGAACGGCGGTGTCAGTCTCGCCGTGTGGATGGGCGGCGTCACCCACGAACTCGACCTGCTCCGGCGGGCATCCCGCGGAGATCACTCCGACACCGTCCCGGAGGAGGAGCGCGAGGTCTTCAGGCTGTGGCAAGAGGTGGCGAAGGAGGCCGGGGTCGAGGTGAAGATCGACATTGTCTCCGGCACGTCTGCCGGCGGTCTCAACGGCCTGCTCCTGGCCACCGGCATCGCCCGGGGATCGCAGTCGCTAAGGCTTCGCGACTTGTGGCGTGATGTCGCCTCGCTGGACGAGTTGAGCCGCAAGCGCCGTCCGCGCCGGAAGGCGCTGCTGGACGGGGACTGGTTCAAGGGCCAGGTGAAGAAGGTTCTCGATGGCATGCTGCGAGGACCGGAAAGTCAGGAGCGCGTCACCCTCTTCGTCACCGCCACCGCCCTGGACGGCCGTCACCGGGACTACGAGGACGACGCCGGCAGCGCCTTCAGCGTGCGGGACCACCGCCGCATGTACCGGTTCCGCAATGAACCCGAGGCCTTCCGCTATGTGGACAAGGGGGCCAGGTGGGAGCTCGAAAACCGGGCCATCAGGGAGTTCGCCGAAGCCCATAACGACGCCCTGGTCACAGCGGCGCGCGCCACGGCCAGCTATCCGGTGGCGTTCCAGCCGGTCAGCGAACATCCGCTCCTCGCCTACCGGGTCCACCCGGACAAGGAGCTGGACATGCCCGCGAGTTGCGTGATGGACGGCGGTGTTCTCAACAACGCTCCCTTCACCCCCGTTCTGGATGAGATCACCGAACGGCGTGGCGGCCCGGCCGAGCGTGTCGTCATGTTCGTTGCTCCATCCGGGGGAGTGCTGGCCGACGAGGCGGTCAAGGACCGCCGGTGCGACGACGTCGGCATGGGGACGGCTGCTTGGAGCGCGTTGAACTACCCGCAGGAGGTCGACTTCCGCTCCGGAATCGAGGACGTGCAGTTCCGCCTGGAGATCAGCGGGCCGAGATCGCGGGACGAACTGCTCTGCCGGCTCTTGGAGTATGGACACGATGAGCAGCACCGCATGCAGCTGGCGGCACGGGCGCTGTACGCCGAGTACCGAAGGAGCCGGCTCCTAGCCGTGCGGAAGCGGCTGGCTGTCACCAATGCGCGGGTGACCGCACTCAAGGCCGCGGACGAGCCTCCGGAAGAGATCCTGAGGGAGGTCCTCGCGCGGGAAGACCTGATGTGGCTTCCGCCCACCACGGTGCGGAGCCTCATCGCGCCCCGCCTGGGAGAGTGGCGTTGGGGGATCACCCCAGCGGAACGTCTGCTGCAGAACCTTCTTGCCCTGCTTCATCAGCTGCTCCGTAACGCCCGGGAGGCCCAGGACAGCGCGAGGGCACGACGGATTTCCGATGCGATCCCGTTCGTCAACGACAGTCTCGTCAAGGTCCTGGCCATCAACAAGGTTGTCCGTAAGAGGACGCATTGGGACGAGTGCCCTCCCGGTCTCTGCGAGGAGGCGATCAAGGTCAATAAGGTCTTCACCGACCTCTCAGTCCCCTCGGAGGTCGGCCGCCTGGTGGGTGCCGCCGCGCGCTGCTTCCTGTCCGCGGCCCGCGGTAGCGACAATCTGAAGCACTGGGAGACCCCGGAGCACGTCGTTGCCGCCATGCTGCTGGTGGAGGTCCTCACGCAGAGCTTCGCCCCGCCCGCGCGCGCCATGAAAAAACTCACCCCCGAGTTCCGGTTCCTGCGGCTCGGCCCAGATCACATGGGACCGCTGTTCAATGAGGACTGGTCTGTGGACCTGGGCCCCAGGAAGCTGTACGGACTGCGCTGTTACCATTTCGCCGCGTTCTTGAGCAAGGACTGGCGTCGTCACGACTTCGCGTGGGGGCGCCTCGACGCCGCCCATCACCTGCTGTCTCTCCTGTCAGGGCAACTGGACGGCGGGGAGACGGAACGCAGCCTCCACGCGGCGATCCTCCAGGCGGAGGATTTGCCCGGGGAGGGCGACGACCCCATCGAGCGCATGAGAACTCGTCTGAAACAACTCAGGAACATGACGGACGACGAGGTACTGGCACACGACCTGACTGCGAAGTCACGGCGGAATATGCTGCTCCCGCTGGGACGTTGGCGGTGGCTTGCCCGGCCCTTGGCCTGGGGATATCAGTGGCATCTGAAGTGGCGGAGCCGCCGACGGTCGAGGCGGGCCCGTCCGCGGACGGAAACGCTCGCGACCTTCGTCGTCCTGGCCGTGTACATCATCGTGTCGCTCGCGATCATTGGTTTGGTGTTCGGAGCCCGCTGGCTGATCGAGATTCTGTGAGGTGCACCCGGTATGCGCACCGGGAGGAGGAGGACCAATCGAAAGCCGATCGTGGCTGACGACCTCACCACCCGCCGAACGGGACCGCCGGGGCGGAACCGAACGGCTCCTCCGCCTCGCAGTGCCCCGCCTTGCGTACCCCCGCCAGGATTGCGAGGCGGAGCGCGCCCGGGAGGTCGCCCTCACGTTCACCCTGCGGGCAGCCCCGCAACTGGCCGCGCTGCTCAACCATGACACCGCACGGATCAACTAGTAGTACTTCGTTAAGTCAAGGCGGCTGCTCGGGTTCGACGTGTGGGTTTCTTTGCGGGAATCGGGCGTTGGCAGGTGCGGCAGATGCCGG
>NZ_JBHXQN010000099.1:0-11807 GCF_042717785.1 Streptomyces sp. NPDC058619
CGAAATACGCGCCGACCTCCACCTCGGACTGCTCCAACTCGCCTGCAGCATGATCTGTTTGAGACGGCTCCGGACCTCATTTTGAAACGATCAGTAAGGGTCAGAGCGTCTCGCTCAGCGAGTCCGCCAGGCGCCGCCGCGCCGCACGTGTCGCCGGCAGCGCCGCCGCCGCCACCGCACCCAGTACGGCTCCGACGACCACCGTCACCAGCACCGGCAGGGAGGGCAGTCGGGCGATCCCCGCACCGATCCCGCTCGACGCGCCCTGCGTGTCCACCAGCCAGCTGCCGGCAAGCGCACCCACCGCCGTCCCCACCACCGCGGAGACGAGCGCGGTCAGACCGGCGGCCGTCACGATCATCGCCCCGATCTGCCGGGGCGTCAGCCCGATGGCCTTGAGCGCGAGCAGGTCCCGGCCCCGGTCGCGTACGCCCGTGCTGATCAGCGTGAGCAGTTCGGTCAGCCCGATCAGTGCCAGTACCGCGATCAGTGCGGCGATCACTCCGCGTGCCGGCTCCAGCCGGTCGGCGGGATTGGGCGTCTCCCTGATCTCCAGCGTTCCGCCCGCCGCCAGGGCGAGCGTTCCGCTCACCGCCCGCGGGTCCGCCCCCTCGCGGAGCACCAGGGCGTGGTAGGCGGGGCGCAGCTGCGGATCGCGTTCCCGCAGGGCGTCGAGGGTCGTGGTGATCACCCGGCCGCCGGACTCGGGTTCGATGGTGCGGCCGACGAGGTGCAGGATCTGCGGCCGTCCGCCGACGGTCATCCGTACCCAGTCGCCGACCCGCACTCCGAGGAGGTCCAGCAGCCCCTGCCCGGCCACCGCCTCGTCCGGGCCGCCGACCGCGCGCCCTTCCACCACGGTCGAGGGATACGGGTGGCGAGCCGTCCCCAGCCCGCGCAGCGTGATGGTGCCGGTCTGCCCCGGTACGAGCGCCGCCATCTCCGCGCCCGGATGGACCGCGGCGATGTCCGGGACCGTCGCGAGGGTCTTCTCCAGCTCCAGCTCCGAGTCCGACGGCCCGGCAGGCTGCTCGGCCCGTACGGTCAGTGCGGCGGGGCGTCCCACCTGCGCGGGCCGGCTGCGGAACTGGTCCAGCGTCGACCAGGCGACGAGCGCGACGGTGATGAGCACCAGCGGCAGGGCGAGCCGGGCCACCGGCACGAGCGTCCGGCCGCGTCGCGCGAACGCCGCCCGCCACCCCAGGACCAGGGCCGGAGGCACCCGCATCCCGAGAGCCCGCCTGCCGAGTGCGGTCATCGGCGCGGCGGACGGCAGCGCGGCCCGGGCCACCGGAACCGGCGGCACCCGTCCTGCCCGCCAGGCCGAGAGCCCGGTGGCAGCGGCGATCAGCAGTACCGCGCCGCAGGGGATGCCGATCATCAGCGCGGTGTGCCCGGGGAGGTCCTGCCACACCGCCGCCGCCTCACCGATCCGCCCCGGTATCCGCGCGCCGAGGAGGGCGATCGCCGCCGTGCCGAGGGCCACGCCGAGGAGCGCGAAGGCCAGGTGCTGTACGAGGAAGCCGCGGGTCACCTGGCCGGGGGTGAAGCCGACGGCCTTGAGGATGGCGATGTCCCTGAGCTGGCCGCGGACGCGGGCGCCGATCGCTCCCGACGCGGCGAGCGCCGCCGCGAGCAGCGCACCGAGCCCGAAGACGGCGAACATCTTTCCCAGGAGCCGGTCGTCGCCGCCCGCCTCGGCCCGTGCCTGCTGCCACTTGGTGACCTGTGCCACCCGGTCGGCGCCGAGTACGGTCACCGCGCGCTGGACGATGAAGTCGGTGTCGCCCGGATCCTCCAGGCGCAGCCCCACGCTCTGCCCGGTGTCTTCCCGGGCGATCTCGTCGAGCGTGCCGGGGAGCACCCAGCCGATGCCGGGTCCGCCGCCCGGCTGGTAGCGGGGCTCGGCCACCTCGGCAACCCCGCCCACCCGCAGCACGTGCGGGGCACCGTCCGGTCCGGTGACGCGCACCGTGTCGCCCGGCTCCGCCCACAACGCCCGCGCGACCGAATCCTCCAGTACGACGCTGCCGTCCCGGTCGCCCTCGTCCGGCCGGGCGAGCCAGCCGCCCGCGGTGACGAGCGGCCGCCCCGTCTCCGGGGGCGCCGCCTCGGCCGCGCGCAGCGTCACCCCGACCCGCGCGCCACGGGACTCGACCGTCGTGGCCGCCGTGCGGTACGGACCGGAGAGGGCCGCGACGCCGTCCACGCCGGACAGGGCGTCCATGTCCGCCCCGCCCCGGGTGTGCAGCCAGATGTGCGCGCCCTGGGACTGGTTGAAAACGCGCTGCCAGGGGTTCGCGGCGTAGCTGAACAGTGCACCGGCCAGCAGGAGCGAGGCGATGACCCCGGCGCTGGCCAGGACGACGAAGAGGGCTTCCCCGCGGTGTGCGCGGAAGTCGGCCTGCGCCCAGCGCAGAGTGGCCCGCACGGTCACTCCTTGAGTTCGAGTACGCCGGAGACGCCGCCGCCCGGCCCGCGCCGCCCGCCGCCGAGCTGCGCGTCGTCGGCTATGCGTCCGTCGAAGAAGCTGATGACGCGGTCGGCGGCACTGGCCATCCGGGCGTCATGGGTGACCATCATGATCGTCTGGCCGCGCTGGTGGAACCGGGAGAGCAGCCGCAGCACCTCGCGGGTGCCCTTGCTGTCGAGGCTGCCGGCCGGTTCGTCGGCGAGCAGCAGCGTGGGGTGGTTGACCAGCGCGCGGGCGAGCGCGACCCGCTGCTGTTCGCCGCCCGACAGCTCGCCGGGCATCGACCGTTCGCGGCCTTCCAGCCCCAGTTCGGCGAGCAGCTCGGCGCGGGAGTCGCGGGCGGCCTTCGGGGAGGCGCCGGCGAGCAGGGCGGGCAGTTCGACGTTGTCGGCGACGGTGAGGTTGGAGACCAGGTTGAAGAACTGGAAGACGACGCCGATGCTGCGGCGCCTGAGGACCGCCCAGCGGGCCTCGCGGTAGGCGTCGACCCGTTCCCCGCCGAGCCACAGCTTCCCGCTGTCGGGCCGCTGGAGGCCGCCGATCAGATGCAGCAGCGTGGACTTGCCGGCTCCCGACGGGCCGGTGACCGCGACGAACTCGCCCGGCTGGACGGACAGGTCCACCCCGCGCACGGCGGGCACCGGAGCGCCCTCGCCGTAGTGCGTCTTGGTCAGGCCCTCGGCACGCACGATGGGCACCGCAGGAGCGGTGGTGGCGTCGTCGCTCATTCCAGCTCCTCCTGACAGCGTTCCAGCCAGTCGAGGTCGGCCTGCAGGTGCAGCATGGCGCCCTCGATCAGCAGTTGGGAGATCTTGTTGTCGCGGTCCTCGGCTGCGGCCAGCTTCGACAGGTCCCGCATGGTGTTGAGGTACTGGCGCCGCTGCTTGTTGATCAGTGCGACGGGGTCGGCCAGACCGGACCGGGGGGCGAGCGCGAGCTTCATGAAGAACTCGTCCCGTACCCGGGGCTCCTCCGCGGTGTCCTCGAACCAGGCCAGCACGGCCTCGCGCCCGGCGTCCGTCAGCTTGTACGTGCGCTTGTTGGGCCGGCCCGACTGCTCGACGTCCTCGCCTTCGATCAGGCCGCTCTTCTCCAGCCGGCCGAGGGTGACGTAGATCTGGCCGACGTTGGGCTGAGGGTACGCGGCGCCCAGGAGCTTCTCAAGGTCCTGCTTCAGCTCGTAACCGTGCGCAGGGCTACGGGTGAGGAGTGCAAGGAGCGCCAGCCGCAACGCGCTCCCCTCCTTCCCGCTCCGTAGTCAACTGTTCACCCGGCACCGGACCGATCGGCGTCCGAGTCCGTCTTGTCTGCCTGGGCGTCTAGTATCGCCCATGCCTAACGGGTATATATGGGCCACGATGGTCGGCGGCGCAGCCCGAGCGCGCACTGGGAGGAATCTATGCGGTGGATGCATGCCGCGGGTAGAGCTCTCCTCGTCGCGGCGGTGGTGCTGGCGGGCTACGCCGGTTTCGGCGTCCGCGCCGACGCGGGCGGGGGTGCGGCCTCCGAGGGGCGCGGCCCCCTGACGCTCGTGACGGCGGGCGACCTGACCGACTACCTCTCCCCGCTGCTCGACGACTGGAACCGCGACCACCCCGACGAGCCCGTCACCCTCGTGGAACTGCCCGACTCGGCCGACGAGACCCGGGCCCAGATGATCAGCGAACTGCGATCGGGGCGCGACCGGTTCGACGTGCTGAACATCGACGTCGCCTGGACCTCCGAGTTCGCGGCGGCCGGATGGATCTCCCCGCTGGAGCGGGACCGCTTCCCCCTGGACGCCTTCCTGCGGCCGGTCGTCGACACCGCGACCTTCGACGGGCGGCTGTACGCGGTTCCGTACGTCACGAACGCCGGACTGCTCTACTACCGCAAGGACATCCTGGACCGGGAGGGTGAGCAGCCGCCGCGCACCTGGGCCGAGCTGGTCCGCCAGGCGCGCACCCTCGCGCCGAGGTACGGACTGGACGGCTATGCGGGCCAGTTCCTGCCGTACGAGGGCCTCACCGTCAACGTCACCGAGGCCGTGCACTCGGCGGGCGGTTCGATCCTGCGCGACGACGGCGCCCGGGTGACCGTGGACTCCGACGCGGCGCGCGCCGGACTGCGCTTCCTCGCGGACGGGGTGCGGGACGGCTGGATCCCCCGCGAGGCCCTCGGGTACAAGGAGGAGGAGTCCCGGCAGGCGTTCCAGGACGGCCGGCTGCTCTTCCTGCGGAACTGGCCCTACGTGTACGCCGACGCGAGCGCCGAGGGGTCGAAGGTCGCGGGCCGGTTCGGCGCCGTGCCGCTGCCCGGACCCGTCGGGCCCGGCACCAGCGTGCTGGGCGGCTCCAACCTCGCGGTGAGCAGCCGTGCGCGACATCCGGCGTCGGCAGCCGATCTGATCTCCTACCTCACCAGTGAACGGGTCCAGCGTCGGGTGCTCACCGAGGGCTCGCTGCCGCCGGTGCGCGCCGCGCTGTACGAGGACCCCGAGCTGATCCGCGCGTATCCGTACCTTCCGACGCTCCGGCAGAGCGTGCTGTCGGCGGTGCCGCGCCCGAAGAGTCCGCGCTACGACCAGGTGAGCCTGGCCGTACAGGCGGTGGCGCAGGACGTGATGGCTCTGCGCCAGACGCCCGAGCAGGCGGCGGCGCGGCTCGCGCGCGAGCTCGGGACGATCTCCCGCAGGGGCTGATCTGCCGCAAGGCCCGACCTCCCGCAAGGCCTGATCCCACCTCTCCGTCTTCTTCTCCGTCCTCCAAGGGTCTCTACTTACATGTTAAGTAGAGACCCTTGTTTTGTGCATCGGGCATTCTTGAGCAAACCACCCCAACTTTTCCCTGTTTCTGGACACATCGTTGACACCTTCCAGTCAGCGCTACTTAACATGCATGCATAACAGCGCACCGATCTGGGGCGCTCTCGCATTCAGCAGAAACAGGTCGACGCGAGATGCTCAGCACCCTTCCGGCCGACATCGGCCACCCCTCCCGCAGTGCCACCCCCACCGACCCCTGGTGGCGCGACGCGGTGATCTACCAGGTCTACGTCCGCAGCTTCCTCGACAGCACCGGGGACGGTGTCGGTGACCTGGCCGGCGTACGGGCCGGGCTTCCCTACCTGCGGAAGCTCGGTGTCGACGGCATCTGGCTCAGCCCCTTCTACCCGTCGCCGCAGCACGACCACGGCTACGACGTCGCCGACTACTGCGGCGTCGACCCCGTGTACGGCGACCTCGCCGAGTTCGACCGGCTGGTGTCCGACGCCCGCCGGCTCGGGCTCAAGCTGCTGCTCGACATCGTCCCGAACCACTGCTCCAGCGAGCACCCGTGGTTCCGCGACGCGCTCGCCGCGGGGCCGGGCAGCGCGGCGCGCTCCCGCTTCCACTTCGCCCCCGGCCGCGGCCCGGACGGGGGCGAGCCGCCCAACAACTGGCGCGCCATGTTCGGCGGCCCCGCCTGGAGCCGGACCACCGAGCCCGGCGGCGCCCCCGGAGAGTGGTACCTGCACCTCTTCACGCCCGAGCAGCCCGACCTGAACTGGCGCAACCCCGTCGTGGGCGACGACTTCGAGCGGGTGCTGCGCTTCTGGCTGGACCGCGGTGTCGACGGCTTCCGCATCGATGTCGCCGCCGGACTGTTCAAGCACCCCGAGCTGCCCGACTCGGACGACCCCGGAGCCGACGAACGGGCCCGCGACGCCGTCAACCAGCTGGCCTGGAACCAGCCCGAGGTCCACGACGTGTGGCGCCGCTGGCGCTCGGTCTGCCAGGAGTACACCGCCCGGGACGGCCACGAGCGGCTGCTGGTCGGCGAGGTGTCCGTGCCGACCGCACGCGAGCACGCCGAGTACGTCCGACCCGACGAACTGCACCAGGCGTTCTTCTTCGACCTGCTCAGCGCCCCCTGGGACGCCGGCGCCTTCCGCGCCACCATCACCGAGGCGATGCGCGACATCGCCGGCACCGGCTCCACCGTCACCTGGGTCCTCAACAACCACGACCAGGTCCGCACGGTCACCCGCTACGCGGGCGAGCCCGGGGTGGAAGGCAGCGGACTGGGAGCCGCCCGCGCCCGCGCCGCCGCCCTCCTGATGCTCGCCCTGCCCGGCGCCGCCTACGTCTACCAGGGCGAGGAGCTCGGCCTCCCGGAGGTCCTGGACCTGCCCGACGAGGTCCTCACCGACCCGATCTTCCGCCGCACCGGCAGCCGCAAGCACGTGCGGGACGGCTGCCGCGTGCCACTGCCCTGGTCCGGGCACGCCTCCCCGTTCGGCTTCAGCCGGGAGGCGGTCGCCGCCAAGCCGTGGCTTCCGCAGCCCGAGTGGTTTGCGGAGCACGCCACCGACCGTGCCCTGGCCGACACCCGTTCCTTCTGGCACCTCTACCGCGACGGTCTCCAGCTGCGACGCACCCTGCCGCAGCTCGGCGACGGCACCCTGCGCTGGCTGGACGCCCCCGTCCACGTGCTGGCGATCGCCCGCGGCGACGGCCTGGTCTGCGCGGTCAACTTCGGCACGGAGCCGGTGCCCGCCCCCGTCCCCGGGACTCCGCTGCTCGCCAGCGGACCCTGTCCCGACGGCGTGCTCCCCGCAGCGACCGCCGCCTGGTGGACGGCCGAGTGCCCCGGCCCCCTGGGCCCCGGCGAACCCGATGCCGGCCCGCGCTCCTCCAGCCCTGCCCCCCTGACGTTCCCGACCCCGCGCGAAAGCCCCTCCCCGTGAAGCCGGGACCCACCCCGTAGCCCCGGACTTCCTCGAAAGGACCTCACGATGCGACGACTCAGCAAGACGACCCGACGGACCACGGCCACCGCGACGGCGGCCCTCGCCCTCGCCCTCGGTGCCACCGCATGCGGCGGCGCCACCGGACCCGCGAGCGGCGGCGAACTCGGCGGCCAGACCGTGACCGTGGCGGGCGTCTGGACCGGCAGCGAGCAGGAGAACTTCAAGAAGGTCCTGGACGCCTTCACCGAGAAGACCGGAGCCAAGACGGTCTTCGTCCCCTCCGGCGACAACGTCTCCACCTTCGTGGGAAGCAAGATCGAAGGCGGTAACGCCCCCGACGTGGTAATGGTCCCCCAGGTGGGCGTGCTGCAGCAGTTCGTGAAGGAGGGCTGGCTCCTCCCCCTCTCCGACCGGGCCGCCAAGACGGCGGACTCCACCCTCGCCCCGGTGTGGAAGAACTACGGCACGGTCGACGGCACGTACTACGGCCTCTACTTCAAGGCCGCCCACAAGTCCACCGTCTGGTACGCCCCCGAGGCCTTCACCCAGGCTGGCGTCAGCGAGCCGAAGAGCTACTCCGACATGCTGAAGGCGGGCCGCACCCTCGCCGACTCCGGCCGCCCGGCTTTCGCGATAGCAGGAGAGGACGGCTGGACCCTCACCGACTGGTTCGAGAACATCTACCTCTCCCAGGCCGGGCCGGAGAAGTACGACCAGCTCGCCCAGCACAAGCTCAAGTGGACCGACGAAAGCGTCGTCCGGGCGCTGACCACCCTCGGGGACCTGTTCAAGGACAAGCAGCTCGTCGCCGGCGGCGCCCAGACGGCGCTGAGCACCGACTTCCCCTCGTCGGTCGCGCAGGTCTTCGGCCCCGAGCCCAAGGCGGGCATGGTCTACGAGGGCGACTTCGTCGGCGGCGTCGCCAAGGGCCAGTTCGGCAAGAAGCTCGGGCAGGACGCCAAGTTCTTCCCGTTCCCCTCGGTCGACGGCGGCAGGGCGCCGGTCGTCAGCGGCGGTGACGCGGCCGTCGTCCTCAAGGACGCGAAGAACAGCAAGGCCGGCATGAAGCTGGTCGAGTTCCTGTCCGGAGCCGAGGCGGCCGAGGTCTGGGCCGGCGCGGGGGGCTTCCTGTCCCCGAACAACGAGGTCGACTTCGCCTCGTACGGCGACGACACCACCCGCAGCACCGCCACCTCGCTCATCGAGGCGGGCAACTCGATCCGCTTCGACATGTCGGACCAGGCCCCGGCCGCGTTCGGCGGTACCAAGGGCGCCGGCGAGTGGAAGCTCCTCCAGGACTTCCTGCGCGACCCGTCGGACCCGCAGGGCACGGCCGCGAAGCTCGAGGCCGAAGCCGCCAAGGCCTACGGGAACTGAGGCGCTCCCCATGGCTGACGCCCTGACCGCCCGCGCCGCGACGAATCCACGGCGCCTGGCGCAGAGAAAAAAGCGCCGCCTCGCCGTCGTGTTCGTCCTGCCGGCCCTGCTGCTGCTCGGCGCCCTGGTCGTCTACCCGGTCCTCTTCTCCGTAGGCCGCAGCTTCTTCGACGCCGGCGGTGAACGCTTCGTCGGGGCCGGGAACTACGCGGCGATCCTCCACGACCCGGCCACCCTCAAGGCCATCCGCAACAGCACCGTCTGGGTCGTGGTCGCCCCGCTCCTGCTGACCGGGCTCGGGCTGATGCTCGCCGTACTCACCGAGAAGGTGCGCTGGGCCACCGCGTTCAAGCTGGTGCTCTTCCTGCCGATGGCCGTGTCGTTCCTCGCGGCGGGCATCATCTTCCGACTCGCCTACGAACAGGACCCGGACCGGGGCGTGCTCAACGCCGCCGTCGTCGGCGTCCACGACACCTTCGCCGACCGTGCCGCCTACCCGACGGCCCGTGCCCGGGAGGGCCACGGTCTGACCGGCGGGGCGGGCGGCCCGTACAGCACCGAGGAGACCCTGCGCCCCGGCCGCTCCGTCAGCCTCGGATTCGTCGGGGTGGCACCCGACGCGATGCCCGCCGGAGCGAAGGCCGCAGCCGACGCCGTGGCCGGGGCCGACTCCATCGCGGGCGCCGTCTACCTCGACTTCGCCCCCGGCGGCGCCGGTACGCCGGGCACGGTCGACCCCGGAGAGAAGGGGCTGCCCGGCATCACGGTCGAGGCCGTACAGGAGGGCCGGGTGGCCGCGACCGCCACCACGGCCGACGACGGGTCGTTCCGCCTCACCGGCCTGGCCGACGGCGAGTACACCGTCAGACTCCCCACGGCCAACTTCGCCGCCCCCTACCAGGGCGTGAACTGGCTCAGTCCCGCACTGGTGACGCCGGCCATCATCGCCGCATACCTATGGGTGTGGACCGGCTTCGCGATGGTCCTGATCGGCGCCGGCCTCTCCGCCATCCCGCGTGACGCGCTGGAGGCCGCGCGGATGGACGGTGCCACAGAGAGCCAGATCTTCCGCAAGATCACCATCCCGCTGCTCGCACCGGTGCTCACCGTCGTCTTCGTGACCCTGGTGATCAATGTGATGAAGGTCTTCGACCTCGTCTACATCATCGCGCCCGGACCGGTCCAGGAAGAGGCGAACGTACTGGCCACCCGCATGTGGCTGGTCTCCTTCGGCGGAGGCAACGACCAGGGGCTCGGCAGCGCGCTCAGCGTGGTCCTGCTCCTGCTGGTCGTACCGGCGATGATCTTCAACATCCGGCGTTTCCGAAGGAGCGGAGCATGAGCCGCCACAGCACCATCGAATGCCCGCCGGCCCGACGGGCGGCAGCCGCCCTGCCCGTCCCCGCCCCGTCCACGCCCGGACCCCGCCGCAGGAGCCGGCTCTCACGCTTGCTGGGCAACTCAGTCGTCCAGGGCGTGCTGCTCCTGGTCGCCCTTGTCTGGATCACCCCACTGGCGGGCCTGTTCCTGTCCTCGATGCGCTCCGAACAGGACAACGCCTCCGAGGGCTGGTGGACCGCGCTCACCGACCCGTCCCAGCTGTCCCTGGACAACTACAGCGCCCTGCTGAAGGACTCCGGCATCGCGACGGCCTTCGGGAACACCATCCTGATCTCCGTGCCGACCACCGTCCTGGTGGTCGCCCTCGCGGCGCTCGCCGGATACGCCTTCGCATGGCTGGAGTTCCCCGGCCGGGACGGCCTCTTCCTGGTGGTCGTCGGACTGCTGGTCGTACCCGTGCAGATCGGGCTGCTGCCCGTGGCCAAACTCTTCGGTGCGGTCGGACTGTTCGGCACGATCGCGGGCGTCGTCCTCTTCCACGTCGCCTACGGTCTGCCGTTCGCCATCTTCCTGCTGCGCAACTACTTCGCCGAGATACCGCGCGAAATGCTGGAGGCCGCCCGCATGGACGGTGGCAGCGAGTGGCGGATCTTCTCCCGGCTCATCCTGCCGCTCGGCCGTCCCGCCCTCGCGAGCCTGGCCATCTTCCAGTTCCTCTGGGTGTGGAACGACATGCTCGTGGCGCTGCTCTTCGCGGACAGCGGGTCCCAGCCCCTCACGGTGGCGCTGCAATCCCAGATGAGGCAGTTCGGAAGCAACATCGGCGTCCTCGCACCGGGGGCGTTCCTGTCCCTGGTGGTCCCGCTGATCGTCTTCTTCGCCTTCCAACGGCACTTCGTCCAGGGCGTGATGGCCGGCTCGGTGAAATAGCCGCCCCGGGCCCCGGACCGGGCGCGCCACGCTCACACCGCGGGGCCCTGCCGCCGGCGTCCCCTCGTGGGACACGGCAGCAGGGCCGGCGTCGGGGCCCCGGCGCCGAGGGCAGGGCGGCGGCCCGTCGCCTTTGAGGCGGCAGTCGCGGAGGATCTTCCAGGTCTTCATGCGGGCGAAGACGTGCTCGACGCGGGCTCGGACCTGCTGGTGGGACTTGTTGTGCGCGTGCTTCCAGTCGGGCAGGTCTTCGCCTTTGCGGCGTCGGTGGGGCATGACGAGTCCGGTGCCGGGATAGCCGCCGTCGGCGATTGTGAGGGTCTTGCCGACGGCGACTTTGGCACCGGATTCCTCCCACGCCTTGCAGTCGTTGCGGTTCCCGGCGAGGGGCCGGCCGACCACGACGACCAGGCGGGTGTCGGCGTCGATGACGACCTGGTGATTGGTGGAGTATCGGTAGTTCTTGGACTGCGCGGCGACCTGGTGGTCGCGGGTGGGGACCAGGGTGCCGTCGACGGTGAGCACGGTGTCCTTAGCGAACCGCTTGCGGGGCTGGAGGGCGAGCATCGGCCCGAGGTGGTCGATGATGCGGTCCGCTGCCGACTTGGACACCCCGAACAGCGGGGCGAGCTGGCGCATCGTCAAGTTCGTGCGCCAGTACGCGGCGACCAGCAGTGCCCGGTCCTCCAGCGGAAGGCTCCACGGCCGGCCCTTGCAGACGGCGTCCGCACCCTCACGCCGCAAAACCGTCACCAGCTTCCCGAAGCAGCGCGGGCTCAGCCCGGTGAACGGGGCTATCCAGGACGGCTCCGACGCCGTGATCACACCAGCCACACCAAGATCATCTTACCCGTGACCAGCAGTTACGGGACAAGCCTTAGCTTGACTCTGTCGGGGATCTTGGAACTGTCGAGATCAGGTGCCCAGGGTGCGCCATGACTTCGGCCGGGGCATCTCGCGCTGGTCGAGGTAGTTC
>NZ_JBHXQN010000100.1:0-11614 GCF_042717785.1 Streptomyces sp. NPDC058619
TTCAACAGCAGAACCCGCCAAACGAGAGACGGTGCTGTCTGGTGGGCGGGGATTTGTGTATAACCCACCGCCCCCCCCCCCCCCCCGCAAACCCGTTCCGGTGGGGGAGAATGGACCGGGGCAAGGCGGACGCGGTACGGGAGAGGGATTGTGACGACGGCATCCCGGCGTTGGTTCGGTGGGCGGGACGAGAGTCGGCGGGCGGATGCGCAAGCGGCGAAGGATGCCGCCGCCGCGGCCTTCTACGAGCTGGACACCGCGCAGCGGGACCTGCGGATCTCGGTGGAGACGATCGCCGCCGCGGACGGATCGCCCGCCGCGCGGCAGGCCGGCGAGGGGTTCGCGGCGCTCGGGCGGCGGATCGACGAGGTCAGCCACGTGTACATCGAGGCGGTCGACGCGCACGACCTGGACCGGCCCGAGCTGGAGGCGTCGGTCGCCGCGCAGGCGACCCAGGACCTGACCCGGGCCCGCGAGGAGCTCGTACGGGTCAAAGCGGAGCTGGACCGGTACGAGCAGGGGCTGCGGCCGCTGCTCGACAAGGCGGAGACGCAGCTGGCGCGGGTGGCCCCGGCGCGGGAGCGGGCCAAGGCGGCGTTGCTGGCGGCGAGTGACGCGCTGGACGCCGTACGGGCCGAGGGCATGCGGGCGGACGATCTGGCGGCTCGGCTCGCGGCGCTGGGGCCCGAGCTGACGATGCTGAACCAGGGCGCCGCGCTCCACGGGGTGCAGGCGACGGTGCAGCGCGCCGACCGGATCCTCCGGGACGCGGAGGGCGTGCGCGCGGAGGCGGCCCGGCTGCCGGAGCGGGCCGCGGAGATCGACCGGCGGCTGGTGAGCCTGCGGACGCGGGCCCAGGCGCTCCGCAACCGGGCGGACCGGGTGGACCCGGTGCTCAGCGAGTTGCGCCGGAGGTTCAGCGCGGCGTGCTGGCAGGACCTCCAGCAGGTGCCGGACCAGGCGGTACGGGACGTGGCGCAGGCGGAGGACCGGCTGGCGGACGCCGGGCGGGCGCGCGACGAGCAGCGCTGGACGGACGTGGGGACGTCGATCGAGGCGGTCCGGGCCTCGCTCGACGCGGTGGACGAGGCGGTGTCGGCGGCGCAGGACCGGCTGACGCGGCTGGAGGCGGTGGCGCGCGACCCGCGGGCGGAGGTGGACCGTACGCGGTTCGCGATCCGGGACGCGCAGCGGCTGGCGATGGCGGGCCGGAGCGTGCCCGATCCCCGGCACGCGGCGCCGCTCGACGCGTCGGTGGCGCGGGTGGAGCGGGCGGTGGCCGGGCTGGAGGAACGGCACCCGGACTACTGGGCGTTCCTCCAGGAGATGGAGGCGGTGCGCGCCTCGGTGAACCGGGTGGTTTCCGAGATACGGGAGGACCTCGGGCACGGGTAGCGCGGGCAGCCAGCTCGTCTCCGGGCCTCCCGACACGTCCCCTACCTCGGCCATCCCGTAACCCGACCGCCCCCACCCCGACCGTTCCCGACCCGCACGCGCCCCGCCGCCGTTCCCGCGAACCGTCCGGGGTTGTCCGCGGCCTCCCGGCGGCGGATGCTGGGAGTGACGTACGGCCCGAGGCAGAGGAGGGCGGTATGGCTACCCACGCCGCGGCGCGCATGCGCAAGCCGGTCGGTGCCCGGCTCGACGAGCACCTGCCGGTCGACCACAGGCTGAGCACGGTGTACCGGGTGGGGGCCGGGCTGACCGGCCTCCTGCTCGTGGTGTTCGGGATCCTGGGGCTGATCGACCGGATCGGCTTCTTCGACACGGGCGGGGACACGGTCCTCACGCTGAACACGAACGGGGCGCTCAGCGTCCTGTCCATCCTCGTGGGCCTGCTGCTGCTGTACGGGGCGGCCGTGGGCGGGAACTTCGCCTCGACGCTGAACATCGTGCTGGGGCTGTTGTTCATCGCGAGCGGGTTCATGAACCTCGCGCTGCTCGACACCGGGTTGAACTTCCTCGCCTTCAGGATCCCGAACGTGCTGTTCAGCTTCGTCGTCGGCGTGATGCTGATGTGGTTCGGGATGTACGGGCGGGTGGGCAGCGCCCTGCCGCACGACAATCCGTACTGGCGGGCCCGCCATCCCGAGCAGGCGGCCCGGGAGCAGCGGGCGCGCACGGGCCGGGGATCCGCAGCCGCGGCGTCCGCGGTGTCGCACCGGCCGGGGATACCCGTACGGGGTCCCGAGGCTTAGCCTGTGCGCATGCCCCGTTACGAATTCCGCTGCCGGACCTGCGAAGACACCTTCGAGGTCAGCCGGCCCATGGCCGAGTCGTCCGCGCCCGCCGACTGCCCCGCCGGGCACTCCGACACCGTCAAGCTGCTCTCGGCCGTCGCCGTGGGCGGTTCCAGCAGCGCCGCCGCTCCGGCCATGAGCGCGGGAGGCGGTGGCGGTGGCGGCTGCTGCGGGGGCGGCGGCTGCGGCTGACCCCCGGCGCCACACCTGCGTACCGCCGGACCGCCACGCCGGAGTACCGCATGGCTCCCGCCCGCTACCTCTACCGCTTGCGCGACAGCGTCAGGCCGTCCGAGATCGCCAGCAGCACGGAGTCCATGCGGGGGTCCGCCGCGACGTGGTCGTTGTAGGCGCGGACGCCGGCCGCCGCGCCCGTGGCCGACTCGTCGAGGACCGTGCCGTGGTACAGCGTGTTGTCCGTGACGATCAGGCCGCCCGGACGCAGCCGCGGCACGAGCTCCTCCCAGTACGCGATCTGGCTCTGCTTGTCCGCGTCCACGTACGCCAGGTCGATGTGCTCGTCCGCCGGCATGGCCCGCAGGGTGTCGAGCGCCGGGGCGATCCTCAGGTCGATGCGGTCGGCGACCCCGGCCGCCTCCCAGGCCTCCTGCCCGTACCGCGTCCACTCCTCCGACACGTCGCAGGCGATGATGCGGCCGTCCGCGGGCAGCGCCTGGGCCATCGACAGCGCCGAGAAGCCGGTGAAGGTGCCGATCTCGACGATGTGGCGGGCGCCCGTCAGCCGGACCAGGAAGGCGAGCAGCGGCCCCTGTTCCTGCGCCGACTGCATTCCGGCGACGTCGGGGAACTTCTCGTACGTCGTGGCCACGAGCCCCCGCTGGACGGCGTCCAGCGGGGGGTTGTGCGCGAGCATGTACTGGTAGAGCCCGTCAGTGATCTTGGTGCTGTTTCCCTTGGTCATGCACCCAGTCTGCCGAGCCGGCCGGCCTCACGGGTGAACGCGCGGACGATCGCCTCGCCCGCGAGCACGCCCGCCTCGGCCAGGGCCGTCACGGACGGCGCCTCCCAGCCCGCGTCGGCCAGCTCCCCGTGGCCCGGGCGCCAGCCCCGGTCGGCCGCGAGCAGCAGGTCGGCGTCCAGGAGCGAGTCCCCGGCGGCGAGCGTCGTGGTGGCGCCCGTACGGCGGGCCACCTCGTGCATC
The DNA here is from genome assembly GCF_042717785.1 of Streptomyces sp. NPDC058619. Classification (NCBI taxonomy): domain Bacteria; kingdom Bacillati; phylum Actinomycetota; class Actinomycetes; order Kitasatosporales; family Streptomycetaceae; genus Streptomyces; species Streptomyces sp. NPDC058619. Next base: position 3,403 of record NZ_JBHXQN010000100.1, read on the forward strand.
GCCGCGCTCTTGGTCAGCGGGCGGGGCACGGCGTAGATCTTGCGGCCCTGGAGCGACACGGTCCAGCCGCGGGCGGCCGACCACTCCGCCAGGGACTTCAGCCATTCGTCGGGGACCAGCGCGCGCTCGACGACGAGGTACGCGAACAGCTCCTCGGCCACCCGCGTCTTGCGCAGCCACGCCGGGTCGGCGGTGGCCTGCAGGTGCGCGTGGACCTCGTCCAGCGGGGCGCACTCCGCGGCCAGCCGGGCCGCGACCTGCCGCCGCCAGTCGCGGTCCGGCACCCCGTCGACCAGCAGCTGGCCGCCGTTGGCGCAGATCGCGTACTGGGCGGGGCGGCCGGGGAAGCGGATGCGCTGGTACTGCTTGCGGGTCCGGGTGGTCGTCGGCACGAAGACCACCGACGGGTCGACCGTCAGCTCCGTCAGCAGACCCGCCGCCGTCTCCGTCATGTAGGACAGCGGCTTGCTCTCGTGGACCTCCACGCACAGCAGCCGGGGGGCCACCGGGTCGGGCATGGTCAGACCGAGGGCGGCCGCCGAGTAGATGAGCGTGCGGTCGAGGTCACTGGCTATCAGGAGGGTCACTTCGAGGACACTGCCTTCCCGTCGGCGCCCGTGGCGCCGCGCGTGAAACGGGGGTGGATGAGTCCGACGCAGGTGTAGGGCAGGCCGTCGACCTCCTCCACCGGTACGCCGCGCTGCTCGGCGAGCAGCCGTACGTGGTCCAGGTCGGGTCCGGCGCCGCGCTGGGCGAGGATCTTCCACGGCACCCGGCGCAGCAGGACCCGGGTGGTCTCGCCGACGCCCGGCTTGACCAGGTTCACGTCGTGGATGCCGTACTCCTCGCTGATCCGCTCGACCGCCGCCCAGCCCTCCCAGGTGGGGGTCCGGTCGGCGGCGAGGAGTTCCTTGACCTCCTCGTCGACGGCGTCGGCCACCTCGTCGAAACGGGCGGCGACGGTGTCGACGAAGTCGACGGAGACGTCGGCTCCGGCGAGCTCCCGGTAGAACTTCCCGCCGTGGAAGTCGGCGGGGCCCACCAGGTCGGACCTGAGAACCGTACGCGAGATGAGACCGGAAACGGTGGAATTGAGACAGGCGGAGGGGATCAGGAAGTCCTCGCGGGTGCCGTACGTCTCCACGCAGGAGCCGGGGTCGGCGAGGACGACGATCTCGGGGTTGAAGCCCTCGAACTCCGCCAGGGCCTCGCGCAGCTCGCGGGTGATGGCACCCTTGCCCGTCCAGCCGTCGACGAAGACGACGTCGGCCGGGTCGTGGTGGGCGGCGAGCCAGCGCAGCGCATTGGCGTCGATGCCGCGGCCGCGGACGATGGAGACGGCGTAGTGCGGCAGGTCCAGGCCGTGCCGGACCTGGGCCCAGCGGCGCATCAGCACCCCGACGGGGGTGCCGGCGCGGGCCAGGGAGACCAGGACCGGGGACGGGGAGCGCTCGGCGAGGACGGTCTCGGTGACCGTGCCGACGGCGCGGGCGATGCGGGAGGCGGAGTCGTCGAGGGCGCTCTGGTAGAGCTGCTGGTACTGCCGCGACGGCTGGTATTCGACGGGCAGGGACTCGGCGTAGTGGGCGCCGCCCGCCTGGATGGCCTCCTCGCGCTCCTCGGTCGGCGCCTCCAGCTCGACGTCGGAGAAGTCCTGGAGCAGCCAGCCGACGTCCTCGGGGGCGTAGGAGGAGAACGCGGGGCCGCGCAGGGGCTCGGACATGATCGGCTCCTGCCGGTCGGGTACGTACGAGGGCAGGACGGCCAGCAGGACCCGGCCGGTGTGCGGGGCGAGGGCCGCCAGGAGCCCCGTCCGCAGGGCGGGGGTGTCCCCGGCGGAGTCGACGACGGCGACGACGGCGTCGAAGCCGGCGCCCGCCGTGCTGCGCACGTTGTAGGCGTACCGGTCGCCGGGACCGTCGGCCGGGGCGTCGTGGGCGGGGAAGACGAGGCGGGTGCGGATGGCGTAGCCGGGGTCGTCCACGGCGAGCACGGGCGAGCGGGTGGTCGTCGAGAAGCGGACCTCGCGGGCCGCCCCCGCCTCCTCCAGGGCCTTCGCGAGGCGCAGCGGCGCGTACATCAGCTCCTCGTTGCCCAGGACGAGGACCCGTCCGGGCTCCGTGCCGAGGGCTGCCGCGAGCTGCCCGGCGAGGGCGGGGAGGGCGGCCTCCAGCCGGGTGCGGTGCGCGGGGGTGAAGCCGTGGCGGCCGCCGTCGGGGACGCCGGCCGGCCAGTCCAGCGGGACCTGCTCCCAGGCCGGCTCGCGGGGGTTCCCGCCGGCCGGCCCGGCGGCCCCGCGGGTGCCCGCCGCGGACGCGGCGTGCCCCCCGGACGCGGCCGGCTCCTCGTACTCCTCGACCAGGGCCTGGCCCCTGGCCAGGACCCCCTCTGGCAGCGCCAAAGTGCCGGAGGCCAGGGCGACCAGGTCCACGCGGGCGCCGAGCTCGGCGGCGAAGGCGGTGAGCCGGTCGCGGTCGGCCGGGGAGCGCATGTCGACGAGGGCGACGACGACGTAGTGCCGGCGGGGGTGGCGGGCGTGCAGGTCGCGGATGGTGTTCAGGACCGTGTTGCCGGTGGAGAACTCGTCGTCGACCAGGACCAGCGGCCCGCTGCCCGCGAGCAGCTCGGGGTCCTCGGGCAGCAGCAGGTGCGAGGTGGCGTGCGAGTGGGCCTCCTCGAACCCGCCGGCGGGCTCCACGCCGGGCACGGGCCGGCGGGTGGAGTGCAGGTAGGGGGCGGGGCCCAGGCCGTCGGCGACGCAGTGGCCGAGGCCGGTGGCGGTTTCCGCGTAGCCGAGGACCACGGCGGAGGCCGCGTCCTCGCCGAGCAGCGCGCGGACGCGCTCACCGAGCCCGTACCCGGCGGCGTACACCGTCTGCGGTGACTGCGGGACGTGCTTGCCGAGCACCTGCGAGACCAGCAGGTGCGCCCGCTTGGGGTTGCGCCGCAGCGCCAGGCCCAGCAGTTCGTCAAGCCGCGGTTTCCCGGCGCCCGGAGATTCTCGCAGGCTCACGCCGAGCCGCTGCGCGACCCAGGTTCCCGACCAGACCTCGTCGACCTCGTCGATCGTCTTGCCCTTCCTCGTCGTCAAGGACGGGCTCACACCTGGAGCCCGGCCGTGAGGAGGTCGACGAAGCCGACCTCCTCCTTTGCCACCCCGAAGACCTCGGCGCGCAGCATGGTGCGCTCGGCCCAGGCCCGGTGGGGCTTCACCTCGTTCATTTTGTTCGTATAGACGGAACGCATCACTCCGCCGCCGCCGCGCTCGGGGCGCAGGATGTCCTGGGCGTCGCTGAACTCCTCGTGGGAGACCACCGACAGCGCGTGCACGGGCGTGACGTGGGCGGGGTGGATGCAGGTCTTGCCCAGCAGTCCGTTGGCCCGGTCGAGCTCGATCTCGCGCAGCAGTCCGTCCAGGTCGTGCTCGATCAGGGCGGTGCGCAGCTCCTCCACACCTTCCTCCAGGAAGGGGCTGCGGCGCAGCTGGGGCTTGAAGAGGCGCTGCTGGCTGCGGAAGTACTCCCAGACCGGGCCGGTCACGGTGAACCCGGTGCCGTCGGCGCGGCTGAGGACGTTGACGACGTCCGCGATGACGCCCGCGACGATCTGGACGTCGTAGGCGGTCATGTCGGGGGTGCGCCGCAGCCCGTACGCGGAGCAGAAGTCGGTCACGCCGAGCCGCAGGGCCAGGACCCGCTCGCGGTGCTTGTTGACCGCCCGGGAGATGCCGGCGAGGGCCTCGACGCGGGTTTCGAGGTGGAGCAGCTCCGGGGTCTCCAGGACGGGCATCGCGTACAGGCGGGGCAGCCCGCTCTCGGCCTCCGCCTGGGCGACGGCCTCCAGGAAGGCGATTCCGCGGCTTTCGTCGAACTTGGGGAGTACGAATCCGGCCAGTCCCCGCACGGATCCGCCGAGGCGGCGCGCGAGGTCGGGAATCTGCTCGGGGGTGCGGACGCGGACGAACAGCAGCGGGAGCTCCCGGCCGTCCGGGTCGTCCGCGTCGTCGGCACCGTGGGTCGCGTCGAGCTCGGCGAACTGCCGGACGAGGTTCTCCTCGGCCCCGGCGACATCGCCGTCGCTGATGGAATCCTCCAGGCAGAGCACCATGGAGACGACTCCCCGGCCGGCCTGCTTGCGGACGTCCGCGGCGAGCTGGGGGCGCGTGGCGGGGCTGTAGAGCGTGGCTCCCAGTGCCGCGGCGAGGATGCGGGCCGGTGAGGCGCCGGTGAACTCCGTCGGCTCCTGGTGGAAGAGGTCCTTACGGACAGTAGGCGATATGTGCCCAAAGTGACGCATGCGCTTCCCCCGTACTGCCTCGGCGGCCCAACTGGCGTGGCCGGTAATAGTACGTACGAACCTGAGTCAAGAGTTCCTCAAGCACATGAAGTTCAGGTAACCCTCTTGCACCATGCCCAGGTCTCCCGTTCGAGGGCAAGGTCCTACGGGGGGCCGCATTGTCCCTGTCGCCCCCGGGAGGGCAGGATGACGGGCATGACGCACGCGATGCAGAAGGGCTCCAACATCCCGGTGGCCGCCACGGCGGTCCGGGCGGTGCTGCGCTGGACGGGTGGCCCCGACGTGCCGGACGTGGACGCGTCCGCCCTGCTCGTGGGCTCGGACGGCCGGGTGCGTTCGGACGAGGACTTCGTCTTCTACAACCAGCCGCGGCACCCGTCCGGAGCCGTCTGGCGCCTGGGGAAGAAGCAGATCGGCGACGCGGTCACCGACGCCGTCCAGGCCGACCTGCGGACGGTCACCCCGTCCGTGGACCGCGTCCTGGTGGTCGCCTCCGCCGAGGACGTGCCCTTCGAGCGCGTCCGCGACCTGCGCATCCTGCTCTACGACGCCACGGTGTCCGGCGCCTCCGAGCCGCTGGCCTACTTCGACGTACGGCCCGAGACGGGCGCCGAGACGGCCGTGATCTGCGGGGAGCTGTACCGCCGCGGCGACGGGTGGAAGTTCCGCGCGCTGGGCGAGGGCTACTCCGACGGCCTGGTGGGCCTGGCGACGGACCACGGCATCTCGGTCGACGAGAACGCCGCGGAGGGCGCGCCCGAGCCCGCGGGGAGCCCGACCGCCGGTCCCACCTCCGAGCAGACGGCCGCGATGGCGCCGCCCACGCAGGCCCCGCCGGCCGTACCGCCCGCGTACGGGTACCCCCAGCCGGTGTCGCCGGTGCCGGTGCCGGGCCCGGGCGGGGACCCGTCCTTCCGGATGCCGGTACAGGGCCCCCAGTTCATCCGGCGCTGACCGGCCGGGCCCCCGGGTCGGGCCGGGGCCGGGCCCCGGGGCGCCCGGCCCCGGCACCCGGGGGCCCGGCGGACAGGGCCGCCGCGCTGCAAGCGCCTGAGCGCCCGGCGCCGCCCCGTCAGGCCTTGGTGCTCTTGTAGCCCCGCCCCCACTGGAGCCCCCAGCCGTACAGCCGGTCCAGCTCGGCCTGGAACCCGTACACGAACTTCACCTCGCGCCGCACGACCAGCTCCCCCTTGACCTTCTCCAGGGAGACGACGGCGCACGAGCGGGCCTGCGGCTGCCGCTCGTCCAGCGGGATCTCGATCCGCGGCCCGGTGACCGGGAAGAGGGTCACCATGGCGTGCGTCCGGTCGAAGGCCGGGGTCTGGTCGTAGATGTAGACGAAGACCAGCAGCCGCTTGATGTCGTCGGCGTGGTCGAGGTTGATGTAGAGGGTCTCCCCCGACCCCGAACCGAACCGGTCGTCGCCGCTGAGCTTGACGAACGGCGGGTCGTTGAGGTCCCCGAGCAGGTTGCCGAGCGGCTGGACGGCGCCGCGGGTGCCGTCGGTCAGCTCGTACAGGCAGCCCATGTCGAGGTCGACGTTGACCATGCCCTGGGTGTGCGCCTGCACCATGTCGGGCTTGAAGAGCTTGAACGGGTGGCGGAACAGCTGCCCGCTCTGGCCGGACCGGCCGCCTATGTCCGAGGTGCGCATGCGCCAGGACAGGTTGACGCGCAGGTTGCCGTGGACCGCGCCCTGTTTGCTGAGCGACACCGTCGGTTGCCGCTTGGTCAACTCGATCGCGTTCGACGAGGCACTGCCCGACTGGAACTGCACGGCACGACTGCCCAAGATGCCGTCGAAGAAGCCCATCCCCTACCCCCTGGTTCCCCTGGTCCCCTGGATGCCTACGAGAAGCGGGGCGGCCCGCCGGGTCCGCTCCCCTGGACTTCCGTCCGGGAGGGACCCCCTGGGCCGCCCCGCCATGGAGCGTTCCGCATTAACGGCGGGGTCATGCCTCTACGGCGACCCCCTCCTTCTCCAAGCTCGCCAAGCGCTTGTTGCGGCGCAGCGAGGACCAGAAGGACCAGCCGATCAGCACGACGCCGACGAGACCGGTGATGAACTCGTTGATCTCGTACTGGATGGTGACGAGCAGGATGACGGCGAGCGCGCCAATGGCGTAGTGCGCGCCGTGCTCCAGGTAGACGTAGTCGTCGAGGGTGCCCTGGCGGACCAGGTAGACCGTCAGCGACCGGACGTACATGGCACCGACGCCGAGGCCGAGGGCCATGAGCACGATGTCGTTGGTGATGGCGAAGGCGCCGATGACCCCGTCGAAGGAGAACGAGGCGTCGAGGACCTCCAGGTAGAGGAACATGAAGAACGCGGCCTTGCCGGCCATGGCGACGGCCGAGACGGGCTTGCCGGTCTTCCTGGCCTCGTCCTCCGCCTCGCTGACGGCCTCCTCCTCTTCCTCCAGCTTGTTCTCGAAATAGCCGGAGAGGCCGCCGACCACCATGTAGGTGATCAGACCGAGGATGCCGGAGATCAGGACGGTCTGCGCCTTGTCCACGTGCATGCCACCGTGCTGGTGGGCGTTGGCGCCGAAGGTCATCGCGGTCACGGCCAGGACGATCAGCGCGATGCACGCCGAAAGCATGTCGACCTTGCCGAGCTTGGCGAGCGGGCGCTCCAGCCACGCGAGCCACTTGATGTCACGGTCCTCGAAGATGAAGTCGAGGAAGATCATCAGGAGGAACATGCCGCCGAAGGCGGCGATGGACGGGTGCGCGTCGGTGACGAGCTGCTGGTACATGTCCTTGTCGTTCATGGCCAGATCGACGGCCTCGATGGGCCCGATCTTGGCGCTGATCGCAACGATCACCACGGGGAAGACCAGCCGCATGCCGAACACGGCGATGAGGATGCCGATGGTGAGGAAGATCTTCTGCCAGAAGGCATTCATCTTCTTCAGGATCCCGGCGTTGACCACCGCGTTGTCGAAAGACAGCGAGATCTCGAGGATGCAGAGGATCGCGACGATCCCGAAAGCCTCCCACCCCCCGTAGAGAACCGCTGCGACCAGACCGAGCGCAGTGACTGCGAACGACCAGCCGAAGGTTTTGAGAACCACTGGCACCCCATCGTCTTGTACGGCTTTACGAAACGTTGACCCCGAAGTCTAGAGCGATGCCCCGGAGCCCCGACGCGTACCCCTGCCCCACGGCCCGAAACTTCCATTCGCCGCCGTAGCGGTAGACCTCGCCGAAGATCATCGCGGTCTCGCTGGAGGCGTCCTCGGAGAGGTCGTAGCGGGCCAGCTCCTGGCCGTCCGCCTGGTTCACCACGCGGATGAAGGCGTTGCTGATCTGGCCGAAGCTCTGTCGCCGGGCCTCGGCGTCGTGGATGGAGACGGGGAAGACGATCTTGTCGACCTGGGCCGGCACCTGGGAGAGGTCGATGATGATCGACTCGTCGTCACCGTCGCCCTCGCCGGTGAGGTTGTCCCCCGTGTGTTCGACGGAGCCGTCGGGGCTCGTCAGGTTGTTGTAGAAGACGAAGTAGTCGTCCCCGAGCACCCGGCCGCTGTTGCAGAGCAGCGCGCTGGCGTCGAGGTCGAAGTCCGCTCCGGTGGTCGAGCGCGCGTCCCATCCGAGGCCGATCAGAACCCGGGTCAGGTTCGGTGCGGCCTTGGAGAGGGAGACATTGCCCCCCTTGGCGAGTGTGACGCCCATGTTGTGGTCCTCCCCGGACGACGATGTGACGGCTGTGGCGGTACTGCGTGTGGCGGGTGTGGCGGTGCTGCGGGTGGCGGTGCTGCGTGTGGCGGTGCTGCGGATCGAACCCCGGGGCCGCGCGCGGGGGCGCCCCCCGCCGAGGCCGCCGCCCCGGGGGCCCCCCCGGCGGGGGGCGCCGCAATGGCCCGCTCAGGGGCCCAACACCCACCGCCCCCGCGACACACCCAGCCCCACC
>NZ_JBHXQN010000101.1:0-11545 GCF_042717785.1 Streptomyces sp. NPDC058619
ACCGCCACCGTACCGGCGGGCACCTCCGCCGCAGTGTCGTTCCACTCCACCAGAACCCGATGCAGATCACCCTCGGCCAGCACCTCGACCGAGCTCAGCAGCAGCTCGGGGCCGCCGTCCAGCGCGGAGTCCAGCGCCGCGACCAGGTTCTCGAGGGCGGTCCGCACCAGGAGACCCACCGCGCGCGGGTCACCGGGGTCGGCGGAGTCCACCACCAGGCCCATGCTGTCTCCGTTGTCGTCCACGGCGACCGTCAGCGGATAGTTGTTGAGGGGCCGCATGAACAGCCTGCGGATGCCCTCGAACCCCTCGCCCTTGCCGCCGTCAGCGACGCGCGCGACCGGGCCGGTGGTGTTGTGACGGTAGTTCAGAAGCGTGGTGAACAGGGGGATGTCGCCGGTGACGCCACTGGCGCCCTGAGCGACGGCGAGCGGCGCGTGTTCGTGTTCAAGGAGCCCGGCCAGCTGGCTGCGCATCGAGCCGACCGCCTCGACGACTCCGACGCCGGACACCCGCGCCCGGACCGGCAGAGTGTTCATGAAGAGACCGAGCGCCCGGTCGGAGCCCGCGCCGGAGTTCATCCGGCCGAACAGGACGGTGCCGAAGACCACGTCCTCGCGGCCGCTGACGGCAGCGAGGGCCCGGGCGTACGCCACGTGTAGCAGGGTCGCGGGGCTGGTGCCGAGGCGGCGCGCGGTGGCGCGTACCCGGTCGTCCAGGGACGCCTCGAAGTCGACGTGGGCCTTGGACAGGTGGGTGCCATCGCCGTGCACGTCCGCGAGGCCGAACGCGAAGGTCGGCTCGGTCACATCGCCGAGCAGCCCGGCGAAGTACCGCTCGTGCTCCTCGCGCTTGTCGCCGCTGCGGGTCTGCGCGACGAAGTCGCGGAAGGGCAGCGGCTTCGCCAGTTCCGCGCCCCGCCCGGTCACGAAGGCCTGCAGCTCCTCGAAGACGGCCTCCAGGGTCGTGTGGTCCTGGACCATGTGGTGCATGCGCAACAGCGCCGCCCAGCGGTCGCAGCCGGGGACGGCCGCGACGTGCAGGTCGACCAGAGGCGCCCGGCTCAGGTCCATGGAGGTGCCGCCGAGCTCCAGGAGCTGTTCCACAATCTCCGCGCCGTCCGGATCGAGCGTCACGCGCTCGACGGGGATCCGGGCGTTGCGCCACACCACCTGCACCGGTTCGCGCAGCCCCTCCCACACCACGGAGGTGCGGTAGATGTCATGCCGGTTCACCAGCTGCTGGAGCGCGTCCACGAAAGCGTCGAGGCGGGCGCGCGAGTCGAACTCGAGCGCCGTGGGGGCCGCGTAGGTGTCGCGTCCGGACCCCGCCATCAGGTGGTGGAAGAGCAGACCCTCCTGCAGTGGGGCCAGCGGGTAGATGTCCGCCACGTTGGCGGCGCCGCCCTCGACCGTGGCGACGATCCGCTCGATCTCGTCGGCGGTCAGGCCGATCAGCGGCAGCATCTCCGGAGTGAGTTCCTGCGCGCCCTCGGGGATCAGGTTCGGGGGTACCTCGATGCGCTCCGCGGCCGTGTCCCCGGCAAGGCCCGCCACCGTCGGCCGCTCGAACAGCGTCCGGACCGAGACGGAGATGCCGCGCAGCCGCAGCCGCTCCACCAGCGACACGGCGAGCAGGGAGTGCCCCCCGAGGCGGAAGAAGTCATCGTCGACGCCGACCTTCTCCAGGCCGAGGACCTCGGCGAACACCTCGCACAGGATCTCCTCGCGGGCGTTGGCGGGCCCGCGGCTCGCCCCTGCCCTGTATTCCGGTGCGGGCAGGGCCGTGTGGTCCAGCTTGCCGTTCACCGTCAGCGGCAACCCATCGAGGACGACGACCGCTGCCGGCACCATGTACGCGGGCAGCACCTGGTCCGCGAACTGGCTCAGACCCTGCACCAGTTCATCACCTTGAACGGCCTCGCCCGGCACGGCATAGGCCACCAGGCGCTTGTCACCCGGAACGTCCTCGCGCGCCACGACCGCCACCTGGGCCACGGACGGATGCTCCGCCAGCGCGGACGCGATCTCACCCGGCTCGACACGGAATCCACGGATCTTGACCTGATCGTCGGAGCGGCCCAGGTACTCCAGCTCGCCGTCCGCACGCCACCGGGCCACGTCGCCGCTGCGGTACATGCGCTCGCCCGCCGCGAACGGCGAGGCAACGAACCGCTCAGCCGTGATCCCGGCCCGGCCCACATAACCACGGGCCAGGCCGGCACCCGCGATGTACAGGTCGCCCGCCACCCCCACAGGTACCGGCGCCAGGTTGCCATCCAGCACGTACAGACGGGTGTTGGCGATCGGTCGCCCAATCGGCACCGAGTCGCCGACCTCCTGACCGGCCACCACCTCGAAGACACAGCACCCGACCACGGTCTCGGTCGGCCCGTACTCGTTGACCACAACGGATTCGGGCGCCTGGTCGAGCCAGGCGCGCACATCAGCACCCTGCAACGCCTCACCACCGACGATCCAGCGGCGGGCCGCCCCCGCGCGCACACCGTCAGGCAGCAGCCGGGAAAGCAGTGGCAGATGCCCCGGCACGACCTTCACCAGGCCGAACCCACCGGAATCACGCACCGCCGCGGCAAGACCCTCGGCTCCTCCCTCCCGGCTGATCACGACTCGGGAGCCGGACACCAGGGGCACCAGCAGGCTCGTGACCGTCAGGTCGAAGGCGAGCGACGAATGCAGCGGCGCCCCACCCCCCTCGGCCATGCCATAGGCCCGGTGCGCCCACATCACATAATTCGCCAGGCCGTCGTGGGTGACCACGACCCCCTTGGGACGCCCGGTCGACCCGGACGTGTAAATGACGTACGCGCTGTGCGCAGGCAAGACGGCGCCCGCACCCTCGTCCGGCGTCGGCGCGTTACCCGGCAGACCCGCCAACTCGGCTTCCACCGAAGAATCGTCGAGCACCACAACGGGTGCACCGGATCGCTGCTCGAACTCCGCGAGCCGGCCGCGGGTGCCCTGCCCGGTGAGGACACAGGTCACCGCGGCGTCCGTCAGCATGAACGCGGCACGCTCCACCGGGTATTCGGGATCCACCGGCAGGTACGCGCCACCGGCCTTCCACACCGCAAGGACGGAAACCAGCACGTCCACACCGCGTTCCAGACACAGGCCCACCACCGACTCGGAGCCCACGCCGCGGCGGACCAGCAGGTGTGCCAGCCGGTTCGCCCGCGCGTCCAGTTCGCTGTAGGAGACCTCGACACCATCGCACTCCACGGCGACCGCCGCCGGGTCCTGCGCGGCCCGCTCCCTCAGCAGTTCCGGCACCAGTCGGCGCGGCGTGTCGTCCGCCGTGTCGTTCCACTCGACGAGCATCCGGCGGCACTCATTCCCGTCCACCACCTTCACGCTGCGCAGCGGCCGATCCGGACCGCCCTCAAGGACGCCTTCGAGCAGCGTCACCAGGTTCTCCACAGCAGTCCGCAGTAGATCACCCACCGCGTTGGCAACGATCGGAGCAACCGCGTCCACGGCGAGCCCGATGCCGTCGTCCCCGTCGTCGTCGACCGAGACGGTCAGCGGGTAGTTGTTGCGCTCCTGGGAAAAAACGGCCCTGATGCCCGCGATCCCTGCCGCGCTCGCCTCGTCCGCCGCACCGGCGGCCGGACGGCCGCTGTTGTGACGGTAGTTGAGGAGTGAGGTGAACAGCGGGGTGTCACCGGGCACGCCGCTGGCCTGCTGGGCCAGGGCGAGGGGCGCGTGCTCGTGGGAGAGCAGTTCGGCGAGCTGGCCGCGCATCGCAGTGACCGCATCCGCCGACCCGAGTTCGCCGGTACGCACCCGTACGGGCAGCGTGTTGATGTACGGGCCCAGCGTGCGGTCCGATCCGGTACCAGCGTTCATGCGGCCGAACAGGACGGTGCCGAACACCACGTCCTCGCGGCCGCTGACCGCCGCGAGCACCCGTGCCCACGCCACGTGCAGCACGGTGGCGGGGCTGGCACCCAGTCCGCGGGCGACGCCGCGGACCCGCTCCACAAGGCCCGGCGGGAACTCCTGCCTGGCGCGGACCACTGCCGCGCCGTCGCCGTGCGCGTCGACCAGGCCGTAGGGCGCGGTCGGCTCGGTCACGTCGCCAAGGAGCTGGGAGAAGTGGCGTTCGTGCTCGGCACGGGCCACCCCGCCACGCGCCTGGGCTACGAAGTCGCGGAAGGGCATCGGCACGGGCAGACCGTCCCCGCGTCCGGACAGGAATGCCTCCACCTCAGCGAGCAGCACCTCCAGCGCCGTGTGGTCCTGAACCATGTGGTGCATCCGCACCAGCCCGAGCCACGCTTCGCCGCCCGGCTCGGCCGCCACGTGCACCTGGATCAGCGGCGCGCGCCGCAGGTCCATGGCCGAGCCGACCCCTGCGACCAGCTCCGCCACCGGGTCCATGGCCTGCGGGTCGAGTGCGACCTCGTCGACGGGCACGGCGGCGTGGCGCCACACCACCTGTACCGGCTCGCGCAGGCCTTCCCACACGATGCCGGTACGCAGGATGTCGTGCCGGTCCACGACCCGCTGGAGGGCCTCGGTGAACGCCTCGAGCCGCGCGCGCGAGTCGAACCTGACCACGGTCGGCAGCACATAGGCGTCCTCGCCGCCGTCGGCGAGGAGGTGGTGGAAGAGCAGACCCTCCTGCAGGGGGGCCAGCGGATAGACGTCCGCGACGTTCGCCGCGCCACCGTCCACGGTCGCGACGACCCGCTCGATCTCCTCGACGGTCAGGTCGACCAGGGGGAGCATCTCCGGTGTGATCGCCTGCGCGTCCTGCGGGATGACGTTCGGCGGTACGACGACGCTCTCCGCACCGGCCGCGGAGGCGAGCCCTGCCACGGTCGGGGTCTGGAACAGCGCCCGCACCGAGACGGACACGCCGCGGGTCCGCAGCACCTCCACCAGGCGTACCGCGAGCAGGGAGTGGCCCCCGAGGGTAAAGAAGTCGTCGTCGACGCCGACGCTGTCCACGCCGAGGACCTCGGCGAACACCTCGCAGAGGATCTCCTCACGGACAGAGGAGGGTCCACGGCCGGAGCCGCTGGTGTACTCGGGGGCAGGCAGAGCCACACGGTCCAGCTTGCCGTTCGGGGACAGGGGCAGCGCGTCGAGGACCACCACTGCCGACGGCACCATGTACTGCGGCAGTCGCTCCGCCACCAGGGCTCGCACCGCCGCCGACAGCTCCTCTTCGGGCGCTGCGCCGGTCACGACGTACGCCACCAGGCGCTTGTCGCCGGGGACATCCTCACGAGCCACCACCACGGCCTGGGCCACCGACGGGTGCGCGGCCACCGCTGACTGGACCTCGCCGAGCTCGATACGGAAGCCGCGGATCTTGACCTGCTCATCCGCGCGACCCAGGTATTCCAGTTGCCCGTCGGCGGTCCACCGGACCAGGTCACCCGTACGGTACAAGCGCTCACCGGGCGCGCCGTAGGGGTCGGCGACGAAACGTTCCGCGGTCAGGGCGGGGCGGTGCAGATAGCCTCGCGCCAGACCCGCGCCGGCGATGTACAGCTCGCCGGCCACTCCGGGTCCGACCGGCGACAGATAGCCGTCCATGACGTACACGCGGGCGTTGGAAATCGGCCGGCCGATGGGTACGGCGCCTTCGACGTCGGTGTCGGCGTACCAGGCGGTGGTGTAGACGGTCGCCTCAGTGGGACCGTAGATGTTCGCCACCCGCGCGCCCGGCAGCTCCTGGCGAATACCGGCCACCGCGTCGCCAGTGAGCGCCTCGCCCGCAAGCACCACCGTACGCGGACGGACCTCGGGGCCGGAGCGGCCCAGGATACGGGCGAAGGCCGACGGAACGCCACTGACCAGGCTCACCTGCCAGGGGCCGCGCTCGGTGTCGGCGAGCACCAGCAGGTCCGGGACGAGCTCGACGGATCCGCCGGTGACCAGCGGGCCGAACAGCTCGAAGACCGACACGTCGAAGGTGAACGAGGTGGAGAGCAGCACCCGGGAGAAGTCGGCGCCGCCGAACTCGGCACCCGCCCACGCCAGCAGCCCCGCCACCGACCGGTGCTCCACCACCACGCCCTTCGGACGGCCCGTGGAGCCGGAGGTGTAGATGACGTACGCCGGATGGCCGGGGGTCAGCGGGGCCACGCGCTCGTGCTGCCCGGGCGCACCAGCAGGCAGAGCGGCCAGCGCGGCGACGGTCTCCGGCGTGTCGAGAACCACGGCCTGCAGCCCGGAGGGCGGGAGGATAGTGGCGGTGGCCGAGGCGGCGAGGACAACCACGGGCGCCGCATCGCCAAGCATGTACGCGATCCGCTCGGCGGGGTACGCCGGATCCACCGGCACGTACGCACCGCCGGCCTTGAGCACGCCGATGAGGGCCGCCACCGCGTCTACGCCGCGCTCCAGGCACACCGCAACCCGCGACTCCGGGCCAACGCCCAGACCGATCAGGTGTCGGGCAAGACGGTTGGCCCGCGCGTCCAGTTCGGCGTAAGTCAGCTCGGTGCCTTCCCACACCACCGCGACCGTGTCCGGAGTGCGGGCCACCTGTGCCTCGAACAGCTCCGTCACGGTGGCCTGCGGCACCTCAGCGGCGGTGTCGTTCCAGTCCGAGAGAACCCGGCGACGCTCGTCCGCGTCCAGGACATCGACCGCGCTCAGTCGGGTCCCGGGGTCGGCGGCGACTGCGGCGAGGACCTGCCCCAGGCGCTCGACCAGGCGCTCGGCCGTCGCGATGTCGAACAGGTCCGCCGCCGCAATGAGCTCGCCGCGCAGTCCCGCCGGGCGCCCCTCGGCGTCGAACACCTCGGCCACGCTTGCTTCCAGGTCGAACTTGGCCGCCAAGCCGCCGGTCAGCGACTCCGGACGGGCGCCGTCCGCAGCTCCCCCGGCCTGCACACCGTGCAGATCCAGGGCCGCGTCGGCGGTGTTCTGCATGGTGAGCATCACCTGGAACAGCGGGTGCCGAGCCAGCGAACGCGTTGGGGCCAGTTCCTCGACCAGCCGCTCGAACGGCACGTCTTGGTGCGCGAAAGCGCTCCAACCAGCCTCCCGCACCCGGGCGAGCAGCTCGCTGAACGTCGGATCCCCCGACAGGTCCGTGCGCATGACGAGGGTGTTCACGAAGAACCCGACCAGGTCGTCCAGGGCCACGTCGGTGCGCCCGGCGACCGCGGCGCCGATCGGGATGTCGGTACCCGCGCCGAGGCGGGACAGGAGCACCGCAAGTGCCGCCTGGACCACCATGAACGTCGTGGCGTCCGACGTGCGTGCGATCTCCGCGAGCCGCGCGTGCACTTCGGCGGGCACCGTCAGGGGCACCGTGTGGCCGCGGAAGCCGGCCACCGCCGGGCGCGGCCGGTCGAAGGGCAGCGCCAACGCCTCCGGCAGGTCTGCCAACTGCTGGCGCCAGTAGCCCATCTGACGGGAGAGCACGCTCTCGGGGTCATTCTCTTCGCCGAGCAGTTCACGCTGCCACAGCGCGTAGTCCGCGTACTGCACCGGCAGCGGTTCGAACTCCGGCGCCCGGCCCTCGCACCGCGCGGCGTACGCCATTGAGAGGTCCCGGGCCAGCGGCCGGGTGGACCAGCCGTCGCTGGCTATGTGGTGTACGACCACGACGAGTACGTGCGCGTCGGGACCGGTCGCGAACAGCCAGGCACGGATCGGCACGTCGGAGGAGAGATCGAACGGTCGCGCCACCGCCTCCCTGGTGGCCGCCGCCAGGTCCTGGGGCGGCACCTCGGCGTAGGACAGCTCCCAGGACAGTGCGTCGGGTTTGAGGATGTGCTGGTACGGCTCTCCATCGGCCGTGGGGAACACCGTCCGCAACACCTCGTGACGGCCGATCACATCCCGCAGGGCGGCGTCGAGCGCCACCCGGTCGACGTGGCCCGACAGCGGAAGGACCACGGGAATGTTGTACGTCGAGCTCGGCCCCTCGAGCTGCTCGATGAACCACAGGCGGCGCTGCGCGAATGACAATGGAAACATCAGGAATCCCCCTGGTTACGCATGGGCCGCAAGGCCGGCCTAGCTGACTTCTGTTTTCCAAGCTGTTGTGCGAGACCTGCCACCGTCGGGTTGTCGAGCAGTACTCGCAGTGGGAGTTCCACGCTGAGCTGCGCGCGCACCCGGCTCACGAGGCGGACTGCAAGGAGGGAGTGGCCGCCGAGTTCGAAGAAGTCGTCGTCCACGCCTACTTCGTCGATGCCGAGAACGTGGGCGAACGCCTCGCACAGCGCCCGCTCCTGCGGCGTAGACGGTTCCCGGCCGACACCCGCCGACCCGGCGTATTCCGGTGCGGGCAGTGCCTTGCGGTCGAGCTTGCCGTTGGGAGTCAACGGCAGCCGCTCCAGCGGGACGACGGCTGAGGGCACCATGTGCTCAGGCAGTCGCTGAGCAGCGAACTTCCGCAGAATAACGGAGAGTTCTGCACCTGACGAACGCTCCCCCTCAGGCGCCACGACGTAGGCGACGAGGCGGGCGTCGCCCGGGGTGTCCTCGCGGGCCACGACCGCGGCCCCGCCCACCGACGGGTGGGTCAGCAGGGCCGCCTCGACCTCTCCCGGCTCGATCCGGAAGCCCCGGACCTTCACCTGCTCGTCCACCCGCCCCAGATAGTCCAGCTGCGCATCGGCGGTCCACCGGACCTGGTCGCCGGTCCGGTACATCCGGACACCGGGCTCGAACGGGCAGGCCACGAAGCGCTCACTCGTCAGGCTGGCCCGTCGCACATAGCCACGAGCCACCTGCGCCCCGGAAATGTACAGCTCGCCGCCGACTCCGGGGACCACGGGCTGCAGCATCCCGTCGAGCACATAGACCCGGGTGTTGGCATTCGGCCTGCCGATCGGCACGGAGGCGCCCACGTCCTGCCCTGCCGACACCTCGAAGACGGTGCACCCGACCACCGTCTCGGTCGGACCGTACTCGTTGACGACCACCGAACCAGGCGCCCGCTCCAACCAGGACCGCACGGCGGTACCGGTCAGCGCCTCGCCACCGACGATCACCCTGCGCGCCGCGCCCGGAAGCCTGTCGTCCGGTATCAGCTCGGTCAGCAGCGGCAGATGGGCCGGTACCAGCTTCATCAGCCCGAAACCACCACCGGCGCCGACCAGGGACGCGAGCCCCTCCGCCCCGCCCTGCCGGCTCACCACGACTGCGGAGCCCGACACCAGCGGCACCAGCACACTCGTCACCGTGAGGTCGAACGCCAGCGAAGAGTGCAGCGGCGCTCCGCCACCGTCCTGCATCCCATACGCCTTGCTCGCCCATACGACGTAGTTCGTCAGGCCGCCGTGGGTGACCGCCACACCCTTCGGACGACCGGTGGAGCCGGAGGTGTAGATGACATACGCCAGACCGTCCGGCCCCACACGCAGCCCCGGCGAGGTCTCCGGGCAGGCCCCCACCGCACCCGCGACCAGCGGGTCGTCCAAGGCGATGGCCCGCACCCGCCCCACCGGCAGCTCGTCGAGCACCTCCTCCTCGCTCAGCAGGACCGCAACCCCACTGTCCGCGAGCATGAACGCGACACGCTCAGCCGGATACTCCGGATCGACCGGCAGATATCCCGCTCCCGCCTTCCAGGATGCGAGGATCGCCACGATCATGTCCACACCACGTGGCAGGCACAGGCCGACGAGCGACTCCGGACCCACACCCTGACCGACGAGATAGTGCGCAAGCCGGTTGGCCCGCGCATCCAGCTCCCCGAACGACACCTCAACACCATCAGCGACAACCGCGACGGCATCCGGGGCACGGGCCACCCGCGCCTCGAACAGCTCGGGCACCCCCACCGACGACACCTCCGCCCCCGTGTCGTTCCACTCGGTGAGCACCTGGCGACGCCGGGCGTCATCGAGCACACGGATGCCGCTCAGCGGAGCATCGGGACCGCCGGCAAGGGCCTCCTCCAGCGCAGCCGCCAGACTCTCGGTGGCCGCGCGGACGAGCGTCCCGACGATGTGCGGGTCGATCGGGGCGACCGCGTCGACCACCACCCGCAGCCGGTGACCGTCGTCGTCAACGGCGACCGAAAGGGGGTAGTTGGTGCGGTCGACGACCAGCACCGTCCTGACTCCGTCCAGGCCCTTCTGCTCCTCTTCCGCTTCCACGATCCGGGCGGAGGCACGGCCGCCCTCATGCCGGTAGTTGAACATCGAGGTGAACAGCGGTGCGTCCGACGGCACTCCGCTGGCGCGCTGGGCAACGGCAAGTGGCGCGTGCTCGTGCTCAAGGAGCCCGGCGAGCTGACCGCGCATCGCCTGCACCGCCGCGAGAACACCTATACCGTCGCCAAGGCCTGCCCGTACAGGCAGCATGTTCATGAACGGCCCGGCGACCCGGTCCGACCCGGCTCCGGCGTTCATCCGCCCGAACAGGATGGTGCCGAACACCACGTCGTCCCGGCCGCTGACCGCGGCAAGGACCCGCGCCCACGCCACATGCATCACCGTGGCCGGGCTCGCACCAATCCGCTGCGCCACCTCACGCAGCCGCCCGCTCAGTTCGTCCGGGAACGTAACCCCGGCCCGCACCATGCCCGCGCCATCACCCCGCACGTCCACCAGCCCGAACGGCGCGGTGGGCTCGGTGACGTCACCCAGCAGGTCGGCGAAGAACGCCTCGTGCTTCCCACTGTCAAGCCCCGCACGCGCCTGTGCGACGAACGTCCGGAAAGGCAGCGGCTCCGGCAGCTCGGCAGCCCTCCCGGCGAGCACCGCCTGCACCTCCTCAAGCAACACCACTACGGCCGTATGGTCTTGCACCATGTGGTGCGCCCGGAACAGCGCAAACCACCGGTCGCCCCCAGGCACCGCCGCCGTGTGCAGCCCGATCAGCGGGGCTCGGCCCAGATCCATGCGGGAACCGGCCATCGCGACCAAGTCGGCCGCCGGGTCGGAACTATGCAGATCGAGTTCGAGCTCCATGACTGGGAGTTGGGCGCTGCGCCACACGACCTGCACTGGTTCGCGCAGGCCTTCCCACACGATGCCGGTGCGCAGGATGTCGTGCCGGTCCACGACCTGCTGGAGCGCGTCGGTGAACGCGTCCAGCCGCTCACGCGAGTCGAACTCGAGCACTGTCGGCATGACGTAGGCGTCCTCGCCGCCGTCGGCGAGGAGGTGGTGGAAGAGCAGACCCTCCTGCAGCGGAGCCAGGGGGTAGATGTCGGCGACGTTCGCCGCGCCACCGTCCACGGTCGCAATGATCCGCTCGATCTCCCCGCCGGTCAGGTCGACCAGCGGGAGCATGTCGGGCGTGATCGCCTGCGCGCCCTCCGGAATGACGTTGGGAGGCACGACGACGTTCTCCGCGCCGGACGAAGCCGCAAGGCCTGCCACCGTCGGGGTCTGGAACAGTACCCGCACCGAGACCGAAACGCCGCGGGTGCGCAGGACTTCCACCAGTCGGATCGCGAGGAGGGAGTGGCCACCCAGAGCGAAGAAGCTGTCGTCGACACCGACACTGTCCACACCGAGGACTTCAGCGAAGGCCGCGCAGAGGATCTCCTCGCGCACCGTGGACGGACCACGGCCGGAACCGGTCGTGTACTC